>CASGED010000128.1 GCA_949300425.1 uncultured Bacteroides sp.
CTGGCAACCGCGACTACGGAAAGCTTATGCCATCGACCATCGGCATAAGTGCAAACAATTTATAAAAATCAACCGAGTTTTAATCTTATTTTAGACGTACCGCCTGTCGAACAGGGGATACGTCAGTTTTGGACGCTTACCCGGCATTAAGAAAGATTTTATTTTCTTTTTGCCGGATTTCCAATACTTTTTGCTACCTTTACGACTTGTTGGAGGAATGTGCGTTTTAGCGTGTTCTGACACCATGTGACTTGGGAAAAGAAAAAATAATATATAAAATGACTCACAAATGGAATTACCGACCCGTTACACCCGAACAGGAAGAGGCAAGCCGAAAGTTGGCAAAAGGATTGGGCGTCAGCCCGATACTGGGACGGCTACTTATCGAGCGCGGAATTACGACCGTGGCGTCAGCCCGGAAGTTTTTCCATCCACAATTGCCCGACTTGCACGACCCATTTCTGATGAAGGACATGGATGTGGCCGTGGCGCGCCTGAATCGGGCGATGGGAAGGAAAGAACGTATTTTGATATACGGAGATTATGATGTAGACGGCACCACGGCTGTGTCGCTGGTCTACAAGTTTATTCAACAGTTCTATTCGAACATTGACTACTACATCCCCGACCGTTATAACGAAGGTTACGGGGTGTCTTTCAAAGGGGTGGACTATGCCGTAGAGACGGGAGTAAACCTTGTGATTGTATTAGATTGTGGCATCAAAGCCGTGGAAGAGGTGGCATACGCCAAAGAACGGGGCATTGACTTCATCATTTGCGACCACCATGTGCCCGACGAAGTGATGCCCCCTGCCGTGGCTATTCTGAACGCCAAGCGGACGGACAACACGTATCCTTACGTGCACCTGTCCGGATGTGGGGTAGGTTTTAAGTTCATGCAGGCTTTTGCCATGAGCAATGGCATTGAGTTTCATCATCTCATTCCTTTGCTGGATCTGGTGGCCGTCAGTATCGCTTCGGACATTGTCCCCATCATGGGCGAGAACCGCATTCTTGCCTACCACGGGCTGAAGCAGATCAACTCCAATCCCAGTGTAGGTCTGAAGGCTATTATTGACGTGTGCGGACTGACCGATAAGGAAATCACCATCAGTGACATCGTGTTCAAGATTGGTCCCCGCATCAATGCTTCGGGACGCATCCAGAACGGGAAAGAAGCCGTAGACCTGCTTACCGAGAGAGATTTCACCGTGGCGTTGGAGAAAGCCGGACAAATCAACCAGTATAACGAAACGCGTAAGGACCTGGATAAAAGCATGACCGAAGAAGCTAACCATATTGTGGAAGGTTTGGAAGGGCTGGCCGACCGACGCTCTATCGTACTCTATAATGAAGCGTGGCATCGAGGTGTTATCGGTATCGTGGCTTCACGCCTGACGGAAATCTATTATCGTCCGGCGGTGGTACTGACCCGCACCAATGATTTGGCTACCGGTTCGGCGCGCTCCGTATCGGGCTTCGATGTCTACAAGGCCATTGAGTATTGCCGTGATTTGCTGGAGAATTTCGGTGGACATACGTATGCCGCCGGCCTTTCCATGAAGGTGGAAAACGTGCCCGCTTTCACCAGGCGTTTCGAAGAGTTCGTGTCTCAACACATTTTGCCCGAACAGACGTGTGCGGTTATCGACATTGACGCGGAGATTGACTTTAAGGACATCTCCTCTAAGTTCTTCAGTGATTTGAAGAAGTTCAACCCCTTCGGTCCGAAAAACGAAAAACCCATTTTCTGTACCCGTCATGTGTATGACTATGGCACGAGCAAAGTCGTAGGACGCGATCAGGAGCACATTAAACTGGAGCTGGTGGACAACAAGTCGAACAACGTCATGAACGGCATCGCCTTCGGGCAAAGTTCGCACGTGCGTTACATCAAGACCAAACGCGCTTTCGACATCTGCTACACCATCGAGGAGAACACGCACAAGCGTGGTGAGGTCCAACTCCAGATAGAAGACATCAAACCCAGTTAAGAATCGTGCCCGACTACGCATCCATACTCAGACAATATTGGGGCTACGATTCCTTTCGGGGCATACAGGAAGACATCATCCGGAGCATCGGCCAAGGACGTGACACTTTGGGTCTGATGCCTACGGGTGGTGGCAAGTCCATCACATTTCAAGTGCCCGCCTTGGCGCAAGATGGCTTGTGCCTGGTCATCACGCCGCTTATCGCCCTGATGAAAGACCAGGTGCAAAACCTGCGGGAACGGGGTATACGGGCATTGGCCGTCTATTCGGGCATGTCAAAGCAAGACATACTTGTCACGTTGGAAAATGCTATTTTCGGTAATTATAAATTTCTCTACATCTCGCCCGAACGATTGGCCACTGACATCTTCCGTGCCAAGCTGGCCAAAATGAAGGTTAGTATGATAACCGTAGACGAAAGTCACTGTATCTCGCAATGGGGCTACGACTTCCGTCCCGCTTATCTGAAGATTGCCGAAGTGCGCCACATGCTTCCGGGTGTCCCCATACTGGCATTGACGGCCACCGCCACACCCGAAGTGGTGAAAGACATACAGAAAAGACTGGAGTTCAAGGAAGAGAATGTATTCCGCATGAGTTTTGAGCGTACAAACCTTGCCTACGTAGTACGTCATACGGAAGATAAGCCCAAGGAACTTCTGCACATCCTCCAGCGTATGCCGGGCAGTGCCATTATTTACGTGCGCAACCGTAAGCGCACCAAGGAAGTCACTGAATATCTCATGAAGCAAGGCATCACCGCCGACTTCTATCACGCAGGATTGGACGATGCGACTAAGGATATCCGCCAACACCGCTGGCAAAAGGGAGAAAGCCGTGTCATGGTTGCCACTAACGCCTTTGGCATGGGTATTGACAAACCTGATGTACGCCTGGTTATCCACCTTGATTTGCCCGATTCGCTCGAAGCTTACTTCCAAGAAGCCGGACGAGCCGGGCGTGATGGAGAAAAGGCGTATGCCATTATCCTCTATGCAAAGTCCGACAAAGCCACCCTTCACAAGCGCATCCCCGATACATTTCCGGAAAAAGACTATATATTAGATGTATATGAGCATCTACAATATTATTATCAGATGGCTATGGGCGACGGGCAGGATTGTGTACGCGAGTTCGACATCGAGGACTTCTGCCGTAAGTTCAAATACTTTCCCGTACCCGTGGACAGTGCTCTGAAGATTCTGACCCAAGCCGGCTACCTCGAATACACCGACGAGCAAGACAATGCCTCGCGCCTGCTCTTCATTATTGGGCGAGAAGAGCTTTACAAACTACGCGATTTAGGAGAGCCTACCGAGAAACTGATACAAACCATTCTACGTTCATACACAGGACTATTCACCGACCATGCATTCATCAACGAAGACTCCTTGGCCGTACGTACCGGACTTACCCGCCAGCAAGTGTATGAGTCTCTGATACGGCTTGCCAAATTACGCATTGTCAGCTATATTCCACGTAAGAAAATTCCCTACATCATTTATACAAGAGAACGGATGGATGTTAACCTGATGCGTATTCCCTCCACCGTCTACGAGGAACGGAAAGCCCGTTACGAGCGGCGTATACAAGCCATGATAGAGTATGTGGAAGAGGATAACATCTGCCGGAGCCGCATGCTATTGCGCTATTTCGGTGAAAAGAATGAACACAATTGCGGCCAATGCGATGCCTGCATCCGGCGTGCACACCAAAAGCCGTCCACCCCTTCCCTACACCCTGATGAAATCTGCCAAACCTTAGCCCAAAACCCGCTTACCCCCGCCGAACTATGTGACAAACTAAATGCCGACAAAGATCAGTTAAACAAGCTATTACACCAATTAGCAAACGATAACCGCATAATAACCCAAAACGGTATGCTGCAAATTCGGAAATAATCACTATTTTTGTCCCATTATCATAAAAACATACGATTATGGGATTTTTCAAATCATTCTTTTCCGCACGACCCGCCAGTCCCGAAGAAGAGCAACAAAAAAACAAGCAAAAGAATTTCGATATATTCAAGTACGATGGTATGCGTGCCCAACGAATGGGCCGCTCCGATTACGCCATCAAATGTTTTACCGAGGCTCTTGCCCTGCAAGAAGACTTTGAGACCATGGGCTACCTGGTACAAACCTACATACAGACCAACCATCCGGAGAAAGCACGTCCCCTGTTGGAACGTATGGCCAAGTTAGAGCCCGAACACATCTCCACCTTCCTCAACCTGGCTAATGTCTGCTTCACGCTGGAAGACTATCCCGCTATGGCCGAAGCCGCCCGCAAGGCCATTGCCATTGAAGAAGGAAACGCTATCGCCCACTTCCTGCTGGGCAAGGCCGACAACGGGCTGGGCAACGACCTGATGTGCATCGCCAACCTCACCAAAGCCATCGCCCTAAAGGACGACTTCACCGAAGCCCGCCTGCTGCGTGCCGAAGCCCTGATAAAGATGCAACAATACAAAGAAGCTACACAGGACATTGACGCTATCTTGGCGAAAGATTGTGAGGACGAAAGTGCCTTGTTGCTCCGGGGACAAATTAAGGAAGCCACCGGACAGGCTGAAGCGGCCGAAGCCGATTTCCGCCAAGTGACGGAATTGAATCCTTTCAACGAGCAAGCCTATCTCTATTTAGGTCAACTGTATATCGGTCAAAAGAAACTGACTGAGGCTATCGTCCTCTTTGATGAAGCCATCGAACTGAATCCAAACTTTGTAAAGGCCTACCACGAGCGTGGACGTGCCAAACTCCTGAATGGAGACAAAGAAGGAGCTACCGAGGATATGAAAAAAGAACTGGAGTTGAATCCTGAAGAAGCCGAAGCCCTTAACGGTGAATATCGCAACCAGCCGGGAGGCATACGCCAGACTGATATTTTAGGACTTTAACATAAAATCATCATGGAACACAACCTATGGACAACAAAAGCAGCCTTGGCATTATGCGCCACCATCGCCATCCATGCCAATGCGCAAGTGGTAAAGAACGAGCGACTGCTCTCGTTTGAAGACGGACAGGTGCCCGCTTTCATCACCGGAAGCGACTCGCGCTTGGAAATCAACGACGAGCATTATAAAGACGGGACACATAGCCTGAGCTGGACGTTCAATCCCGGCGCCGTCCTTTCCATCAAAAAAGACTTGACATTCGAGCCGAAAGACCCTACCGGGAAAGATACTTACCTATCGGCTTGTATCGTCTGGGTATATAACGAACAGGCGCAGGACAAGCAAATCACATTCGAATTTCTGAAAGACGGGAAGAAGTGTACATCCTTTCCCTTTGGCATCAACTTCACCGGTTGGAGAGGAGCCTGGGTCTGCTACGAGCGCGACATGGAAGGTACTCCCGAAGTCGGTATGAACGAAATCCGCATCCTTGCGCCCGACGTGAAAGGACGCCTGTTCATCGACCACCTCATTCCCGCCAGCAAGGTAGACGCCCGCCAGCAAACAGCTGACGTACAGGTTCCTTTCGTCAACAAAGAAACCACGAACCATTGGTTGGTTATCTACAAACATTCCCTGATGAAGCCGGACATACCCCTGACTCCTGTCACGGACAAGCAACGCGAAGAGATTAGACTCATGGAGCAACGTTTCCGCGACATGCTTTATACACCTTCCGCCCTGACCGAAAAAGAGATGAACACCATCCGGAAGAAATACGCCTTCTATCAGATAACATATAAGAACGGGAAAGTGAGCGGCATGCCCATTTTCATGGTGCGTCAGGCCGAAGCCTACGAACGCATGATACCCAATTGGGACAAAGACATGTTCACAACGTTAGGCATGGAGATGAACGCCTATTTCAACCTGATGAAGCGCATCGCCATCGCTTACAACAACGCCAAGCAAACCGCCGACAAGGAGGAACTGCAACGAATGTTCCTGGCCATGTACGACCACATCACCGACCAGGGAGTGGCCTACGGAAGTTGCTGGGGCAACATACACCATTACGGCTATAGCATGCGCGGCCTTTACGTGGCTTACTTTCTCATGAAAGACGTGCTTCGCCAAGCCGGTAAACTGAACGAGGCCGAACGTACCCTGCGTTGGTATGCCATCACCAACGAAGTCTATCCCAAACCTGCCGGGAATGGCATCGACATCGACTCGTTCAACACCCAGACACAAGGCCGCATGGCCAGCATCCTCATCATGGAGGATACGCCGGAGAAGTTGCAATACCTGCGTTCCTTCTCGCGTTGGATTGATTACGGATGTCGCCCTGCACCGGGACTGGCAGGCTCGTTCAAGTCCGATGGAGCCTGCTTCCACCATTGCAACAACTATCCCGCTTATGCCGTAGGCGGGTTGGATGGTGCCACAAAGATGATTTACCTGCTGAGCGGAACCGAATTCAGCGTTTCGCAATTGGCGCATGAGACCGTAAAAAAAGTGCTGCTCACCATGCGCTTCTATTGCAACCTGAAACAATGGTCCCTCTCCATGTCCGGACGTCACCCCAATGGAAGCGGACACCTGATTCCCATCCAATACGCTACGATGGCATTGGCCGGTACTCCGGACGGTAAAGAGAAATATGACGCCGAGATGGCTTCTGCCTACCTGCGCCTGATTGCTTACGATGACAAGCCCGACCCTAACGCTCCCGATTTCCTTCCCGTCACCTCCACCCGTGAGGAGAAAAAGATGAAGGAACTCTTCGAAAGTTTGGGATTCAAACCCGAATCGGATCCGCAAGGCAACTTGGCTTTAGGTTACGGATGTGTTTCCGTGCAACGCCGGGACAACTGGGCGGCCGTCGTGCGCGGACATTCCCGTTACCTATGGGCGGCCGAGCACTACCTCCCCGCCAATTTCTACGGACGTTACCTGGCGCACGGTAGTATGGAGATTCTGACCGGAAAGCCCGATGAGATGGTCACCCTGACCACCAGCGGCTGGCAGGAAAACGGTTTCGACTGGAACCGCATACCGGGTACTACGAGCATCCACTTGCCTTTCGACCAATTACGCGCCAAGGTACTGAACGTTGATGTTTATTCAGGCATGGAAGAGATGCTGTATTCCGACGAAGCCTTTGCCGGAGGCCTTTCCCAAGCCGGGAGTAATGGAAACTTCGGCATGAAGTTGCACGAGCATGACAAATACAACGGCTCGCACCGTGCCCGCAAGTCTTTCCACTTCTTCGACGGAACCATCGTCTGTTTAGGAACGGACATTGAAAATACCAATACAGAGTATCCTACGGAGACCACCGTATTCCAACTGGCCATGACTCCGCAAACTCGCTCCTATTGGAAAAACTTCACCGACAACGGACAGACTTACATCGACCCGAATGGCGTAGGCTATTATCTTCCCGCCTCTATGAAGAAGATTGCGTTGTTCGAGAAGAAGACTCCGCAAGTGACCATTGGCGAGCGAAGCGTCGAGCCGACATCGGGCGACTGGGTATCATTGGTGCTGCAACATGGCAAGGCACCCAAGGGAGCGTCTTATGAATACGCTGTCCTGCCGCATACCGATGCGCAGACCTTGGCCGCATTTGCCCGAAAGCCTGTCTATGAAGTGTTGCGACAAGACCGTAACGCGCACATCGTCCGCATGGGGCAGACCACTTCCTACGTCCTGTTTGAAACACCCCAACAAGCACTCCCTAAGGACGGACTGGTGCAAAAAACCGATACTTCCTGCCTGCTCATGGTAAAGGAAGAAAAAGACAAGGTTTTGCTTACCGTTGCCCAACCCGACTTGGCTCTCTACCGCGGTCCCAGTGACGAAGCTTTCGATGCCAATGGCAAACGCATCGAGCGCAGCATCTACTCCCGTCCCTGGAAGTTCAACGAAAGTTTGGAAATCCCCGTGACCATCACGTTGAAAGGCCGTTGGAATGTAGAAGAAACACCTTATTGCAAAGTGCTTTCTACGGATAAAAAGCATACCGTACTGCGATTCACCTGCCGCGAGGGAGCCAGCTTTGAAGTTCTCTTGAAGCGGTAAAATGCTTTCTGCGTAGCACGATTAGTAATTGTATGGCGTGGCGATAGCTTATCGTTCACCAATACAAATACTAATCGTGCAAAGCGGAAACAGGCCCTATTGACCCGATACATATTTCTTCGCAAAAAGCATAAAGAATATTAGACCTGACTATGTTCTTGAGGGATATTTATCGGATATTTTTCTTTATCTTGGGGAAAAGATTGTTTTCAACCGGTGGAAGTTTCACGCCTTCACAGAGTTGTATCCTTTTGAATATTAGGCATCTGTTGTGAAACATCCGCATCTTTCACGCTCAGACATGTTTCACGCTATATGGTAAAATCGTACATCTATATACACAAATCGTACAGAACCGTTTTCTCAGGAGAGATTCCGCATCCTTCACAAAAGAAGGGAGATGTGAAACATCCGTGAAGGATGTATCTTTCACAACATTCGTCTCAGGCTCAATTGATTATGACGCCGTGAAGGCGTGAAACTTACAACGGGAAGATTGGTGTAAAGGGTGAAACATACAGTCTTGCCGGTACAGACCACTGCCTCTTTTCAAACGGTCAAACTACGTTTAATCAGAAGGTCGCTCCCATTTAAAGAGACGGGGCGGGACGTTAAATGATAAGGGGCGGGACGTTAAATGATAACTCAATACCCATTTACAGCACATACTCATCCCGTGTAAAGCATAGGAAATAAATGGAATATACTTCAAGCGCAATAAAAAAATATGCTTACTTTGCCCGTGAAGTATATCTTCAATGGCTAAGCAAGCATATCTTCTTCATCACTGTCGGATTCTTACGACCACTTTCGCCGGAAGGAACGGTGACCGTAGCAAATCACCACTACGAAACAGATGAATGGCAAGACAAACGACAGATTAACGGCCGGCATTCCCCACAATTCATGTTGGTCGATAATGGAAGCTTGTAGCGGCGGCAATATAGAACCACCCAAGATGGCCATAATCAAGCCGGCGGCGCCAAACTTGGCATCTTCTCCCAATCCGTTCAGGGCTATGCCATAAATCGTAGGGAACATCAGAGACATGCAGGCCGATACTCCCACAATGCAATACATTCCCCAAATATTTTGGAAGAACATCACACCGATGGTAAACAAAGCCGCGCCAATGCCCAACGTGCGCAACAACAAGCCGGAATTGAAGAAGCGCAACAGGAAAGTGCACACAAAACGGCTCACGCAGAATACGGCCATGGCGGCGATGTTGAACTGTTGCGAACGCACTTCGGCCGCCTGTTCCGGCATGCCCATGTCCATGAACAGATGCGTACCGTATTGGATGATAAACGTCCAGCACATGATTTGTGCGCCCACATAAAAGAACTGCGTGAATACACCTTCGCGGTAACGCGGTACGGCGAGAATCCTTTTCAGGGTCGGTACAAAATCTATTTTCCCCGAATTGTCTCCGTTTTTCGGCATTTTGGTCAGGCGGATTAGTATCAGCATGCAAAGAATGACAATGCCGATAATCAGGTAAGGCGCAATCAGTATGGACAAATCGGAATTGCGCACGGCCTCGAACTCGCTGTCGGATAGTTGGGCGCGTTCGACCGTATCCAGCGGGTTCAGTCTGCGTTGGATGAACTCCATGGCAATGTACATGCCTGACAAAGCTCCTATGGGATTGAACGCCTGCGCCAGGTTGAGGCGGCGTGTTGCCGTTTCTTCCGGTCCCATGGAAAGGATGTAGGGATTACAACTGGTTTCCAGAAACGACAGTCCGCAGGTTAGGATGAAGTAAGCGAAGAGGAACGGATAGTAATCTCCGGTCATCTTGGCCGGAAAGAAAAGAAACGCTCCAAGAGCATACAATCCCAATCCCAACATGACACCTGCCTTGTAGGAGTATCGCCGGATAAACATAGCTGCCGGGAAGGCCATGGCAAAGTAGCCCCCATAAAAGGCGACTTGCACCAATGTCCCTTCCGTTACGCTCATACGGAATATTTTAGAAAAGGCTTTTACCAAAGGCGTTGTGATGTCATTGGCAAAGCCCCAAAGGGCAAAACAACTCGTAATGAGCGCAAAAGGTATAATGGTAGTCCATGTCCCGTCTCCAATCACTGGTATTTTTCGAGTGCTTTTCATGACTTTTTTATTTATAGTTGAAACATCGCTTCTTTGTTTACATTGATTCCGCACGCTTCGGCTTGCACCAACAAGTTGCCCAGTGCGGTTGCTTCCACCGGTCCGGGAACTACAGGGATGCCCAAAGCGTCTTCCGTAAGCCGATTGAGCAAGCGGTTGCGGCTTCCTCCTCCGATGATGTGCAGGCATTCCACCGGCCGCGGAAGCAACTTGTTCAGTTCTTCTACTCCCATCCGATAGCGCACAGCCAACGATTGTAACACGCAACGAACATATTCTCCTTGCGTAACAGGCGCCTTCATCCCACGAGTTTGGCAATAGGCGGTTATAGCAACTTCCATGTCAGCCGGATGAAGGAAATCCGGCGCATCTACTTCAATCGTCGGAACCTCTTTCACTTTTTCAGCCTCAGCCACCAAATAATCGTAGTCGGCACGCCATCCTCTGCCCATCCATTGGCGAACCAACGATTGCAGAATCCACAATCCGGTGATGTTTTGTAAGAAACAAATCTTTCCTTTCACTCCTCCTTCGTTTGAAAAGCCTCCGGCCCGGGCCGCTTCCGTCAGGATAGGCTCATCTCTCAAGATGCCCAATAAAGACCAAGTGCCGGAACTCAGGAAGGCACTGACTTCTTCTTTCCCAGACCGGAAAGGTATGGCGTGTACGGCACTGGCCGTATCGTGCGCCCCCACGGCTATCACCTTGACAGAAGGCCGTAAGCCGGTTTCC
This sequence comes from uncultured Bacteroides sp., assembly GCA_949300425.1. Classification (GTDB taxonomy): domain Bacteria; phylum Bacteroidota; class Bacteroidia; order Bacteroidales; family Bacteroidaceae; genus Bacteroides. The sequence goes on from CASGED010000128.1 coordinate 10,831, forward strand.
ATGGCTATGTCCGGGAGCAACGTGCCGCGTGTCATACCCGGCATTAGCAGTCCGTCTTGAAACAAGCGGACGGGCAAGCCTAAGTCTTCAATCAACGATGAATCCCAAACGCGCCGCCGGGCATCCAACAATCCGGAAGTGGAAGCGATGGTGTATTCATTTCCAAGGACACCCGTCAGGTAATAGGCAAACAAGTCGGGCATGAACAACATGTGGGACGCTTCGCGCAACCAGGCTTCATTCTCTTTCTTCAGGGCGTAGAGCTGGAACATGGTATTGATAGCCATCACTTGGATGCCTGCTTTCGCATAAAGTTCCGACTCATCTATACGTTGAAACACCTCTTGCGGAAGATGTTCGGTGTAAGCGTCCCGGTAGCAAATGGGATTTCCCATCAGATTGCCGGCTGAATCCACCAGTCCGAAATCCACCCCCCATGTATCAATACCGATGCTCTCAACATCCGCATACTTTGCCGCCGCCCGCCGTAACCCCTCTTTCATGTCTTCAAAAAGGGCGGGAAAATCCCAATACAAATGATGGCCGATTTGCACTTGGCGGTTGGAAAAGCGATGTAACTCATCCAATTCCAACCGGCCATCGCGCATCGTCCCGGCTATCACACGGCCGCTTCCGGCTCCAAAGTCAACAGCCAAAAACGTACTCATGATTTCTTGCCTAAAACGTATGTTTCCAAATCATTGATTTCTTGTTCCGTTAACACATCATAATGCCCTCCTGTTAATATGATGATGCGGCAAGCCATCTCGAAGAACATAGCCCGTTCGAAAGCCTCGTCAAAATCCTTGCCGCATACCACTTGCCCGTGTTTGCGCAATAAGCAGGAATTATGGTCTTTCAGCGCGTCTTTCACGTGCTCAGCCAATTCCACTGAACCCGGACGGAAATAAGGCACAACCGGGATATCCGAACCTACATGGCAAGGGATTTCCGCTGTCACGTTCAGGTTTTCGGGGAGTTTCGCCATGCAGGCAACAGCTGTCGCGTAAGGCGACTGGAAATGCAGCACGACATTCACGTCCGGCCGTTCGCGCAGGATGCCTAAGTGGAACCCGCTTTCCATAGACTGCTTTACGCCGTTCAGGGATTCTCCGGTGGCTATGCGGCATATCGCGACTTTCTCTTTGGGCAGAGAAGGTACCCAAGAGCCGGTACCCGATATAAGCGCTTCTTCCCCGATGCGCCATGAAATATTGCCACTACTACAGATGGTTAAACCTGCATCGCCTACACGATGTGCTTGCTGCAGGAACAATTCAATATCTTTGTCAGTAATCATAATGCTTTCTTGTATAATTCATAAATAATTTCTTGTGAGACTTCACGCGGATTGCCTGGAGTACAAACATCTTCAAACGCAGCTTTTGCCAACCGTTCCAAATCGCTTTCTTGAATGCCCAACTCAGTCAAATGTTGAGGGATTCCTACACGTATGGCCAAATCTTTAACCGCTTTGACGGCTGCATCGGCGGCCTCATTCAGGTTCATTTCCGGTTTGCATACCCCCATAGCTTTGGCTATTTCCTTATACTTCTCCAATGCGGCAGGAGCGTTATATTCCATTACTACAGGCAGCAGCAAGGCATTGGCTACGCCATGCGGGATGTCGAATATGGCCCCCAAAGGATGCGCCATGCCATGAACCACGCCCAATCCGACGTTTGAGAAGGCCATTCCGGCGATATACTGGGCTACAGCCATGCCATTGCGTGCCTCTTCATTATCCGGTTCGTTTACGGCGGTTTCCAAGTAGCGGCTAATCATTTCGATGGCCTTTATCTCAAACATGTCGCTCATCTCCCACGCCCCTTTGGTTATTAATCCCTCAATAGCATGCGTCAAGGCATCCATGCCGGTAGAAGCAGTCAGGCTTTTCGGCAAGGTATACATCAGTTCAGCGTCCACTAATGCCACCATCGGGATGTCATTCGGGTCTACACAGACCATTTTCTTTTGGTTCACCTCATCGGTAATCACATAATTAATGGTTACCTCGGCGGCTGTTCCGGCTGTTGTCGGCAAAGCGATAATAGGTACAGACTTCTTCTTTGTATCAGCCGTGCCTTCCAAAGAGACCACATCGGCAAATTCCGGATTGTTCGTGATAATGCCGACAGCTTTAGCGGTGTCAATGGATGAGCCTCCGCCGATTGCCACAATCATATCCGCTCCTGAACTGGCAAAAGCTTCTACACCATCTTTCACGTTGGACACTGTGGGATTCGGTTTGATTTCGCTAAACACTTCAAAAGGAATCTCCGATTCACGCAGTACATCCAACACCTTGTCCGCTACGCCGAATTTAATCAGGTCCTTGTCCGTGACAACCAAAGCCTTGTGTAATCCCAAACGTTTCATTTCGTCCGGAAGACGCCTACGCGCTCCCGGACCGAAATAAGACACTTCATTTAATATAAAACGGTTAACCATATACTCTGATTATTCTTTTATTTATGAGACATGATTATTTATAGATAGGTCCGTATGCGGCGCATGCGCGATAGTCGGCTCCTTCCTTGTCCATGCCGAAAGCGTTCCATGCGGCCGGGCGGAAGATGTCTTTCTCATCTATGTTGTGCATGCATACCGGGATGCGGAGCATGGAGGCCAAGGTAATCAAATCGGCCCCAATGTGTCCGTAACTGATGGCACCGTGGTTGGCTCCCCAGTTGTTCATGACGGAATATACATCGCGGAAAGCCGGTTTGTCGCACAAGCGGGGTACAAACCAGGTTGTAGGCCACGTGGGGTCAGTACGCTTGTTCAGCACTTCAAATATTTCCGGCTCTACATCGGCTGTCCAGCCTTCGGCTATCTGCAACACAGGGCCTAAACCTTTTACGATGTTCAGGCGAGACATGGTGACCGGCATACCTCCTTTTGACAGGAAGTTGCTGGAGAAACCGCCTCCGCGGAAGTAATCACGGTCTGCAGGCAACCAGTTCGTGGCCTTCAGGCAGGCTTCGGCATCTTTCTCGGTCATTTCCCAGCACGGTTTCATACACGGTTCACCTGCGGCGTTGATGCTTTCGCCCGTAGCGTCCAGTGTGGTTGCGCCAGAGTTAATCAGGTGTATCATGCCGTTGGCGGCCAGTCCGGTCAGTTCTTTACCCGTTACGCGCTTCACGGCTTCCGGACTCCAGTAAGTACGTACATCGCTGAACATTTGTCCGCATCCGGTCAACAGATTGCCGAACAACATGGCGACCGCGTTGCACGAGTCGTTCTCCGTAGCCAGCACGTAGGCCTTGCGTATGCCGTTCCAGTCGAACGTGCTACACATCAACGCTTCGGTAAAGTCTCCGTTCGGTTTCCAGTCGGTCCACTGACGTTGCCCTTGGAAGCCGGCAGCAATGGCATGGTGTCCGATGGCTTCTTCCTTGAATCCTAATTCGCGCAGTCTTGGATTACCCAGCATCAAGTCTCTCACAATAAGGGTCATCTTTACGACAAATTCCCAGTCAGCGTCTTTCTGTTCGCGGGTCTTCTGCCGTTCAGGACGGTTCTTGTCCCATCCTTCTTTGGACTTGCAATACTTTTCGGTCCATGCCATAGCCTTTTCATATTCTACCGGATCATAGATGCCTTCGTCCATGCGGCGCAGGATTTCCGTTTCGTCCACGCTTTCGTTCCGCATGCCCAGGTAGGTTTGGAAGAAGTCTTGGTTTACGATACTTCCCGCGATACCCATGCACTGGCTTCCGACAGACAGGTAGCTTTCGCCTCGCATTTGGGCTACAGCTACGGCAGCACGTGCCCAACGCAAAATCTTTTCTGCTACGTCCGCAGGAATAGAGTTATCGTCAATGTCCTGCACGTCGTGTCCGTAGATGCCGAATGCAGGCAGTCCTTTCTGCGCGTGGCCGGCCAATACGGCTGCCAGGTACACCGCTCCCGGACGTTCCGTTCCGTTGAAGCCCCACACGGCTTTGGGCCAATAAGGATTCATGTCCATGGTTTCCGAGCCGTAGCACCAGCAAGAGGTCACGGTCAGCGTGGCTCCTACGCCTTCACGCTCAAACTTCTCTGCACAGGCTGCGCTTTCGCCTACGCGCCCTATGGTGCCGTCTGCTATTACGCATTCCACCGGCTTGCCGTCGGCATATCTCACTTGTGAGGAAATCAGTTCGGCCACAGCCTTTGCCAAACACATTGTCTTCTCTTCCAAACTCTCGCGTACGCCTCCTTGCCGGCCGTCTATGGTCGGGCGGATGCCGATTTTAGGATATTTACTCATGGTATAAAAATGTTTTGTTATTAATACAAGTTGTTGTTTTCTTACAGGAGGCAAAATTAATGGATTCCTTTTTTTTATTATGGCACTAATCCGACAAATCATAGTACAATATCGACTTTTTGATTATTTTTGCATGGTTAAAGAATAGAAACGATATGAATAACGACATAGACCAAATGTTATATCTCGTCCTCCATATAGGTGAGGCGTATTGCCAGGCGGATTGGAACTATAAAGACATCTGCAGTCCGTTTACCCGCATGTACTACGTGACCGAAGGGCATGCCCAAATCATACTGCCTGACAAGACACAGGATTTGCGTCCGGGCTTCATGTACATCATTCCGGCATTTACGCCGCACAGTTACGTCTGCCGGGAAGAATTCAGCCACTACTATATACATATATATAATGAGTCCGGACACGACATCTTAGAAGACTGGAATTTGCCGACGGAGATTGAACCGGAAAGCGGCATCTTGTCCCGCATCCGGAAGTTACAAATGTTATGCCCGGGCATGGCGCTCACGCAGACCGACCCTCAATATTATGACAACAGTTCTTCATTGGACCGAAATATCCGGAAGAACAAGCAACGGGAATTGTATGCCCGAGTAGAATCGCGCGGCATTATTTATCAGTTGTTGGCACAATTCCTACATGAAGCTACCCCCAAACAGTACGTGGAAGATGAGCGTATCACCCAAATGCTGGAATACATCCGTACGAACCTGACCGCCCCTCTTGATCTTGATGCTATGGCTACCCTCTCGTGCCTCTCCAAGGACTATTTGGTTCGAATCTTCAAACGGGAAATGAAGATGACTCCCACCGCTTACATCAACAAGAAGCGGATAGAAAAAGCGCAACTTCGGTTGGTGACCGAAACAACTTCGATAAAGGAATTAGCTTACCAATTAGGTTTCGGAGGCCAAACCTACTTCAACCGTATATTCAAGCGAATTACAGGGCAGACACCTTTGGGCTATCGGAAGAAAGCCCGCGACATGGTCTAAAAACGCACAAACTTCCAAAAGTTCTCAGGCGTTACAACTTCGTATTGAACCGGAGAGTAGTTGTCGGCAAAGCTACGGGGAAGTTTGCTCTTTGCCCGTGGGTTCCATTTGAATTCAAAGGCCCGGAGCATTCCGTCCTCTTCCTCAATGAGGTCGATTTCCTGTTGCTCGTGTGTGCGCCAGAAATAGAGATTGGCGTATTGGGAGGCATAGGAGTTCCGTTTAATCCGTTCGCTGACCATCAGATTTTCCCATAAGATTCCTACGTCTGAGCGTAGTGTCAAAGGAGCAAAATTCGCAAGGACCGCGTTGCGTATGCCGTTGTCGTAGAAATAGATTTTCTTTCCTTTCTTGATTTCATTCCTTAGATTTCTGCTGAAAGAATCCAGACGGAATATGACAAAGCACTTTTCAAGCAAGTCTATGTATGTTTCAATCGTTCCCCGGTCGGCTCCCAGTAAGTTCGCCAGTTCGTTGTACGACACCTCGCTCCCTACTTGCAAGGCCAATGCTCTGACAAGCCTCTGTACTAAATCCGGTTTCTTAATGCCTTTATAAGTAAAGAGGTCCTTATATAGATAGCTGTTGGTCAGGGTCATAAGTGTACGTTTGGCGTCAGAAGGCTCATTCACCACCTCCGGGTATAGGCCGTAAATCATGCGTGTCTCCAACAGACGGCGCTCATCACGTTCTGATGTAGTGTCGGCCAGTTCGGATAACGAGAACGGATAGAGGTTGTATTCTAACAATCTGCCGGTAGCCGGTTCATTTATTTCGTTAGCCATGTCCAAGGACGATGAGCCTGTGACAATGACTTGGGCATTCAGTCGCAGGTCTGCAATGATTTTAAGGGTAAGCCCGATATTCTTGACGCGTTGCGCTTCATCAATGAATACCAATTCGTATGCCGACAGCATATTGGCGAGTTCGGTGGAAGTCTTTTCTTCTAATGCCTGTGCATCGTCAAAATTATCGCAATTTAGCGTCAGTATCTTCTGTTTCCCTTGGGCTATGGAGTCGAGCAAAGTCGTTTTGCCCACCTGTCGGGCTCCTAAAATGACAATTACCTTTTTCCGCTTAAAGTCGGCAATGATTTTGGGCTCTATGCTTCTTCTTATCATGGCTTTTTGTTTGCGAAAATACTGAATTTTGCGATTGTAACCACAAAATTAGGCTGAATTTTGCGATTACAACCACAAAATTCGGCTTAATTCTGCGATTTGCGGTATTTCGCTCTTTACTTTTACCATATAACAGGCGTCTCTCCATGTGCTTCCAGATAAGCATTGGCACGGCTGAAGTGCTTGTTACCGAAGAAACCATTATAGGCCGAGAGGGGAGAAGGATGAGCGGAAGTCAGCACTAAATGCTTGTTACGGTCGATGAAAGCCCCCTTGCGTTGCGCGTAAGCTCCCCATAGGATGAAAACCAAGTGTTCTTTCTCTTCGGCTAACAAGCGGATTACGGCATCGGTAAACGTCTCCCAACCATGTCCCTGATGCGAACCCGCCTGATGGGCACGTACAGTGAGGGTGGCGTTCAGCAACAATACGCCTTGTTGCGCCCAACGAGTCAGGTTCCCCGTTGGAGGCATGTCGGTACCTATATCGTCTTTTATTTCTTTAAAGATATTAACCAAAGAGGGCGGGAAAGGAATGCCGTCATTGACGGAGAAACACAGCCCGTGTGCCTGACCGGGACCGTGATAAGGGTCTTGACCGATAATAACCACTTTCACCCGATCGAACGGACAGAGATTAAAAGCGTTAAAGATGAGGCGTCCCGGAGGATAAACCGGTCCTTGGGCATATTCTTTGCGGACAAAGTCCGTCAATGTACGGAAATAATCTTTGTCGAACTCCGGTTGCAGACGTGTTTTCCAGCTTTCTTCTATTTGTACGTTCATAGTGCGATATCAATCTATTACTTTATCTGCTTGCAAATTAACACAGATTTTTGCAGATAACGAAGCGTCGCGCGTTTTTTATAAAGAGAATAAGAGATTTTTCGTTTCACACATATATATTATAATGAATCTCCGTATAAAAGGGACAGGCACAGAATAAGGATGTGTCGCATCCTGCGGCACACCCGCCATGTGCGCGTAACAAATATCCCCGGCCGGCATGAGAGGCACCGCATTATATGATGAACAAATATGCGACAAATCGTCGAGTCCCATTGTACGCATTTTAGAACAGCCCTTTCGAGCAGGAATTTATCCTCGCCGGAAGCCCTTACAAGCAAGGTATGGGAATGTTTCTAACATAGGCCTTGAATGTTTCTAACATTCCCCTCCTATGTTAGAAACATTCCCCCCTTAAGTTAGTAACCTGAAATGAGACCTGTTCTCACCCTTGTCGCTTTTGTAAATTCAATTAATCACAGGCCTTCCTCCTTTGTTTTCTTCTATGCTTACAATGCTTGCGCGTGGAACGAGAATGCGCAAGTTACCTATGATGCCGGGAAACCCGCAGACTGGACATGCAAATAAAAAGAGGAACATCGTATCCCGAAATTCCTCTTTTCCCCTGTGACCCGGGCGGGATTCAAACCCGCGACCTTCAGAACCGGAATCTGACGCTCTATTCAGCTAAGCTACCAGGCCTTAATTGCGGGGCAAAAGTATAAAAAATATCGGCAATCTCCTAATATTCCCTCTTTTTTTTCTTTATGAGATAAAAATAACCTCATTCTTTTGAACTATTTATGGCCATAAACAAAAACGTTCATCCCTATCAGCGCTACACGGAAGATGTTAATATGGCAGTCAATCAATTAAATACCGCTCATTTTGATATTTTTCCAAGCAAATCTTCGACACATATCAATATTTTATCTATATTTGCCGCTCAGAATATCAACACAACCTTTAAAAAGAAACAGATTTTATGAGCTATTTAATAACTCCCGAATACTACTCTCCCCTGCTCGACCTGAAGCAGACGGAACTGGGTATCAAGCAAATCAAAGAGTTTTTTCAGCTGAACTTGTCGTCTGAACTCCGCCTGCGTCGTGTCACCGCCCCCTTGTTTGTACTCAAGGGAATGGGTATCAACGACGACCTGAACGGAGTGGAACGGCCGGTATCTTTCCCCATCAAAGACATGGGCGACGCGAAAGCGGAAGTAGTACATTCATTGGCGAAATGGAAACGAATGACATTGGCGGATTATCACATCGAACCGGGATATGGCATCTACACCGACATGAACGCCATCCGTGCCGATGAAGAATTGGGCAACCTGCATTCACTCTACGTAGACCAATGGGACTGGGAACGTGTCATCACCGCCGGAGACCGCCACATAGACTTCTTAAAAGAAATCGTCAACCGTATCTACGCCGCCATGATTCGTACGGAATATATGGTCTACGAAATGTATCCGCAAATCAAACCTTGCCTGCCTGAGAAACTACACTTTATCCATGCCGAAGAACTGCGCCAACTCTACCCGAACCTGACCCCGAAGGAACGAGAACATGCCATCACAAAGAAATACGGCGCCGTATTCATCGTAGGTATCGGTTGCGAACTGGGTGACGGAAAGAAACACGACGGCCGTGCCCCGGACTACGACGACTATACCACACCCGGACTGAACGGCCTGCCCGGACTGAACGGTGACCTGTTAGTATGGGACACGCCACTCCAACGCAGCATAGAACTTTCATCCATGGGTATTCGTGTAGACAAAGAAGCCTTGGCGCGTCAGCTAAAAGCCTCCGGCGAAGAGCAACGGTTAGAGTTATATTTCCACAAACGGCTGATGAATGACACGCTCCCCCTCTCCATCGGAGGCGGTATCGGCCAGTCTCGCCTCTGCTTGTTCTACCTGCGTAAAGCGCACATCGGTGAAATACAAGCCAGCATTTGGCCGGAAGAGATGCGCGAAGAATGCTTAAAGCACAATATTTACCTGATTTAGCCCAATATCCAAAGACATCCATTCACGTCATTACGACAAATAAAATCGGACGCAAGAACCGCAGAGCCCGCATTTTCTTGGTTTTCCAAGCTTGTCTCTGAGTTCTTACGTCCGATTTATTTATCCTTGTTTCACAACCGGGTTTCCGGACTGCCCCTTTATATTGGCTGAATATCCGGTTGCATATAGCTTGGTAGGTTGTACGATTAGTAATCGTCACACTGTACGATTAGTAATCGTCACGTTGTACGATTGGTAATCGTCACGCCGCACGATTACTAATCGTGCAAAGAAGTCAGTTATATGCATCGAGGCATAAAGATTCGTGCATCGTTTCCCGCAACCGGATTTCGGACTGCCCCCTTTATAATCTCCCGATTTCTTCTATAGTTTCATTCCACAAAACGGGCTGCCTCCGTTTTCGGAAGCAGCCCGGTAAAGTAGGAATATGATCAAACTGATGGATTAGTACCAGCGCGGGTCACCAAATTGATAGCTACGCAATAACTCATCCGTAATAGTGAAGTCACCATTGTCGGGATCGGCAAACGGATTTTCTTCAAGGATTGTACCTTCTGTATCGAAGCAAGTCAAACCACTTTGCGTGTTACCTTCCGCTTGTGATATAAGGTTCTCACAATTGTAGTAATAGTTGTTCGAATATGTCGGAACTCCTACACTGCTTGAATTGGCGAAACCACGTTTGTTGTTGAAGTTAGCGACAACATTGTTGGTAAACGTATTGCTGTTGCCTTTGAAGCGCAGGTAGAAGAAACGGTAATTAGCTCCACCGCTGCCCACATTGTAGAACGTACAATTATTGACAGTAGTCACTACACTTGCGCTTACACTGCCGGACGCATCGTCACAACGGAGCACGTCACGCTTCATGGCACTGTTGTAGATGGTACTGTTCGTCAGACGAAGCTCATTCCATCCGCCTTTGCGGCTATCGATGAAGTCTCCACCGTCACATACTACATCATGAATAATGGTATTGTCTATTTCAATTACATCAGGCACTGCAGCAACGTTGATATAAATAAGTCCTTTCGTATAGTTCCGGATTTCACATCCGCTGATGGTCAGATTGCCGAATCCGCCTTCTTCCTTGTAATCGATTGCCTGGCTACCATCCGTTCCCGTACCATCCATGATTACTTGATAAAGATAGAGAGAGGCGCCACCATACATTTGCAGGCAGGCGTTAATGACTGGCAGATTGCCGGAGTCTTGCGCGCCAATAACAATGTCGCTGCTGATTTGGATCTTTGATGTCGGCGATGCGTATTCTCCCGGTGCCAAAGCAAACTTAGTTCCGGCTGCCGCATTCTCAAAGGCGCTTACCCAATCGTCTGTCGGCGAGAGTTGTACGGCATCTCTCAAATCCAGATTCGTCACGAATGTGGCATATCCGCGAGTCTTTTCACCCAATTTCAAGGTCGCACGGTAGTTGGTTTCCGGTTCAAGTCCTTCTACGGTTGCCGAACCTGCTGCAATTTCTTCGGCTGTCAGCGTATGTGTTACAGACGTTGCGGTAGAACCAGTTGTTGTAGGTTCGCAAATAATGGCATCCACTTCAATTCCAGGTGTCCATGTGACAGTAACGGCTGTACTCTGGATATCGCCGGATTTGATTTTATTCATATTTTGTTCCGGATTCGTAGAACGCATGATTTCTGTCCATTTGGAAGTGCGGGATTCATCGTTGGCATCCAGTGCCCTTAATCGAATGTAATAATCCGTTTCACCGATAAGCCCCGTCAGCGTATCGCTGGTCAACGTTGTACTTGCCATATAGTCAGGTTCGCGTTGGTCATAGTCGGGAGAGTCGGCATAAGCTTCGATTTCATACGAAGTCGCATCCGTCATCTCGTCCCACGTTACGATGATGTTCACGTTCTCCGATACACGGGCACTCACGTTAGTCGGTGAAAGCACACGAGCCAACACCATGTCCTGCACATCATCCGGTTCGCTGCATGAGGTCAAACCCGCTCCGCTTAAGCAGAGAGCGGTTGCCAATGTACAAATAGGAAATATATGTTTTTTCATTGTTCTGTACTCCTTTTAAATTAATACCATTCGTAATTTTTCAGATTAGGATTGTCGTTCAGGTTGACATTGAATATCGGCCAATATTGACGAACGTCCGGATCGTTCAAGTAGAGATAATTGGTTACATCGTCAAATGCGTTGGGCTTAATCCAAAGTGAAGCCGAGCCTTCGCTGTCCGTGTATTCTTCATAGCCTTCGGGGTCGATGTTCAGTTCACCGTAGTTCAAGCCATAGAAGTTCAGTTGGGCGTTGGCTATGGTGCTCGCTACCCCGTTGCGGGTATAGGTGAAGTTGCTCATCTTGTAATACAAGTGACCTGAAAGTTGGCTGTACGGATGATCTTCATCATAATCGGTCAGATTGGCAAGCGCATTCAGCTTGGCTTTCGTCTCGTCCAGTTTGCTCTTCAGCAATCCCCAACGAATCAAGTCGGCTTTGCGAATCAACTCGCCGGCAAATTCCAAGGCTCTTTCGTTCACTATGGCGTTGAACATCGCTTCCTTGCTCTGTGCCGCTTCGTTCACGTAGGCGGTTACTTCCGTATTGCGGTCGGAAGTGGCGAAAGCACGGTTGCGGATTTTCTCCAAATAAGGCGCGGCGGCACTGGGGCCGTTCAATTCGTTTTCCAACTCAGCACGCATCAGTACGACATCGGCGTAGCGCATATAGATTTTGTTGATGCCGTCATCGTTCCCATCCACAATCAGGCGATTGGTCCATTCATAACGCAACTTGCCAAAACTCCACTTGTCGGGTGATTGGATTTCTTGAACGCCTTTATTCCATTGGAAAGGACAGCACGTCACATCACGTCGCAAGTCCTTTACCGAATAGTCAAAATAAAGAGTCGGTGTCGGACCTACATCACTACCCTTGCGCATAGTCGTAATATCATCGGCAGTATTGTGTTTCAATCCGAATGTGTACATAATACGTCCACGGGCTGGGCTGTTGCTGTAACCAATCTCAAACAGCGATTCACTGCCGGCGTTGATGGCGTCTCCGGAAATACCGTTGTTGTTGAAGATGTCCTCAAAGTTTGACTTCAAGGCTACATACGTGCCTTCTTGTTCCATCACCTCTCTACAAGCCTGCAAAGCGATGGGGTAAAGCACTTCTTTGCTCAATTCCGGGTCTGAACTTAAACGGTTTTGTCCGTCCATACGCTGTGCGTAACCGGCCGCTTGCAAACATACTCGTGCGAGAAGTCCCTTTACGAAAGCCTTGTTTACCCTTTCTACCGTGGAGGTAGCGGGAAGCTCATTCGGCCAAGCGCATAAATCTTGCGCTTCCTGCAAATCGGCAATTAATTGTTTATAAATAATATCCCTGTCTTCACGGGGCGAGTACATATTCTCGGTATTCAATGATGTCAAACGGGCAGGAACATCGCCCCACATATTGATAAGGTCTACATAGTGCAAAGCGCGCAGGGTTAATGCTTCTCCCAGCAATTGCTTCATATTGGCATCTGTCAAGTCGGCATTTTCCCGCAACCCTTCAATGGCAAGGTTGGCTCTTTCAATGGCTGCATATATTTTAGCCCAAAGGTCGGTTCCCGTTGATGTATTCATTTGGTCATTTCCGACTCCGGCATTGTATGTAGCCAAATCAGATTTATTATCTCCTTGGCTGGAATTATTATAAAATTCCACGTCCGTATTATAGCCATACCAAATAGAACGGGCACGGTAATTCTGCTCTCCGAATTCTTGGTAAATATTGGCTATAGTTCCTACAGCATATTCATAATTGCCAAAGATGTTGGCACCTTCCAACGAGGAAGGAGAAGATTGGCTCAAAAAGTCCTCGCATGCGGACAGGCTTCCTGCAAGGGCGATAACTGTCAGTGATTTGAATATTATCTTTTTCATTTCTTTGTTCATTTTAGAAGTTTAAGTTAACACCGATTACAAACTGGCGGCTCTTGGGATAAGCGGAGTAATCCACGCCGGGAGTCAGTGCGGTCTTGTTTCGAGTAGAAACTTCGGGGTCGAATCCCGAGTAGCCGGTAAGGCAGAATACATTGTAGCAAGTAGCGTAGAAACGCAAGTTGTTGATGCCGACTTTCTTCGTAAGGTTCTGTGGCAAGGTGTAGCCCAAGGTCAAAGTTGACAAACGCAAGAACGAACCATCCTCAACCGCCCAGTCGCTCAATACGAAGTCTGTCAAGGGCGACCACATCGTGGTATTGGCATTCATTTCGGCCAATTTGGTCGGGTCATTTACCAAGTTGCCGTTTTCATCCAAATTGGTCCAACGCTTACCCTCAGCCATAATGTCGAGCATGTTACGATAGTAGTACTGAGAGGCGGATGTATATTCTATCTTGTTGGCGTTATATACATCGTTCCCAATGCTGTAAGTGAAGTTGGCGCTTAAATCGAATCCATACAAGCGACCGGAAATGCTGAAACCGCCACTTGCCGTAGGATTGGTATCACCAATCACGGTACGGTCATTTTCGTCTACCACATTGTCATCGCCCAAATCTTTCAGCTTCAAGGCACCCGGACGTAGATTATTGGCACCAATAACACCCGAATTGTCTACTACCCCCTCTTTCAAAATCCATTTTCCTGATGCTTCATCATACCCTTCGAAGTCGCTTACTTCATAGCGCCCGTCATTGATGTAACCGTATATTTCACCTACCGGACGACCGGGTTTTACAACGTAGTCATCTTGGATTTGAGTGGAAGCCCATCCGGATGATGCGGAATATTGATCCAACGTACCCAAACTCTTTACTTTGTTCTTGTTGAAACCAATGTTTCCACTAATGGCTAAACCGTAATCCTTTTTATTAATAGCGTTCCAAGTGAAAGAGACTTCAATACCTTTGTTTTCCGTTTCACCTAAATTGCGGTATTGATAATCATATCCCGAACCGGAAACAGGGAAGGCAATCAGCAAATCCTTCGTCGTATTCAAGTAGGCTTCAATTGTACCATTCAGTTTGCCACCGAATAAAGTGAAGTCCAAACCTAAGTTGCGAGTTACGGTCGTTTCCCACGTCAAATCTGGGTTAGAGGCATAGGAGCCGGATTGTCCGGATGCTAAGCCGCTTGTCCAATAAGAACCAAATTGATTGAGCCAAGTAGTCGATTGTGTAGACCATATAGGATAAGTTTGGTCTGCAGGGATATTGTTGTTACCGGCAGTACCATAGGAGAAACGCAACTTCAAATCGTCCAACCAGCCTTTAGTTCCCTCCATAAAAGATTCAGAGGAAATACGCCATGCAACGGCGGCAGAGGGGAAATAACCCCAACGGTTACCTTCCGCAAATTTGGAAGAACCATCGGCACGGAATGTGGCACTCAGCAAATACTTGCTTTGGTAATCATAATTTGCACGTGCGAAGAACGAAATCAGGTTGTCTTCTGCATTAGTGTATTTGTTCACTTGATAAGGAGTACCTTGCGAAGAAAGAGACCAAGCCTGTGATGCGGTAAAGTTAACCGGATAATGGCTCAAACGGTCATCGTTCAGCGAACTCTTCTTGTTAATCATCTCTTGGCCTAACAACAAGTTCAAGGAGTGGTCTTTGTTCTTGAAGAGTTTCTCAAAGTCGTAATTAAGGGTATTGGTATTACGGAACGTCTTGCGTTGCGTGTCGGCAAAGTAAGCCATGGGGTGAACACCTTCTTCGTCCACACTGTTGGTACGGGCGTTGTAGGTGGAAGTACCGTAATATTTTTTATCCGTATTGTAATACCAATCCAAACCGAACTCTGTCTTGAACTTCAAGTTGTCAATAATCTCCCACGTGAAGCTTCCGTTCATATTGAACGTTTGGCGGAGTTGCTGACGGTCCGTGTCATATACGGAAGTAATAGGGTTGGTCAATTGGAGATCGGGGTCATATCCGTCACTCAAATCGGTGAAGTTGAACATCGGGTAAATCATCACATTCTTCAAACGAGAATCGGCGGACGATACCTCATTCTTGCTTTCGTTAGCACCCGCACCTTTTACTTTGGTATTGGCATAACGTACAGAGAAGTCAAGGCTTACTTTTTTATTCACCTTATGATTCACCTTCAAGCTCAAGTTGTCACGACGGAAAGACGAGTTCAACATGATTGCCTTGTCGTCCATGTGAGCATAGCTCATGCTGAATTTACTCTTTTCTGTTCCACCGCTGATGCTTAAATTGTGGTTGAACGTATGTCCTGTCCGTCCAAATACTTGGTCCTGCCAGTCGTTTGTCGGAGCGTTAGCGTACAAATCTGCGTCTTGCCAATTGCCGAAAAGTTCCGTATATTTCTCTTCGTTGTCTCTCAACAAGGCATATTCACGTTGCCATCTTACATAATCCGATGCCTCCAACGTATTCAGCGTCTTTGCCATTTTCTTCCAGCTGTAATAAGCGTTATAGTTTACGCTTACTTTGCCTTCCTTACCCGATTTGGTCGTTACCAAGATTACACCGTTAGCACCACGAGAGCCATAGATAGCGGTTGAAGAGGCATCCTTCAGTACGGTCATGTCCTCAATGTCCGAAGCCGGAATATCTGAAATAGACTCTACCGGGAAACCGTCTACTATAAATAAAGGTGTATTGTCACCCGTGATAGAGCCACCACCACGTACACGTATTTTCATTTCGGCATCGGGCGAACCTTCCGTCGTGGTAATCTGCACACCTGCCATCTTACCGGACAAGGCTTCCATGGCCGAAGCCACAGGTACAGCTTCCAAAACTTCCGAGTTTACCGTAGCTACAGAACCGGTCAAGTCTTTACGCTTCACCGAACCGTAACCGATGACTACCACTTCTTCCAAAGCCTGGGAATCATCTTCCAATGTGATTTCATAACTTGAACTTCCGTCAAGTTGCACTTCCTGTGTCTTCATACCTACGTATGAGATAATCAAGGTGGAGCTTGCCGGAACAGAGAGGGAGAAATTACCGTCAATATCGGTAATGGTGCCGACACTGGAATTTCCTTTTAGTACTACGGAAGCACCGATTACGGTTTCTCCCGTCTTGTCTTTCACGGTACCCTTAACGGCTACGTTCTGCGCTGATACGCCAAGCGATATCATGGCTACCAATAGGAATAGTAGCATAGCGCGCATGGTTTTCATCTTGTTAGACATCCTTTGCATGTTATTAATTTAAGTAATACATATAATAATATTAGATTTCAGCGTGTGTGTCCGAACACACTGTTAATTCTCCAATGCAAATGTATCTGAATGTAAAAAGACGGGTGTGTAATATTTGTTTTTAGGGGGGTATTTTTTGTTTTCTATGTTTCATCCCCTCAAATTATCGATTCAAAACATGCTTTACAACATATCCGAAGCGCGACCGTAACGTTTTTTTAGGCTGCAAGCATGGGAAATGAGTTTTTTTATGTATGTTTGCGCATAAAGAATCTGAAACCATAAATTAGCATGAAAACATTACGGACTTTTCTTATGACGATGATGCTGCTGGCGGGAAACACTGCCACGGCATCTGCTTCGGACTTCAAAACGATTTATAAACGTATGTACGACACCTATTTGAAGTCCAACCCTTCGGAAAAAAAGGTGAACGAGTTGTTGGATTCGATGACACCGGAAGGCGCATTCTCCGATATTGATTACACCGTGACAAGCGGTGCGCCCCGCAAGCATGTGCAAAATCTGATTGTATTAGCCAACGCTTACCAAGAGAGCAAGAACAAATTCTATCGCGACAAGACGTTGAAGGAGGCCTATCTGAAGTCGTTGCGCTTTTGGGTAGATACTGACCATCATGCCGCCAATTGGTGGTACCGGTATATTCCTTATCCCAAAGAATTGTCGCAGGGAGTCATCCTGATGGCTGACGAAATCCGGAAAGACCCGGAACTGTTTGAAAAGACGATGGCCTATCTGCGCTATTCGTATGAAACAGCCAAGCCGACACACATGACCGGAGCCAATGCGGCGGACATCATCATGGGCTCGCTGACGGCAAGCATTCTGACGGAAGACGACGCTCAGATGATTCGTTTCCGTGACCAAATGACTTCATTGCTGACCATCCAAGAAACGGAAGGAGTCCTGCGTGACTATCTGTACGGGCAACATTGCGGTAACGGACGCCAGCTCTACTTCACCAGCTACGGAAAAGAATTTGTCAACTCCATGCTGTTCTACCTGGAATTTTGCCAAGGCACCAAATACCAGAGTCCGGGCTTGAGCCTCTTACAGGATCTTTTCATTAAAGGCGCGCAATGGATATTCTTTGCCGAACAATATGATCCCAATAACGCCGGACGTTACATCGATTCCAATCATTTCCAAAAAGACATTGTGAAACTGGCCAGACGGGTCTGCCAACTGAGTGAGGGAGAAGTGAGAACGCAGATGGAAGAAGTCGTGAAACGAATAGACGGAGAAAACACGCTGACGGGCAACCGCATGTTTTGGCGTTTTGACTATATGATAAACCGTCGTACCGGCTATTATGCCAGTTCGCGCATGACTTCTACCCGTACCGTCGGAAATGAAGCCGGGAACGGGGACGGCGAGTTCAATTATTATGCCGCAAACGGCGTGAACTACATATTCGTGACCGGCAAAGAGTATGCGGATGATTTTTTCAAGAAGTTCAATAACCGTCAATATCCGGGCATTACGGCAGAACAAGACAACGAACCGCTTCCCATTCCCGATTGGGGTGAACACGGCAATAACGGGAACGCTTTTGCCGGTGGCGTAAGCGACAGTGTGCGAGGTGCATGCGGCATGATATTGGATCGCCGCTCGCTGACTGCCCATAAGGCTTGGTTCTACTTCGACGACGAATTTGTCTGCCTGGGCGCCGGCATCCGGAACGCAAACGGAAAGGCGGACGTATATACGACCCTCAACCAATGTAATGCCGACGGGAAGATACAATACGCCTGCGGAAAAGAAGTCAGGACATGGAAGGAAGCCCAAAAGCTGAAAGGCTTAAAATGGGTACTTCATGGTCGCATCGGTTATTACAATCTCGACCCGGAAGCGGAATACCGTTTAGCTTGTGATAACGGCTTGTTCACGTTGAACATCAACCACGGCCTTTGTACAGAGCCAGGAACGTATGCCTACGCAGTCCGTCCGAACCTTAAATCCGTCAAAGAAGCCGGCGTGTACGCCCAACAGTTTCCTATAGAGATTCTCTCCAACACGGAACAACTGCAAGCCGTTCGTCACCGCCAACAGGATATAACTGAAGCGATATTTTATCAGGCCGGTTCGCTGAATCTGCCGGACGGAATGACGCTGAAAGCGGACGCCCCCTGTACGTTGATGTGGAACAATAAGGAACGGAAACTCCATGTAGCCAACCCGTACTGTGAATCACAAAATCCAGCATCCATTACCGTAACGCTGACCATAGGAAGCCAATCGCGGACGTTGACTTTCGACATGCCTCAAGGAGAGTTCGCAGGAAGCACAGTAGCAAAAATTGTGAAATAATCATCATTTAAGAAGAAGAATATGAATCTAAGAAATTACCTATTGGCCGCTCTTTTGACGGGATATGCCGGCACAATACCGGCACAGACGCGTCAGGTACCTAAGGTCTACAAACCCGTCATGAAAGAAATCTACCATAAAGGGTGGATTGACTTTAATAAGAACGGGGTGAAGGATGTGTATGAAGACCCGTCCGCACCCATTGATGCCCGTATCGACGACCTGTTAGGGCAGATGAACATGGATGAGAAAACCTGCCAGATGGTCACTCTGTATGGGTACAAGCGAGTATTGAAAGACGACCTGCCCACGCCAGAATGGAAACAAAGCCTCTGGAAAGACGGCATCGGAGCCATTGACGAACATCTGAACGGTTTCCAGCAATGGGGACTTCCGCCTTCGGACAACGAGAATGTATGGCCGGCTTCCCGCCATGCCTGGGCTTTGAACGAAGTACAGCGTTTCTTTGTTGAAGAAACACGTTTAGGCATTCCGGTCGATTTTACCAACGAAGGCATCAGGGGTGTAGAAAGCTATCGGGCTACAAACTTCCCCACCCAGTTGGGATTGGGACATACGTGGAACCGCAGTCTGATTCATGAAGTGGGCCGCATTACGGGACATGAAGCCCGTATGTTGGGATACACCAACGTGTATGCTCCTATTTTGGATGTGGGGCGCGACCAGCGTTGGGGACGTTACGAAGAAGTTTATGGCGAATCGCCTTATTTGGTTGCAGAGCTGGGCATTGAGATGGTAAAAGGCATGCAGCAGGATTACCAGGTGGCAGCCACCGGAAAACACTTCGTAGCGTACAGCAACAACAAAGGAGCGCGTGAAGGAATGGCGCGCGTAGACCCTCAGATGTCTCCGCGCGAAGTGGAAATGATTCACGTATATCCTTTCAAGCGGGTGATTCGTGAAGCAGGCTTGCTGGGCGTCATGAGTTCATATAATGATTATGACGGCGTTCCCATTCAGGGCAGTTATTATTGGCTGACCACCCGTTTGCGTGGAGAAATGGGGTTCCGTGGTTATGTAGTCTCGGACAGCGATGCGTTGGAATATCTCTATACTAAACACGGTACGGCCCAAAACATGAAGGAAGCCGTGCGGCAAAGTATCGAGGCGGGCCTGAATGTACGTTGCACGTTCCGTTCGCCCGAGTCGTTTGTCGAGCCTTTACGTGAGTTGGTGGCAGAAGGTGGCCTAAGCGAGGAACTGATAAACAGCCGTGTGCGCGACATCCTGCGTGTGAAGTTCCTGGTAGGTTTGTTCGATGCCCCCTATCAGACCGACTTGGCCGGAGCTGATACCGAAGTGGAAAAAGAAGAGCATGAAGCTGTGGCTTTGCAGGCTTCCCGGGAATCCATTGTTTTGCTGAAGAACGAAGCCCAAACGCTGCCGCTTTCCTTGGATAAAGTGAAGACGATTGCCGTTTGCGGTCCCAATGCGGATGAAGAATCATACGCGTTGACCCACTACGGGCCTTTGGCCGTGGATGTCACAACCGTGCTGGAAGGTATAAAAAACAAAGTGGCGGGAAAAACCGAAGTCCTCTACACAAAAGGCTGCGAACTGGTAGATGCCAACTGGCCGGATAGCGAACTGATTGATTTCCCGCTGACGGAGAAAGAACAAGCCGACATTAATCAGGCGGTAGAGAATGCCCGCCGGGCTGATGTCTGCGTGGTCGTGTTAGGTGGCGGACAGCGTACATGCGGAGAAAACAAATCGCGTAGCAGTCTGGAGTTGCCGGGCAGACAATTGGACTTGCTGAAGGCAGTTCAAGCTACGGGTAAGCTTGTCGTGTTGGTACTCATCAACGGCCGTCCCTTGTCTATCAACTGGGCCGACCGCTTTGTGCCGGCCATTGTGGAAGCATGGTACCCGGGGTCGAAGGGAGGTATAGCCGTGGCTGATGTGTTGTTTGGCGATTACAATCCCGGTGGTAAACTGACCGTAACCTTCCCCAAGAGCGTGGGACAAATACCTTTCAACTTCCCATGCAAGCCTTCTTCCCAAGTGGATGGCGGTAAGAATCTGGGACCGGATGGCAATGCCTCGCGGGTGAATGGGGCGCTTTATCCCTTTGGTTACGGATTGAGCTATACAACTTTTGAATACTCCGACATGGAGATTTCTCCCAAAGTTATCACTCCGGAGCAAGAAGCCACGGTCAGCCTGAAAGTAACCAATACGGGTAAACGGGCCGGTGATGAGGTCGTACAGTTGTATATCCGAGATGTTTTGAGCAGCGTGACTACTTACGAAAAGAATCTGGCGGGCTTTGAACGTATTCATCTGAATCCGGGCGAAACGAAAACAGTTTCTTTCTCTATTGACAGGAAACAACTGGAACTGCTGGACAAGCACATGGAATGGACGGTAGAACCGGGTGAGTTTGTGTTGATGGCTGGCGCTTCTTCGGAAGACATTCGCCAAAGCGTTGTTTTAGAGGTCGAAGATTATCAGGCCCGTGCGGCACGCATAGAAGCGGCTAAACCCGAAGCTCCCGTAACAGCCAGCACCAATCCGGAACTGGTGATGAACGTGTTGGATGGTGACCCGGCTACCGGTTGGCAAGGGAATAAAGGCGATTATATTACGTTTGCCCTGAAAGAAACGCCTAAGGTGGATGATGTGACGATTACCTTCACACGTGAGAATAATCTGCCGGCTAATTTTGAGATTCAACTGTCCGGTGGCGGCGGCCAGTTCTTGACCGTCTATACAGGAACCGTCAGCCAGTATGGAAAACCTGTCACCTATACCTTCAAAGGCACTACCGCCAGCGATTTGCGCATCGTGCTGAATGATGACCTGGTAGGCATTGCCGAAGTGAAGATTCCGGAAGCGGAGAAATAACACAGAGGCACTGAGATTGTTTGTATGGTAAATGGGAATTTAGAAGCCCCCTCAACTCCCCCTGAGGGGGAGCTATAGATAGCTATAGTAACTAAAAAAACCTCCCCCTTCGGGGGGAGGAGGGAGGGGGCTAAATTATCATTCCTCGAAGGCGGAAGCGGAGATGCTCATCTTGTCCGCATGGTCGGCTTACAGACAATCGTATAAGAAGTCATAAAGAGAAACAATCGTTTTATTCTTTATTTGCTCGTCATGATGTCCAGCACCAGGCGGTCGGTCTCGTTCATGCCTTGCGAGCCGATGCGGGTCAGGTTGCGGATGCTCTTGTCCACGTCTTCATCAATGATGCCTTCTACGGAGGTGACACAGCGATTCTCCATGGCCATAATGGCCGAAAGAACGGCGGTTGATACACCGGTGGTGACCTTCAGGGCACAACTGGGCTTGGCTCCGTCGCATATCATGCCTGTCAGATTGGCTATCATGTTCTGCACGGCGTAGGTTATCTGCCGGTAAGTACCACCCATCAGCCACGTGATGCCGCAACTGGAGCCCGTGGCGGCTACCACGCATCCGCACAAGGCGGACAGACGTCCGAGGCTTTCCTTGATGTAGATGACGGTCAGGTGGCTCAGCGTCAAGGCGCGTATCAGTTCTTCTTCCGTCTTGCCGTTCTCTTCGGCATACACTACTACGGGGACAGTGGCGGAGATGCCTTGGTTGCCGCTTCCCGAATTGCTCATGACCGGTATCATGGCGCCGGCCATGCGGGCGTCGCAGGCGCCGGAAGTATAAGAAAGGATGTGCGAGAACACACTGTCGCCCATGATTCTGTGCTCGTACGTACCCCGTAGCATCTTACCCAAGCCGTGTCCATAGTCGCCTTGGAAGGAGCGTTCGGCGGCTTCTTTGTTTATCCGTGCCGTATCGAGAATGAAGCGGATCTCGTCCAGCGGGGCGGTCATGGCAAAGTCATACACCTTACGCAGGGTCAGTTCGGGAACTTCGGCCTCTTCGTCAGATGAGGTAGCCTTAGCGCGCTTGTCCAACAAGACTTTCTCGTTCCGTGCCACGTACACGAACGAAGTATGCCCGCCCGCGATGATGGCTACGGCCTTATCGTCTCCTGCCTCGCAACACACTTCTATATAGAGCTTCTCGGCGATGTCCGGTTTCAGCGCAATATTGACGCGCTTCTCGCCAAGGAAAGCCTTGCCTTCCTCCACGGATTGGGGCGTGCAGTCCTTCAACACCTCTAATTGGTAGTCCGACTTCCCTATCAGCGCCCCTAAGGCGATGGCGATGGGGAGGCCTATCATGCCCGTGCCGGGGATGCCCACGCCCATGGCGTTCTTCAGGATGTTGGCACTGAGCCATACATTGATATTCTCCGGCTTCACGCCCAATGTTTCCGTGGCTTTGGCCACACACAGAGCTACGGCGATAGGCTCCGTGCACCCGATGGCGGGCACTACCTCGCGCTTCATCAAAGCTATAATCTTTTTCCGTTCTATTTCGCTTATCATTTTGTCATTTGTTTAAGTCCGGACAAAGGTATGAAAAACGTTTTACTATACAAATAGTAAGAAAGAAGAAAATCTTCCATGTATAATTCCTTATAATTCAAAAAAGAAACGTACCTTTGCGCGTTCTTTGTATTTATACATTTAAATATATTATATGAGATTAAGACGATTCTTACCTTGTTGCCTGTTTGCGGCGGCAATGTTGACTTCTTCCTGCATTCAGGACGAGGCGTTGAATAAAGAAGCGGCCATTGACGCATGTACGGGCGCAAACGTGCAGTTCACCAACGCGCTGGCCAATAACCGCGGCTTTAATATCTACATCAACCGCGGAGCGGACCTTACCAAACAACACCTGACGTTCACGATTCCCGATGGGGCTGTCATTACCGCTAACGACGCGGCTACAGGCGATAGCGCCTTTACTCCCAATGAAGACGGGACGTACAGCGTAACGTTGAATTTTGAAAACGCCAGTCATAGCCGATTTGTCACCGTGACATCGGAAGACGGGGCTAACCAGGCTACTTACCTCATTCAGATTATCCAGATGGAGTTGCCTACGAAGTATCACTTCGAGCGGTTGCAGGAAACCGACCAGCCTTTTCATATTCTCTTGGAAGAGGAAGCCATGACCACTGATGGTTTGCAACGGGTACTGCAATGGTGCAGCGGTAACCCGGGCTTCGAACTGACCAAGATGTATGACACCGCGATGGACTTTCCCACCGTATTAGTGGAGAACGGCTATGTAGGACGTTGCGTGAAATTGGAGACGCGCAATACGGGTGACTTTGGTGAAATGGTGCAGATGTACATCGCGGCGGGCAACCTGTTCACCGGTTCGTTCGATTTGAGCAACGCGCTCAACGCTCCTTTGGAATCTACCCGTTTTGGCGTGCAGTTCTACCGGAAACCGGTCTGCCTGAAGGGTTATTATAAATATAAAAGAGGAGAAGTTTTTACCGAGAGTGGGGTCGTAGTGGAAGGTAAGCAAGACTCGTTCGACATCTATGCCATGTTGTACGAGGCGGAGGACAACGCCTTCATGCTGGACGGATCCAACGGAAGAACAGACCGAAGCATTGCCTTACTGGCACACCTTGACCGGGATAAAGCCTTGGAAACTGACGAGTGGACGGCTTTTGAGATTCCTTTCGTGCCCATGAACGGCAAGACGGTAGACCTCCAGAAGTTGAGCGAGGGCAAATACAAACTCGGCATTGTATTTACGTCGAGCGTCGAGGGTGATTACTTTAACGGTGCGGTAGGCAGCACGTTGTGGGTAGACGAAGTAGAATTGGTTTGTGAATAACATTTTAAAGATAACGACACATGAAGACAAAGGTATACAGCATACTCCTCACGGCTCTCCTGCTGATGGGCGCCGTCGGCCTACGGGCGCAAGAGGAACGGAATAAAGGCATCATCCAGTCCTATCTGCGCGGATGGGAATATTCGTTGAAAGCCGGATTCAGCATCGGAGGCACCTCTCCCCTGCCGTTGCCCGAAGAAATAAGAGGCATCAATAGTTTCCGTCCGGGAGGCGTGGCCATTGCCATCGAGGGAAACTCCACTAAATGGTTCGACAAGCAGAAGAAATGGGGACTTACCATCGGTTTGCGCCTGGAGAGCAAGAAGATGTCTACGGACGCGCGGGTGAAGAACTACAGCATGGAAATCATCAATGCCGAGAATGGCCGTTCGCTTCCCGGTCTTTGGACGGGTAATGTAAAGACCAAGGTGAACAACTCCTACCTGACATTGCCCTTGCTGGCCAACTACCGCATCAACAACCGTTGGAAGGTCGTGGCAGGTCCTTACTTCTCGTACATGATAGACGGGAACTTTTCCGGTCATGTGTATGAAGGACACCTCCGTACACCCGACGCTACGGGACAGCGCATCGACTTCACGGGTGAAAGCATCGCCACCTACGACTTCAGCAATGATTTGCGCAAGTTCCAATGGGGCGTGCAGGTAGGCGGTGAGTGGCGTGCCTTCAAGCATCTGGATGTCTTCGCCGACTTGACGTGGGGATTGAATGGCATCTTCCAAAAGGATTTCCAGACGATTACCTTCGCCATGTACCCCATCTATCTGAACGTCGGATTCGGGTACTCGTTCTAAGGGAATGAAGAATGAGGAATGAAGAATGAGGCTGCGCTATCAGTACACGCAATCATGCCGGATGGTAATTCTTCATTCCTCATTCTTCATTCTTCATTTAAGTAGGGCTTACAGTCCTAACTTCAGTTTCTTCCGCACAAATTCTTCTACAAACTCCACCGTGCCCTCGATGCCCAACACGGACGAATCTACACACAGGTGGTAGGTAGCTGCGGCTCCCCACGTCTTGTAGCTGTAATAATTATAATACTCGCTGCGCTTCTTGTCGGCTTTATCCATCAAGTCTTCTGCAGCCTCAGCGGTGATGTTCAGGCGTTCGCACAAACGGCGGATGCGTTCCTCGCGCGCACAGGAGATAAATACGTTGGCCATACGGGGATGGTCACGCAAGACGTAGTCGGCACAACGCCCTACGAACAGGCATGACTTCTCTTCGGCTAAGCGGCGGATGACATCGCTTTGCACCTTGAAAAGATTGTCATTGCTCAGGCAGTTGTTGGTAGGTATGGCGCCATCGCCGATGAAAGGGAAACGCATGCCAAACAACCCGCCAATGATACCTTGCGAAGGACGCTCGTCAGCCTTCTCGAAGAACTCGCGGCACAAGCCGCTTTCTTGCGACGCCAGTTCGATGAGTTCCTTATCATAGAAATCAATACCCAACCGGTGAGCCAGTTTTTCGCCAATCTCACGTCCGCCGCTTCCCAACTGACGCCCGATGTTCACTATAAATCTTTCATTCATAAATTCTCTTTTTTATCATTGGTGTTCGCAAAGTTAACACAATTCTGTGAAAATCAAAGGTTGAAAGATATTTTTCTTTTGGACTCCATGCTTTCTTCACATGTTTCGTCCGCACCTTCTTTACGGGCAACAGGAAGAGGTGAAGGACTTCCGGATAATGCGTGGGCAAATTATCACTCTACCCCATTTTATCCCAAACCAATAACGTGCTTTTGGTAATGTCGTTACCACGCCTTGGTAACGTCGTTCCCACCCTTTGGTAATCTCATTACCAAGGCGTGGGAATGACATTACCAAAGGGCGGTAATCTTACTGGGAATGGTCAATCTGACATCATAGAAACAAAAGTATTGATTATCAGACAGAAGACATAAAAAAGGTGCCTTCCCGGCACAACGCCGAAAAGACACCGTTACCTGATGTATAATCTTACCTATTGAACTGTGTCATTCTTTTAGTGCCATAGAACGGGAAAGGTTATTTGCCTTCAGCCGCCCACTCCTTGGCGCCTTGCTCTTTCAGCTTGGCAGTGAATGCCTTAGCCTTCTCCATAGTAGCAGCTTCCTCTTCGGGGCTTGCATAAGCGTGCTTGTAACCTTTCACTACGTTCCATTCGCCGCGCGTAAAGTCGGGGAACGCCACCGGAGCGCAACCGTTATCCATAGAAAGCTCGCCCAATTCGGCCAGGCAGCACCATTCAGCCAAGTCATATACATCCATATCCAAGGGAAGTCCGTTCTGCAAGCAATATACCAGACGGCTGTCCATGATGAAGTCCATACCGCCATGACCGCCTACTTCCTTAGCCATTTCGCCATACTTCTTCAAAATAGGATGCTGATATTTCGCTACCAAAGCATTCATTTCCTTCTCCGGCAGGAATCCGTGTGAACTTAAGTCATCTACCTTGGGTTGAACACCCGAAGCGGAAAGCTGGTCGGCATCCAACGCATAACCTTCTACCGGATATTTATTGGCAAAGCCTTTGGTACCGGTCAACTGATACAGACGGTTGTAGGGTTGCGGAGTCATTACATCGTGTTGAATCTCTATAACCTTACCGTTCTCCGTGCGAATCAAAGTCGTAGTGTGGTCACCATTGCGGAAGTTATTGCATGTAGAGTCCGTACGTTCTTCCACCAAAGCCTTACCAATCACCGACTTGGTATCCATGGCTACCAATGTCTTCATGCGGTCGCCACGGTGAATGTCCAAAGCTTGTGCCACAGGGCCAAGTCCGTGCGTAGCATATACATCGCCACGATGACGCATGTTGTAATCCAGGCGCCAGCCCAACTTGTCATTTTCACCATTCTTCCAATAATAATCCCAGAAAGCATCCAGGTTGTGGATATAAGCACCTTGCGCACGGATTACCTCACCGAACACACCGTTTTGAGCCATGTTCAAGGTATTCATTTCAAACCAATCGTAGCAGCAGTTCTCCAGAATCATACAATGCTTGCGGGTCTTTTCGCTTAAGTCTATCAGTTCCCAGCATTGAGCCAGATTCATGGCCGAAGGCACCTCGATAGCCACGTTCTTGCCATGCTCCATGGCATACTTGGCAATGGGGAAATGGTGCAGCCAGTCAGCGGCAATATATACCAAATCGATATCCTCGCGCTGGCAAAGTTCCTCATAGCCCTTTTCACCATAATAAATATCAGCCTTGGGCAGAGAAGCGGCCTTTAGATATTTTTGACATTTCTCCGCACGCTCTTTCTCATAGTCACACAATGCCATGATTTGTGTACCGGGGATATGAGTAAAACGCTCTACCGCACCCGGACCACGCATACCCAGTCCAACAAAACCTACACGGACTACTTCCATCTTGGGAAGAGCCAGACCGATAACGCTCTTCTGATCAGCAGGACGTGCGGGTGTCTCCGTTACGATAGTCCCTTTGTCCCATTGCCATTTTGTTCCCTGCGCACCGGTTTGCACAGTGGAAGTCTGCTGGGCTGTACAAGCCGTCAAGCCAGCCAACAGGCATAGCCCCAGCAACAAATTCTTCATGTTTCTCATTTCTATTACTTTTTATTGGTGAATTAATTAACTATTATGCGCAAATATAAGGAATATTTTTATATTTACCAACCGGCATGTTCAGTATTCCGCACGGAAGAGTCGGCGTTACGCACCCGTTCGCCGTTGTAGTTCCACTCTATCTCGTCCGTATATTCCTTACCCTGATAAGTCACCACCGTCTTCACCGTATTCTTGCCTTCCTGCAACACGACATGGTCAAAGATGTAATGCACGTCGGTGTAGCCTTTACGCATGTCGGTCAGCTCCTGTCCGTTCAGATACACTTTCGGAGCGCCGATGTTGGAATATACGGTTACAGTAGTTTCTTTCTTCTCGCGCTCCACATTTCTGCGTTGCGTCAGGTAGAGTACAGGGTCTTTGCTCCAATTGGCCTTATACCAATAATAAGAGTCCTTCTTCACCTTGCGGTCGAAAGTCATCAGCCCCTTCATGTTGCGGGCGTTCACGCCGCCACGTTTCCACATCGGGCAGGCAAAATCGAACATGTTCCACAAATAGGAAGCAATGATGTACGGATGCTCGGCTATAACGGCCCATTGGTATTCATGCGTCTTGGTCTGGAATGTTTCCGGATAGAACTCGCTGCCCCAATTCAAGGCATCGCCCAATATCTCTGTCTGATGTTCCAGGTTGGCGTCCGCGCCATACTCGGTCAGCATCAGGCGTTGCCACGGATATTCCTTCTCCAGTTTCTCAATCCAAGGATTGATGTCCTGTATCTTTTTCTCATACCAACCGAAATAGCGGTTCATGCCCTGAATGTCCGCATTCTGGTTCACCGGATGGTCGGCATGTCCATATCCGTTCACGGCTGCCGTATAGCGGTCAGGGTCTTCGGTCTTACACAAGTCATGAATGGATTGCGTAAGGGCTGCCGTATAGCCGTGCGGATGATAAACCTCGTTATGAATGCCCCATACATAAATGGAAGGATGGTTGAAACTTTGGCGAACCAACTCACGCATCTGCTGGTGGGCATTCTCCCATTCCTGGCCGGTAACACGGTTGACAAAAGGGATTTCCGCCCAAATGACCAGGCCCAACGTATCGCAACGCGAGTAAATGTAATCGGACTGCTGATAATGGGCGAAACGAACGGTGGTAGCGCCTATGTCCATAATCTGAGCCAGGTCGAAATCATGTTCCTTGTTGGTCAGCGCGCTGCCCAGTCCCCACCAGTCCTGATGACGGGTTACACCGTACATCGGGTACTTTTTGCCATTAAGATAGAAACCGTCGCCTGCCACAATCTCATATTTGCGAAGTCCCAGGGGCTGAACCACTTCGTCAATGACTTGTCCGTCCTGTATCAACCGCGACACCACTTTATATAAATAAGGATCCTCGCGGCCTTGCCACAAATGAGGATTGCCCAGCTTAAAGTCTGCAGTGTACGCCTGTACGCCTTGCGGAGTCAACTCAAAAGTTTGGCGGTGCTTCTTGATTTGTTTTCCGTTCATGTCATAAATGGTGTTTTCCAATTCCAACGGAACGGGAGTCAGTGAAGCATTGTCCACCTTCACCTTTACGGAAACCTCGGCCGATTTCTTCGAAACGTTCTTTTGGGTAATGTACACACCCGAAGAAGCGCAATCGTTCACCACAATGTTGCAAGGTTCGGTCACCACTAACCAAACGGGACGATACATGCCGCCATACACACCGAACAAGTTGTGATTAGTCGGTATGACATCGGGACGCGCCGTATTATCCGCCTTTACCAAAATCTCGTTCTCCTTACCATATTTTATTTGGGAACCGATTTCGCAGACAAAAGCCGAATATCCACCCTTATGAGTTCCTACCAGATAGCCGTTCACATATACCTCGGCACAGGAGCCCACTCCTTCAAAACGAAGGAACACACGTTTCCCCTCCAATGTTTCCGGGAAGACATGATTCTTGCGGTAATAACCTACTCCTTCATAGAAGGAAGCGACACGTTTCTGCATGTCATCGGCATTCCAGGTATGGGGAATGGTCACTTTCTCCCACTTCGCATTCCACTTTTGCGCCACTTTCATAGCGTCTTGCGCAAACGGTCCTTTCTTAAACTCCCATCCATCGTTGAAGGAAGTCACTTCACGGGCATGGATAACGGCACAACAAGCCACCAGCGCCAACAATATAGCTATAAAACCTCTTTTCATAAAAGTTCTTTTCAACATAAATCTATTAGGATTTTTCGTATTCTCACTTCGCCATCTTATACAACTGGCAACCGGCCAACAAGAAACCGCCTACTCCATAGACTTCGGTCATGTCGCGCGTCACCTTCCGGGGATCGGCTCCGATGGGTTGCACATAGCCCAACTTTCCGTCGGCTTCCACCGCGTCCGTCAACGCCTTCCAAGCCTTTTCAATCACAGGCATGAATTGTTCCTTCTCTAAGAATCCCTCGTTGACACCGTAAGCAAGCGCATAGGTTATCAGTCCTGTCGAACTGGTTTCGGGCGAAGGATAGGAATCCGGGTCCAACAGGCTGGCGTGCCAATATCCGTCCGGACATTGCAATCCGGCCACCCGGGTAGCCAACTCTACAAACAAGTCTTTATAGAACGCGCGCGAAACTTCGTCTTTGGGCAACGCTTGCAGGATTTCGGCCAGTCCTCCCAATACCCAGCCGTTTCCGCGTCCCCAAAAGACTTTCTTTCCGTTAGCTTCCTTTTGGTCGAAATAACGGCAGTCACGATAGAACAACTTTTCGTCCTTATCATACAGATAATCGTAGGAAGCCCGATACTCTTTATTCAGAAAATCCAGGTATTTCTTATCCAACGTCATCGCATACAACTTGGCATATACCGGAGGAGCCATAAACAATGCGTCGCACCACGACCAACGGGACAACGTTTCCCGTTTGCTGTAATTCAGTTCCAAGGTAGCGTTTGTAGGATGCTCCACCACCCAATTGGCACGCGCCATAACGGGAGCAATGATGTTGGTGTCATTATATTTTTTATAAAGGTCAATGAAACTCTGCCCCACCGCAATAAAATCGGCGTGGTACATCCATTTTCCCACTTGAAAATGGTTGCGCCAACCTATC
Organism: uncultured Bacteroides sp.; assembly: GCA_949300425.1. Classification (GTDB taxonomy): domain Bacteria; phylum Bacteroidota; class Bacteroidia; order Bacteroidales; family Bacteroidaceae; genus Bacteroides. The sequence continues at coordinate 41,913 of CASGED010000128.1, forward strand.
TTCATCAACCACTTATAATAAGAAGAGTCGCCATCAGTCCGCTCGGTCAGTTCCGCCCAGTCCACCATCCCCATGTAGAGAACGGCGTGCGTCCAATCCAAGTCATCATGTTCCGCTCCTTTTTGCGGATTCGCAATCTGCCAATCGGCTACCCGTTTCATGACTGACACTATGTCTTTCTTATCCAAACCTTGTTGGGCAGACATAGGCATTACAAACATTTGCACCAGCAGGATGAAAACCATCCATTTCTTTACATGGTACTTTTTCGCACCAGTCGGCCCGCCTTTACATCCGGCGGCAATTTTTATTGTTCCCATTTTATTAGTTCTTAAAATTTTATGCAAAGAAAGCCTTTATTACCCGTTATGCCTTACTCATATTGACATTTCTTTTATCCAAATGGACAAAACGAATATTTTTTAATGATTTTCCGCATAAAAGTAGTAGAAATGATTATTTAATTCCTATTTCTCGACCCAGAGCATTTTATGAGGCATACCGCAGGATGTCTGTGGGAAAGAGAGAGTATCCTCTCCCGACAGGTTATTTTTCACTTGCCTTTTTATGCTTGGTAGCAAACACGGTAGGAGTATCACCCCATACTTTTTTGAACAGGTTCGTAAAATAGGACTGACTTTCGATACCCACTTGCGCCATCACCTCCCGCATGGTCAGATTCTCTTCGATAATCAGCTTGGCCGCCTTGCGCATCCGACAATTCGCGATGAACGAAACAACCGATTCGCCGGTCAGGCTTTTCACCTTTGTATAAAGTTTGCTCTTGCTCATGCCCAACTCCTCGGCTACACCTATCACACTCATTTCCGGTTCGGAGATATGCTCATTGATATAGTCCACAAACGTTTTCAGGAACTTGGCATCCTGTTGGTTGGACGAGAGTTCGCTGCTATCGGCATAAAAATTACGCGCATAGTGATCCCGCAGTTGTTGTCTGTTCTTAAAGACGTTATGGATGGCCAGTTTCAAATAAGTCAAATCCACCGGTTTTTCAAAATACAAATCCGCCCCGGAGTCTACCCCTTCTATCTTACTTTCAAGGCTGGTTTTGGCTGTCAGCAATATGAACGGGATATGCGAAGTGTTTATGTTATTCTTTACATCGTAACATAAGGACACGCCATCCTTGCGGGGCATCATAATGTCACTGATAATTAAATCGAAATCCGTATCTCCATTAATTAAGTCCATCGCTTCCTTTCCGTCCCGCGCCTGCGTCACTATAAAATCGTCCGCCAACGAGTCGGCTATCAAGGTTCGCAGGTCGTCATTGTCCTCGGCTATTAAGATTTTTCTTCCGTCAGACGGCAGATTCCTATTTTCATCCTCCGTGTTGCCATCTTCTTCGGCAGTTTCTGTTACCGACTGTGGGGCAGGCTTCGCTTCCGGGAGCTGTTGCATGAAGTCTTCCGGCGCGAAAATGGTTTTATCCAACGGAAGACAGACCACCATATCGGTGCCTTTTTCCCGCTCGCTGTAAATGGTTATCGAACCTTTATGGAGCAACACCAGACTCCTGACAAGCGCCAGACCGATGCCCGTCCCTAAGTGAGAATCCACATTGACGGTATTCACTTTATAGAAACGGTCGAACACATTGCTGATGGATTCGCCCGAAATGCCTATGCCCGTATCGCTCACAATAATGGAGAATACATCGCTCCCGCTTTCGCCTACCGTATAACTATTCTGATACACAGAAGTGAAACCATTCCCCCGGCGGGTTTCTATAAGAATACGGCCCTTGTCCGGCGTGTACTTGAAAGCATTGCTCAGCAAATTCATCACAATTTTCTCAACAACACTTCTATCCGCCCAAATTTCGGCAGGCAGATTCTCGTCACATTGGATGCGGAAATCAATATTCCGCTGGTTGGCCGTGTCAATAAAGTCATCGGTCGTGTCGTGCACGATGCGATTGATGCCTAAGGGCTGCAACTGCAATTTCATCATACCGTTCTCCACCGTCCGGAAGTCCATCAACTCGTTCACCAAATTCAGCAGGCGTTGCGCGTTGCTGTTCAAAATGCGGTAATAATATTCCTTCAGCCCATCGTTCCGCAATTTGTCCACCACGGCCAGTATCAGCGATAACGGCGTACGGAAGTCGTGCGAAATGTTAGTGAAGAAGCGTAATTGCGACTGGTGAATCTGCTCTTTTTGTTCTTTTTCCATATTCTCTTGGTAGAGCAGTAACTGGAGTCTTCTTTTCTCGGCGTAGTATCTGTATATCAACAAAGCTATACCCACCACAACAAGCAGATAGAGTCCGTAGGCAGGCACACTGGCCCACGGAGCCGGCCGCCTCACAATCTTTATTACAGTAGGCACGTCGCTCCAAACACCGTCATTATTGGCGGCATAAATCTCGAAATAATAAGTACCTGCCGGAACCTTGGAATACATCACCGTACGTTGCTGGGCGGCAACCGTAATCCACTGGTTGTTATAACCTCGCAAACGGTATCGGAAACGGTTCTTTTCCGGTATGTTATAATTATCCGACGAAAAACGGAAGCCGAAATTCGCTTGGTCATAGCTCAAAACGATTGTCCGTCGGGAAACATCTTCGCCATAATCGGGATGAACGACCTCCTGATCTATAAAAAAGTCCGATATCAATGCTTTGGGATGATAGGCATTATACGTAATACGGCTCGGATTTACAACTGTAAAACCATTCGTACCGCCAAAATACAATCTTCCCTTGTCCCCTTTCAGCACGGCAAGGGGGTAATACACTTGTCCTTGTGTGTTGGCTTTCTCATCAAACTCCACCAACTGATTGGCAGCGATGTCATAACAGCATAATCCGTTATCAGTACCCATCCATACTTTCCCATCGTCATAACAGATGCTATAAATGGAATACATCTCGTGCAGCATGCCTTCGCGCATGGGTACAAACTCTGAAGTGCTGACATCGAAACGAACCAAGCCGTTGCCGATAGTCCCTATCCAAATGTGTCCGGAATCGTCCGAGCAGGCCGTGAAAAGCCGCAGGTAAACCGAATCGTCAGGCGCAAAGCGTTGAACGGCATGTGTCTGTGTGTCCATCCGGTAGAGTGCATCGTGGCTGACGCACCACAACGTACGGTCACCTTGCAAGAACATGTCGAACAAGTAAGCCGACTTTTTCTCCAACGTGTAATGAGTTAATTTTTTGTCACGCATAGAAAGATAAGAAATGCGGGGATAAGGGTGCTGGTAAGCCACCCACATGCCCGTATCGCCCATGGCTACGGTCTTGCGAATATTGTTCACCAACAAAGATGTACTGTCGTCCGGCACGTGAAGCAGATTCATTTTTTGTCTCCCGGATGCATCGAACTGACAGATTCCTCCCCTGAACGTGGAAATCCACAAATCCCCCCCGGCTGTCATGGACATCGACTTCACATGCAGCGAGGCCATCCGCCCGGATCCAATCACATTCCGAAACTTTCCGGTACGTTTGTCCATACGGTCCACGCCTCCCCCTTCCGTACCAATCCATAAATAATCGTCATTCTCGGCAAAGGAGCTGACCAAAGGAGAAACCAATCCTCCTTCCTTCGCATGGAAAGTCCTGAAAGCGTCCCCTTCGTTCACATTGACATAACTCAGCATACCGGAATAAGTACCCACCCAGACATTCCGCTGCCGATCTTCGGCTATCACCCAAACAGAATTGTTAGGCAAGCTATAAGGATCCGATTCAGAGTGTCTATAACATGTATGTTCACCATTCTCCGGATTAAAAATATGGAGTCCATTAATTGTTCCGAACCATATTTTCCCGTTCTTATCTACAAAGAAATTCCGCAAAGCATCCTCCTCGATTTCCGGGAAGGTCCCGTAATGGGTTTCCACGGCAAGCGTAGCCAAATCCACCTTATACAAGCCTTCCTCAGGAAAGTATACCCACAATTTTCCTCCGCATATGCACACATGCGAAACTTGTTCCCCACCGGAAGCCGGGAAAGAGAAACAAGACTCAAACTCATTTTTCGCATCATTATAACGGTAAGCCGTGCGATGGACAAATGTATACAGGTTGTTCTGGTATACACAAAACGATGGATTCACGTAAGTCAGGCTGTCTCCATCATAACAGGGAACGTGAAGTTCGCCGGTAGATAAATCCAACCGCCTCCACAGATATTGCAAACGTACCCACACTTGTCCCGCTCCGTCCACCTCAACCTGCCCTACAGAATTGTATATCCGCTCAAACGTGTCACGCGACTTACAGAAACGGTAAACGCCATTGTTGGTATTGACATACAGATTTCCGGATCCGTCAGAGGCCATGTCATGAAACATCCATCCCTTCGTAGGATTCAAAGCCGCAAAATAAGGATAAAACTTTTTGTATTCATAACCGTCAAAACGATACAACTCGTAATCCATCATCACCCAAATGAACCCCTCGCTATCCTGTTCAATAGCCTTGACTCCATCATAATAAAAGCCCCCTTCGGGCGACATCGTCCTGAATTTATAGTCATTCGCCCGGACGGGTATCGCCATCATCGCACAAATGAGAACACACAATAACAGCAAACCGTTGTTTCTCATGGTATGTAAATCTGTAAACAATTCTTTTTTTATTTAGTTATTCTTCTATCACTACCCTCACAAAGGTATGGTTTATTTTGCTAATTACAAAATCAGACGACACGCACCCACACAAATCAGGCGGATGAAACCGGATTTCCCATCCGTCCGTCACCCGCCCGACTTACGTCTAAAAGTGTCACTTGTCACTGTCTGTTTTATCTTGCGCTCATGCAGGAACAATTTATTAAGAGAGATAGTAGATATTTCTGTTCATCACAGACGTGCTCATCAAGTCAGCGCGTCTCTGTATTTATCAATGGTACTTGTGGCTTTCTCAATTTGCAGTTTGATGACAAACGGTTCGCCCGGGTCACGCGACGGCATATCTACATTGTATTCGTTGCGCGTGGTCTCCGTGACATCCACTTCGTTACCATTCAACACGGTAGCCTTTACGACCTTGATACCTTTGGGAACTTTCACAGTCAGCTTCTTGGAATAGGGAGCGTTGAACACGACCATATATACATCATCCCCTTTGCGGGTGTAATATCCCCATGCCTGCTTCTCCCATCCGGCATAGTCGCAGCCATAGATGCATTCACCGTATTTATTCATCCATTTTCCTATCGCCTTAGCCAGATCTTTTTCTTCCGGACGGAAATCGCCGTCTGCCTGCGGGCCGAAGTTTACGACCATATTTCCACCCATCGATACGGCATGTACGATGCGCTCCAACACTTCCAACGGCGTCTTTACATAGCTCAGCGACCAGTCTTTGTGATATCCCCATTGGTTTTCGGGCACGGTCATGCAGGCCTCCCAGTCCCAACGGGTCACCTTCAGGTCTTTCACCGGGTCGGGCAGACGACGTTCGTAACCGGACTCATAATCGCCCATCAAGTGACCGTTGCTGTCGAAATGACGCTTTCCCAAATCGTCAGCACGCAGACGGCTGTTGATGGTAACGCCCGGTATCAGTTCCTTCAGCATCTTCTCAACGTGGGCTGTCCACCAACCGTTCTTCGAGACGCTGGCATCCCATGTGCCGTCAAACCAGAAGTCCTTCACAGTCGGGTAGCGTGTGGCAAGCTCTTTCAGCTGGTTGTCCGTAAATTCAAAGAAGCGGGCCATGGCTTCCTCGTCCTCTTTGGTCTTGATGCTGTAGCGGTAGTCGGGATGGCTCCAGTCCATTACTGAGAAATAAAAATGCACGTCAATGCCTTCGTCGTTATAGGCTTTCACCAATTCGCCCAAGATGTCTTTCTTATAAGGAGTCTGAGCCACGGTATATTGGCTGTACTTGCTGGGCCACAGGCAGAATCCCTCATGATGTTTCGTTGTAATCTTAACATACTTCACGCCCATCTGCTTGGCCATCTTAGCCCAAGCCTTCGCGTCAAACTTTTCCGGATTCCATTGGTCCATCAACGCCAGCCATTCGTCGGCAGGCACTTTCGCCCACGATTTCAGCCATTCAGCCGCGCCCGGATATACTTTGCCATTCCACTCGCCACCGGGAATGGCATACAATCCCCAATGGATGAAAGCTCCCAAACGGTTGTCACGGAATTTTTTCATGTCGGCATCCTGGCGTTTGCCCAAACGTTCCGCACCATACTTCAAAGGAATCTCCTGGTCGGCAGGCAACACCCTCGGGCGATCCTGCGCTACAGCCACTCCGCCCGTCAAGAGCAAGAGTAAAACTGATACTTTAAAAAATCTATTCATGCTATTATTCATTTAAAAGGTTTGCCGCAAAGGACGGCTTTTTTTCCCGAAAAGCTTTACTCTATTCGTTTTTTGTTTTACTCAAAATCACTTTTTGAGTACTTTTAAGGTGCCGATTATACTTTGCACGGGATGAAAAAGTGCGCCAAGCATCTTTTGCCGGCGCACTTTCCATCCACTTTATCCAATCAGGAAAACATCCGATTTTACTTATCGGCATCCGCCTCTATCCAACCCGGATTTTGCTCCAAATTAGGATTCAAACGGATTTCTTCCGCCGGTATAGGCCACAGGTAACGGTAGTCATGCCAAGGCAGGACACCATTGACGGTTTGCTTATACGGACTCTTCGGGTAGCAAATGATGAAGCCTTCATCGTCGATAAATACATCCTTGCCAATTACAGCCGTGGCAGCGGCGCCACCGTTCTTGCGGTCTGTATGCGAACCGTCATACAACGCCTGCATTTCCTCTGTAAACTGCATACCGCGCAAAGGAACAGTAAACAGGTTACCGGCTTTCCATCTCATCAAGTCTTCGTAACGATGGTTCTCCATAGCAAGCTCTATACGGCGTTCACGGCGAATTTCACGCAACAGCGGGCTGACCGTGTAGTCCAATTTCTCGCTATAAATCTTATCCAAACGGGGATCTGCCGGCTCTTGCCCCACAATCAGACGTGCCGTAGGATATTTGTCGAAGTCGAAACCGGCGCGCTCCCGCAAAGCGTTGATGGTTTTGTCCACCTGATCTTGCGTCAGCGTTCCGTTCAGTTCATACTCCACTTCGGCATATATCAACAACAACTCGCCATAACGGAATTCGACAGCGGCTTGTGTACCGTTGGTTACGGCATCTATCTCCTCTTGGTCACCCATCCAATGCTTGATAAAACGATAACCGGTAACGGTAGAACCACTGGTATTATAGGAGATAGTAGGATACTGTATGCCATTGTCCGGGTTCACTTCACCGTTCCCCCAAATAGTGACATATTCACCGGGACGGCACACGGTCTGGGTCAGACGCGGGTCGCGGTTATCCAATTCTTTCCACATACCGTAGCCCTTGAACAACGGATTCACTTCATAGCTACCTTCTGTACCGCCGATGTAGATGGGGCGTCCGTCCTCACACAAGTATTCTTCTATCAGCCCGCGGGTAGCGCCCATGGATTGACGGTTGCTGTTATTCTGGTCGTAGTAACGCTGGAAAGCGTTTCCATATTCATTTTCGATGTACGTACGTCCAAGAATAATTTCCGGATTACTCGAGTAAGCGTTGGGACCTTTTACTGTAAACATCTTGTAATAAGACGTTGCGCCATCGCCGGTGTACAACGAATATTTACCGAGCAAGGCTTCGCAAGCCGTCTCGCACTCTTGCAGGAATTTAGTGGGATCCAATCCCAGATCCTTATGATACTTACGGTAAGTTCCTTCGAAAAGACAGATGCGTGCTTTCAGGAAGTTGGCCATATCCTTGTTCAGGCGGCCGGATTCCTCACTCCCTTTTTCAGGCAGGCCTTCTACAGCCCGGTTTATGCACATCAACACGGAGTCCATGACTTCGGCACGCGGAGTACGAGCCATTTGAAGCTCTTCCGAATCGGTATTCAGCTCACGCGTAAGCCAAGGCACATCGCCGAAGAACAAAACCTTGCGGTAATATTCCCAAGCTTTAAAGAAGTACGCTTCACCGGCATACTGGGCCAACGTTTCCGCAGGCAAATCTGCAAGAGTATAATGTGTCAGGAAATAATTGACATTACGCAAATCACCCCATGACCAGCCATTGGAGTCAGAACCTGACCCAGTCGGTATCTTATTGGCTTCACCCAATTCAGTGTATTCATTCCCTGTACGCACGGCATTGTCACTATACACATCTCCGTATGCCAACGGGCTTCCGGTTACCGGGAGCGGATAAAGGTATTTGCTGTCTGACCAACCGCTTCCGTGTCCCTGTAGCCAAGTAGGGTACAGTTTGTTCAAGAACAGTTTCAGGTCACTTTCCGAAGTCCAGAAAGTTTCGTCGGTCGGCACGTCCAACGGATAACGCTCCATGAAGTCATCGTTACATGCCACGAACGTGGCCGCTAATCCGACAGCTGCGATATAATGTTTCAGTTTCATATTCATTATCATATATAATAAGTTAATTTGTTAGAAATTGACTTGTACACCGAGAGCCAACGAACGCATCATCGGGTAAGCCGACTGGATAGACTCTGGGTCGAATACGTTGGGTATTCCGGATATCTCAAACAAGTTATAAGCCGAGAAGTTGACACGCACCGTGTTCATCATAATCTTGCGAGTCCATTCACGCGGAAGTGTGTATCCCAAACTCAGTGTTTTCAGTCTGATGAATGCACCGTTGTACAGGTAACGGGTATTGGTCGTCAAGTTTTGACCGCGGCCGTACATGTGATACTTGGCGTTCGTATTCTCCGGTGTCCACGAATTCATGAACGTGTCGTAGTTACCGGCCGAATCGCTGCCGCCGAAAAGCATGTTGTTATTAATGAATACATCGCGTTTGGCTACACCTTGGAAGAAGATGTTCAGGCTGAAGTCTTTCCAATAGAGGTTCGTGTTCAGACCGAAACGGAAACGGGGCGTATTGTTACCGATGACGCGCAAGTCGCCCGGATTGTAAACGGTATTCTCGCCGTTGCTTACCTTACCGTCGGGACCGGCATCGCTCTTGTTTTCATCATCACCCGGCGTACCACCCAAGTCAGCGAAGCGGAGGTCACCCGGATACCAGGTGCTGCTGATGTCGGTCTGGCTCGGACCGTTCAATGTGTACTTGCCGTTTTCATCAACGGTGAAGTCATCTTCCTGCAAGATACCCAGACAAGTGTAGCCCCAAATTTCACCCATCACCTTTCCGTCATACAAGGTAGACAACGACTTATTGGGGTTTCCGTCGAACTTCTTGACTTTCGTTACATAGTCGGACAATACGAAGTTGATGTCATAATGGAAATCCTTGTTCACCTTGTCGCGCCAAGTCAGACTGAGTTCCCAACCATTGGTTTTCAGGATACCGGAATTCTTTTTCGGAGCGGAAGCGCCCAATACGGCGGGATACTTGTCCGCAGCCATCAAGATGTCTTTCGTCTCACGCGTGTACCAGTCGAATGTAAAGTCAAGGCGATTTTGCAGGAACGTAGCGTCCAAACCGAAGTCCAAGGTCGTAGCGGTCTCCCACGTCAACGTCGGCGAGATCAGTCCGCCCTGCGAGATACCCATCGGACGAGTGCCCCCCATATTCCATGCGACATAGTCCACGCTGCTGTACTCGGAAATATAAGCATAAGTGTCTACTTCCTGGTTACCCAGCGAGCCCCAAGAACCTCTCACTTTCAGATTGTCCAACCAATGGCGGGTAGGCTCCATAAACTTTTCTTCCGAAATCCTCCAACCTGCGGAGAACGAAGGGAAGAACTTGAAGCGGTCAGCCTTCGGGAAACGGGAAGTTCCATCGTAACGTCCATTGAACTCGAAAAGGTAACGGTTGTCATATACATAGTTGAAGCGGGCGAACATGCCTCGGATAGCCCAATGCTCGGCTTCATCACCTGCGTATTGGTTACCTGTAGCCGAATTGATGTAAGGCAAGTCAGCGTTCAATATACCTTCAGCCTCAGCGTATGTCTTGCGGTAAGTGTACCATTCTTGGTTGAAACCTACCATGGCGCCTATATCATGTTTGCCGAAAGTTTTATTGTAGTTGGTATACGCGTTGATGGTATAGTAATCGGAGTGTGTTATCGTCTCATCCACGCTGGAAGGATCCGTATGCGTCTTTACGATAGAACTCCAATCGTCCACGATGTACTCACGCGTGGGAATCACCCGTTTTTGGAAGTACTCTTTGGGAGCGTACGAAAATTCTCCTTTTACCGTCCAACCCGGCAGGATAGTGATGGTCGGTGTGATGTTGAACAATAAGTTCTGTCGTTTCGTATCGCGAGTTGCGCCGTAAGCCAACCATCCCAATACATTGTCCGTCCACATGTTGGGCTGCGGATCATCCGGGCCAGTCATAATCGGGCTACAGATGTTACGGCTCGTTTCACCCATCATGGCGCTCCACAACTTGCCTTTCTGAGGATTGAGGTAAGGTTCGTCAATGTTCAATGAGTTGAAACTGATTTTTGCGCTCACGTCAAACCAGTTGGTGATTTGCGTCTGTACGCTCATCAATCCGGTAAAGCGTTTCTGCGAATCCGTATTGATTTTGTACATACCTTCTTGACGTTGATAGCCTAATGAGAGATAGTAACGTGTCTTGTCATTGCCACCGGAAACGCTCACCGTATGTTTCTGCATCGGTGTCCAATCTTTCACAACCTCATCATAAGGATTCATGCTGCGTACCCACGAGAATTTGGAGTCACTGCCCTCCTGATATATCCAGTCAGGAGCGTTCTCAGGATCATCTCTCCACGCTTTCTTGGCGGCAAGCAACTGCTCGCTCCAAGTAGACACGGTTCCTCCAGTCAGTTCCGTCAATTGGTTGGCGGCCAACTGGATGGTATAAGCGTCCATAATGTCCGGACGATGCGAGGGCGTGTTCCACTGCATGTTAAAGTTATATGTCACGTTGGGCTTCTGAGCCTTCGATCCGCTCTTGGTCGTCACCAACAAAACGCCGTAAGTGGCACGTGCACCATAAATAGCGGCCGAGGCTGCGTCTTTCAGCAAAGAAACGCTCTCCACATCCGCAGGATTGAGCATGCTCAACGCCGTAGCGTCCATCTGCACGCCGTCCACCAATATCAGCGGGCTACCCGTCTGGATTACCCAATCGCCGTCATCGTTCTGTCCCATAGACGTACCACCACGCACGTTGAAAGTAGGTACCGACGTAGGATCACCGGATGTCGCAGATACGTTGAGGTTCGGGATGACACCTTCCAATGCTTGTCCTAAACTACCCACGGGCTTGTTTTCTATCGTCTCATTGTTGACCGAAGCCACGGCACCGGTCAGGTTTACCTTCTTCTGGGTACCAAAACCGACTACCACCACTTCGTCAATCATTTCCGAATCCTCCTTCAGCACGACATCGATTGAACTTCTGCCGCCAACGCTAATCTCCTGCGACTGGTATCCCACAAACGAGAAAACCAATATAGCGTTATTACCCGACACGTTCAGCGTGTACTTACCATCGATGTCGGTAACAGTACCGTTGCCGGTACCTTTCACCCGGATGGTCACACCAATCATCGGTTCACCCGTGGCATCCTTTACCACACCGGTCACCGCACGATTCTGCTGTACGGCTTCAGATGCGAATACGCCCCCCCCCCTGGCGGGAAGAGCCTTCGAATAACCACTTCCTATCACACAAGACAGGAGCAAGAAGAAAAGCGCACTTCGGCGAGTCCTTCTCAATGCAAATAGCTCTTTCACATTTTTCATAATAATTTTAAGTAAACATTATAAAACAACTATATTAAAACACACAAGGTTCAGCACTAAGTGCTAAAATCTCTGCCGCAAAACTAATAAAATGCAAAATATAGGCTTTACTCAAATAGACATTTCTTTTACTCAAAATCACACAAGAAAACAAATGCTTAATAATCAGCCGATTGCAAGCAATAAATATTTTAGGATTTTATATTTCTGATACTTTTTTCTTTTAAAAAAAGGAGTAAGCTCATGCTTTACAAAACATAAATAGAGGCAAAGTTTGGTGAAAATGCCCACTAAAAGGCATCCTTTGTTCTATCATATAGAAGAAAAAACAATAGATAACAATACTGGCTACACCATAAGTAAATGTACAGAATTAATTGATATCATTTGTAGGGTTAAGAAGTTAAGGAGTTATCACTCCGCTTTGCTCCGTTAGGAGTTAAGCCAATACTTTTAGTATACATGATAAGTCAACTATCGGCTTAACTACTTAACTTCTTAACTACTTAACTACTGATATAGTATAAGCTAAATGTGATTAGTTACTTATTATATATATTATATACCATTCCATTGTATTACGGACTTGCGCAATATAACTGCATTCCTTGCACGATTACCAATCGTACAGCATGACGATTACTAATCGTACAGCATGACAATTAGTAATCGTACAGCGTGACGATTACTAATCGTGCAAGGAAGTAAGCTATATGCCTCCAGAAAATAAGAGGGACAACATCGACTTTCCGGACGGATGTTACCAACGATTCAACGCCTCATGCAGTTCGCTGACCGGTTCCTCCGGATTTTTTCTTCCTTCGGGCACTGCTTCGAGCTTGAAATGAGACAAGAATTCATCCATACGCCTCAGTTTGCCTTTAGCACCCTTGGCGGCAAATTCTTCCCGCAAAATACGTATTTTCTCAGCATCCTGCAAACCTTCTATCAAACGTTCAAAACGGATGCTGCTGCGCGGCCCAGGATAGATGCTGTACGTATCGCCTGCGGCCCAAGTACGGAAACGAGAGTCACGCAAAGGGTCAACCGGCCAACTATTGACCGCCCAACGCAAGTAACCGTCATAACCTTCGGCAACCGCATGAAGAATGGTCCACGCAGCTTCGGCCGGACGGGAAAACGTAAATGTATTGGGGAAAGCCTCGGAACAACAGGTATAATAGGTGCTGACCTGCCCGCGCGCTTCACGCGCCTTCTTCACCTCTGCCGGAAATTTCTGTCCGAAAGCGATGCTATAATAATAAAGGTCGGATTCTATTTCGGAATGGTAATTGCCCGCCAACGTAATTTTAAGTTCAGGAGCCGATGCACGTACTACCCGGATGGCTTCGCGCATGGCTTCCATCGGGCGTTCGTCCATGGAAATAGTCGTGCGCTCCAGCCAACCTTTCTCACGCAAATGCCGGACAAAATCTTTCAAGAACACTCCCCAGTATTCCGCATAAGCGTCATCACCAGGTTTGGCATAAACAAACTGTACCCGATTGGTGGCTTCATCGTAATAATCGAACGCCAAGGCCCAGGGTATCATGGTATAGCAGTTTATCAGTCCATGCATACCAACTTCTTCCGTCATAAACTCCACCCACTTGTCGAACACGACATAGCCAAACTCCCATGTACCGTCCAACCTCTTGATACGGGTTATCATACTGTCAAAATGGTCTTGGGTCTGCCCATTCCACGGCTTGTGCATGATGCTTGCCGTAATGGCTTTCTGACCTGCATCGGCCAGCATCTTCATCACAGGACGCATCGCATCGAAATGCGCCTCGCTCCAAAGCGGCACTTGGTAGTAACGCGCCACAGCGTAAGGGTTCTGCCACAAGTCCAAATCGAACTTCCAGGCTTGCGGAGCCGGTAGCAGACGGTTCGTCACTTTTACTTCGAAAGGCAACGTCAACGCCTCCATCCCGTCCGCGCTGACCGTCAGTTTGGCTCTATAAACGCCTGCTTGGGTCTCCGCAGGCACCCATACGTTCAGCCAAATAGGTTGCGCACACAGCGCTTTCACGTCCAAGGTCTTGTTAATGTCCAGCATATCGGCCACCAACGAGGAATCCCACTGGGTTTTGTCCTCCCTGTGCCCGCACCCACCTTGTCCGTCCTTGTTCAATTCGTCTGTCATGACATAACGGACAAAATGCGTACGCACGGCCGAAGCGGGAATCACGTCCTTGCCTTTTTTCAGTTCACCCACCGATAAACGCAAATTCTTCAAATCCTTGCGTGTCCACAATACAGCCTGTGCGTTGACCCGTTCACCTTTCCACGCTGTCAGGCGCAAAGAGTGAGTACCCGACAGTCCGGAAGGAACATTCCATTTTTTGTAGCGTACATCTGTACTCCCCCACTCCAATTGGACCGGAGCCGGCATCTTGTCCCAAACTTCTTTTCCATCACGGGGTTTGGTATCCGTCAGTTCTTCAAATGCGCCCAACGGATTTTGCTGGGCAACTCCTGTCCCTGTCATAAGCGCCAGAGACACAATCATAAGGAATCTTTTTATTTTCATACCAACTTAACTATATTACATTAACGTATTAATAGGCCTGTCCATTTATGACACAAAAGTAGGGAAAAATAAGTAGGAAACAAAATGTCCGGTCGAAATCACTTCGCCCGGACATCCATTCAATAAACTTTGGCAGAAGTTTATTTTCTCATACTTTCTCTGAATCAGTTAAGATGAATGAAATGAGAGGGGCGACAACGTCCATATTCATTAAACTCACCGCTTTTTCCTCGAAAGCAATGAACGTAAAGAATCGCATGGCAGGTCTTCTGACTTGTTTCTGTTGCAGACGCCTTCCCAAAACCTTCGTTTGGCTTCAGTGGCATGAGGTTGTTGCCTGCAACGATTATAGCGAAACTCACAGCAGCGGGACTGTCCGGGATTTGCACCCGATTCCCTTTTAATCGCAGTTCTTGTCGGAAAGAAATGCGAACCAATGCGATGCAAAGATAACGCAAACGAAGCAAAGGACAAAATAAACTTGGTGAATTATTATTCCGACCTAAACCAAATAGTCCGATACAAATCATTGATTCATACCGGACTATCTTCGCACGGGAAGAGAGGCTCGAACTCCCGACACTCGGTTTTGGAGACCGATGCTCTACCAACTGAGCTATTCCCGTATTTTGCGGCTGCAAAGGTAAGCGGAAAGTTTTGATTTCGCAAGCTATCGACAATAAAATTTCAAATTAAAGTCGTTATATCATCTCTAAGTCTTGAAACATAACACGATAAGCGGCGGCTTTCTTTTCAAGCGCAAGCGGATAAGCGCGTGAAGATGAAGGCATCCGATAGAGGCGCATAGCACGTCCGTCAGCAACGAACTCAGTGAAATCCCCCACTTTGGGAGACGCCATGGAAAACATTCGGCAAAGCGTATCAGTGGCTTTTTCGCCTGTAGTAACAATGGCCTTGCACTGAGGGAGCCGCAGCAGCAGGGCGGGAACATCGGTAGGTTGCACCACCTCCAGATATTTGTCGGAAGCGTTGTCCTGCAAACGACGTACAGCCGAAGCGGTATCGAACAAAGCGATGCCAACCTCCCGCAAGAAACCGACGATGGCTTCCTTACGGAACTGCTTCCGTTCGTTGTCGGCAAAATGATTGCGGTCGGCAAAGAACAACAGCCCCATCATCCGCCACATGTCGTTCCCCCAATTGGGGTAATAAAACTCCATGCACCAGCGCTTGCGTTGGGGTGGAAAACTGCCCAACATCAGCAGACGGGCATTCTCCGGCAGGAAAGGAGTCAGTGGATGCTGTTCTATCTCCATTTATTTCTTGGCGTCTTCGTTCTTCGGCTTCGGTTCTTTCTTGGCCAGCATGATGATGTTGAAAACATATTCCGTCATCCATTGCTCCGAAAAGCCCAAACGTTCTTTGTATTGACGCACGGCGGCGGCTGTCTTATGCACATCATCCTTCTTCCATACCAGTTTGGTGCAGACATCGTGCACGGTCTTTTCGGTCATGGTGCGAAGCGTGTTCTTGAATATAGATGGCATGCGGAATTTCCATTGCATCAGGTTGCCCATCAACATCATCAGGTCGTTGGTGAAACCCTGATACAAGAAAAGATAAGACTGCACATCGTTCTGTGTGCGGCAGTGCTTCTTGACTGAGCTATCTATCTCCTTGAAAAAGCCCTCACTAAGACCATAGTCTTGCATCAGCATCTTGCGGGCGGCCATCTTTTCGCCCTGTCCCAGGCGTCCGCCTTGGGTGGGAACCTTAAACAACCGCTTGAAGTTTGCCACATCGGGTACAAAACGGATATTGGTAATACCCAGGTTGGCGGCTATGACCGACTGGAAATATACACGGATAAGCGACGCAAAGTCTTCTACATTCTTAGAAGACACCTCCCCGCTGTTTTTCTTGAATAAATTGCCCAATAGACTCATATTTTCTTTCTGTTATAGTATATATATGTATAGGATAAAGATTTCCGTCTGCAAAAGTAAGAAAAAATTCGGTTCATAAATACCTATATGCCGAATAAAA
The DNA here is from genome assembly GCA_949300425.1 of uncultured Bacteroides sp. Taxonomy (GTDB): domain Bacteria; phylum Bacteroidota; class Bacteroidia; order Bacteroidales; family Bacteroidaceae; genus Bacteroides. The sequence goes on from CASGED010000128.1 coordinate 58,191, forward strand.
AAGGTTCATTTCAACCGGAAACGGAAAGCATGATCCTCAAACACCGGCTCCACCAGACCGTATCGGACAAACTTTGCCAACAAATATTCAGCCAGACGCCGCGGAATATGCGTCAGGCGGCAACATTTACTTAACGACAGCGGTTCTCCCTGCTCTAACAGACTGAGAAGCCGCCTCTCGCGAGCAGTAAATTCTGTCAGTTCGCCATCCGGTCCGTTTTCTTGTTGCCATACGCGAAGATGCACAGGAGTGGCCAGTATGTTTTCGTCCTTGATGCGCAGATAGGCCAACCGTTTGCCGTTTTCGTCCTTGGCATACACCGGTTTTTGTCTGCTTTCGTCTACCTGTGCCACCAGTACAGTCTTGCCTTCCGCCACATAGGCCCGCATAACGACCTCAAGCACAGGCTGGCAATACAGTTGCGCGGCAGCTTCTATCATGTATTGCTCTTCGGACGAGCGCACTCCGGCTATCTTTCCGTTGTCCTTCACCCCTATAAGCAGGCGTCCTCCGTCCGTATTGGCGAAAGCGGAAAGCGTCTTTGCAATCTTGCGCGCATCCGAAATCTCAAACTTGAAGTCTTGTTGTTGGTGCTCACCTTCATTGATGAGCGCATGTATATAGTCCGTATCAGTATGCTGTTTCATGGCTGCAAAAGTAGAGAAAAAATGCCAAATATCCCCAGAATTGCAGTTTTTCACTCTTACAGAAGAAAAAAAACGCTTTTTTATGCATTTATTTCCCGAAAGAATGTATATTTGCGTAATCTTATTTACTAACATCAAAAGAATTAAAAAGGATTATGAAAGAGTTAATTGAGAAAGTTGCTGAATTGTATGCAGCATTCGAGAAAGATGCCACTGCACAGTTGGAGAATGGAAACAAAGCCGCCGGGACTCGTGCTCGTAAAGCGTCGTTGGAACTTGAGAAAGCTATGAAGGCTTTTCGTAAGGCATCGTTGGAAGCTGCTAAATGAGATAGCGCTTACCGTAATCAAAAGAAAAAGCCGGTTTCTCTCTGTGGAACGCAAAAGAGAATACCGGCTTTTTTGTGGCTTATTCCGTCAGTGCCTGAAACACCTGTTCCCACTGGTCGCAAAAGGCCTGCATGGAAGGGAACAAAAGATTGGCTCCAGCATCAAGCAAAACTTGTCCGTCCAAAGGGCCGGTATTGACGGCTACGGTAAAGATGCCCGCAGCCACCCCGGCTTGAACGCCGATGGGAGCATTCTCCACCACCATAGCCTCATGGGTCGCTACCCCCGCTTTGGCCAGCCCCATGAGATAAGGTTCAGGATTGGGCTTGCCGTACTTCACGTCAAAAGCCGTGACCATGCGCGCGCGGTCAAAAGTGTCCGGATAGCTGTGTGCCAGGCGCTCTAACAGCGTGGTTTGTCCTGAACCGGTTACAAGTACAGGTGTCAGTCCACACGCTTTTACTTTCCGTATCAGTTCCCAAGCGCCCGGCATACGCTCCGGTTCAGGATGGCGGGCAAACTCCTCGCTTTTCTCCGCATAAATCTGTTTAATGAGTTCCGGGTCGGCATCCCGCCCATACTGACGACGATAGACGATATTAATCGTAGCCGCCCCGGTGCGTCCCTCGTGCAGAAACGCTTCTTCGCGACTCAGGTGAAGCCCGTAGCGTTCCATTACCGTGTGCCAAGAATCGGCATGATAGGGCATAGAGTCGAATAAAACTCCATCCATGTCAAACAATATAGCTTTTGGATAAATATTTGTATTGTGACTACGACCGAGATAACGTGCCACGGCTTCTTTATACATCATTTCTTGCATACTTTTCTTCCTAAAAATACAAATGCAAAGATAGCAAAAATCCGGCACTTACACACCTGGCTTTTTTAAAAAGACATTTCACCCTTGTTGAAGATCCATTTTCCGCTCGCTTCAAAATAAGAAAAGGAGCCGAGTCTCACGACTAAGCTCCCCACACGTTTAATCATCAAAATCCGTCTTATGAAAAAAAATGTTTATCTATACTAAAATCAGAGTCTCGCCTGAATAGCCTTAGACTCTTCCTCATAGCCCGGTTTGTTCAGCAGGGCGAACATGTTCTTCTTATAAGCCTCTACACCCGGCTGGTTGAAGGGGTTAACGCCCAGCAAATAGCCGCTGATGCCGCAAGCTTTCTCGAAGAAGTACAGCAAGCCGCCGATGCTCTCTTCGTTCAGGGCGGGAATGCAGATGCGCATGTTGGGCACACCGCCGTCTACGTGAGCCAACTGTGTACCCAGTTCGGCCATCTTGTTCACTTCGTCCACATGCTTGCCCGCCAGGAAGTTCAAGCCATCCAAGTTCTCCGCATCGGTAGGCACGGTCAGGCTGTGGTTCACCTTGTCTACAGAGATTACCGTTTCGTAGATGGTGCGTTCGCCTTCCTGAATCCATTGTCCCATGCTGTGGAGGTCGGTGCTGAAGTCTACGGCTGCGGGGAAGATACCTTTGTGTTCCTTACCTTCGCTTTCGCCATAGAGCTGCTTCCACCACTCGCTGACGTAGTGCAATTTAGGATTGAAATTGACGAGGATTTCAATCTTCTTCCCGTTCTTATACAGTTCGTTGCGTGTGGCGGCGTAGAGAGCTGCTGGATTCTCGGCAAAAGGCACGTCGTTACCGCAAGCCTTCTCCATGGCTACGGCGCCTGCCACTAACTTGTCGATGTCGTATCCGGCCACGGCGATGGGCAGCAAACCTACGGGAGTCAGCACGGAGAAACGTCCGCCCACGTTGTCGGGGATAACAAACGTCTTATAGCCTTCTTTATCAGCCGTTACACGGGCCGCGCCTTTCTTGGCATCCGTGATGGCTACAATGACCTTGCGGGCCATTTCCTTGCCGCGTTGTTGCTCGCACTGGGCGCGCAGAAGGCGGAAAGCGAGGGCAGTCTCTGTCGTTGTGCCCGACTTGGAGATATTGATGACACCGAATTTCTTATCTTTCAGGTATTCAGTTAATTCATACAGATAGTCTTCACCGATGTTATGTCCGGCGAACAAGATAACAGGACCGTCTTTCTTATCCTGCAACCAAGCGAAACTATTGCTGAGAGCTTCGATGACGGCACGAGCACCTAAGTAGCTACCACCGATACCAGCCACTACAACGGCCTCGCAGTTCTCGCGCAAAGTCTGTGCCGTAGCCTTCAGGTCGTCCAAATGTTCACGGGTAATGGAAGAAGGAAGATGCAACCATCCCAAGAAATCATTACCCTTACCCGTTCCGTTTTCCAATGCTTCCTGAGCAGCCTTTACAGCGGCCTCATAAGCGAAAACGTTCTCTTTGGAAATGAATCCAAAAGTCTTTTCAATGTTTAATGTAATCATGGCTATTTCATTTTAAAACAACATTTCTCAAACTATATCAGCGGAAAGAATCCGTCAGCAGCTTTATTTCCATCAAGGGAGATATGCGCTCATAGAGGATGTTATACACGGCATCCAATATAGGCATATTGACATGATAGTGCCTGTTAATCTCCTTAATGCACTTCGTCCCATAGTAGCCCTCGGCTATCATCTCCATCTCTATCTGCGCACTCTTCACCGAGTAGCCTTTGCCTATCATGGCGCCAAACGTGCGGTTGCGGCTGAAGTTGGAATAACCAGTCACCAGCAAGTCTCCTAAATAGGCCGAGTCAGTTACATTTCGATCCAACGGATGCACCGTCTGGAGGAAGCGGTTCATCTCCTGCACGGCGTTGGACATCAGTACCGCCTGAAAATTGTCGCCATACTTCAGTCCGTTGCAGATGCCCGCCGCTATGGCGTAGACATTCTTCAGTACCGAGCCATATTCGATGCCCGCCACGTCGTTGCTCACTGAAGTCTTGATGTATGAACAACTAAGGTGCTGGGCTATCACAGACGCCTTGTCGATGTCCGGACACGCAATAGTGAGATATGACAGACGTTCGAGAGCCACTTCCTCGGCATGGCAAGGTCCGGCCACCACGGCAATATTCTGCGGCGGCACGCCATATTCCTTCGTAAAATACTCGGACACAATCATGTTGTCATCCGGCACGATACCCTTGATGGCCGTGATGATGAACTTGTCCCTTATCTTGGTCTTTAGCTTCTTCAAGTGAGACTTCAGATAAGGCGAAGGCGTCACAAAAATCAGCGTATCCGATTCTTTTACTACATCGTTGATGTTGGAGCTGAAGTTTATCCGTTTCGTATCGAACTTGACACCCGTCAGGTAGGCAGGATTGTGGCCGAGCCGTTTGAAATCGGCAATGCGGTCGTCTCGCCGCATGTACCAATTGATGGTCTCCGCCTGGTTGAGCACCATTTTGGCAATGGCCGTCGCCCAACTTCCTCCGCCCATGATGGCTATCTTTCCGGGAACTTTCATGCTGCAAGTCGTTTTAATTCTTCAGTTTCTCAATCCAAGCGGCCACATCGTTCACCGTCGGATTAGTCAGTTCCAATTTATATTTCTTATTAATGCCGCAGATGTCCATGTGCAGCTTCTGCGGGTTGACTTCCGCCATGTCGGTCACTAAGTTGTACCCGGCTTTCTGAATGACAGGCACCCATTCTTCGGGAATGCCCAGCTCCATGTATTTAGCGGGAACGTCTTTCGGGGCTACTTTCTCCGGACGCATCTGCGGGAAGAAGAGCACCTCCTGGATGAAGGCTTTGCCCGTCATGAGCATGGTCAAACGGTCGATGCCGATGCCGATGCCTGATGTAGGAGGCATGCCGTATTGCAGGGCTTTGAGGAAATCCTGATCGATGAACATGGCCTCGTCGTCTCCCTTTTCGCTCAGTCGAAGTTGCTCCTTGAAGCGTTCTTCCTGGTCGATGGGGTCGTTCAGTTCGCTATAGGCGTTGGCCAACTCCTTGCCGTTCACCATCAGTTCGAAGCGTTCGGTCAGTCCCGGCTTGCTGCGGTGCATTTTCGTCAGGGGCGACATCTCCACGGGATAATCCGTGATGAACGTGGGCTGTATGAAGGTGCCTTCGCAGAACTCGCCGAAGATTTCGTCTATCAGCTTGCCTTTACCCATGGTATCGTCTATCTCCATCTTCAGTTCCTTGCAAATCTGGCGGATTTCGTCTTCCGTCTTGCCCTCCAGGTCGTAGCCCGTCTTCTCCTTAATGGCTTCCAGGATGGGCAGTCGGCGGTAAGGAGCCTTGAAGCTGATGGTTTTTCCGTCTATGGTCGTCTCGGTAGAGCCGTTTACAGCGATACAGATGCGCTCCAACAACTTCTCGGTGAAGCCCATCATCCAGTTGTAATCCTTGTATTGCACGTACAGTTCCATGCAAGTGAACTCGGGGTTGTGATTCTTGTCCATACCCTCGTTGCGGAAATTCTTGCCTATCTCGTAGACTCCCTCGAAGCCGCCCACAATGAGACGCTTCAGGTAAAGCTCGGTAGCGATGCGCAGGTAAAGGTCGATATCCAGTGAGTTATGGTGCGTGATGAAGGGACGCGCACTGGCTCCTCCGGGGATGGATTGCAGGATGGGCGTCTCCACCTCGGTATATCCGGCTTCGTCCAGGATAGCACGCATGGTGCTGATGACCTTGGCGCGCTTCAGGAACGTATCTTTCACCCCGTCGTTCACGATGAGGTCTACGTAACGTTGACGATAGCGCAATTCGGGGTCCTCAAACGAGTCGTAAGCCACACCGTCTTTATACTTCACGATAGGCAGTGGACGGATGCTCTTGGCCAGTACGGTCAGTTTCTTGGCGTGTACGCTGATTTCGCCCGTCTGGGTGCGGAATACGAAGCCTTCGACGCCCACAAAATCGCCCAAATCGAGCAGACGTTTGAACACGGTGTTATACATATCTTTATTCTCGTCCGGACAGATGTCATCACGGGTGATGTACACCTGGATGCGCCCTTTGGAGTCTTGCAGCTCGATGAACGAGGCTTTCCCCATGACACGGCGGCTCATCATGCGTCCGGCGATAGACACCTGGCGCAGCTCGGCGTCATCGTTAAATTCGGCTTTTATGTCGGTTGAGAATGCATTGGTTACATACTCGGCAGCGGGATAAGGGTCGATACCCATCGCGCGCAACTCATTCAGACTGTTGCGGCGGATAATTTCCTGTTCACTTAGTTCTAAAACGTTCATATCAGTCTATTTCACTCTATTTGGGGACAAAAATACGAAACATTTTTTAAACGAGCGTATTTCTCGTGAGAAATCACTACTTTTGCACCCGAAAATCAACTTAAGCATAAAAACTATGACCCAACAACGAACACCTACAGCGTTAGGAACGGAAGAAATCGGGAAACTTCTGATGCAGTATGCCGTACCGGCCATTATTGCCATGACCGCTTCCTCCTTATATAATATGGTAGACAGTATCTTTATCGGCCACGGCGTAGGAGCGATGGCATTGTCCGGATTGGCGTTGACTTTCCCGTTGATGAATCTTGCGGCGGCATTCGGTTCATTAGTGGGCGTAGGCGCCTCTACCTTGATTTCGGTGAAGCTCGGCCAACGGGATTACGACACGGCTCAGACGGTGTTAGGTAATGTGCTCGTGCTGAACGTTTTGTTCGGATTGGGTTTCACGGTGCTCGTCTTGCCCTTTCTCGACCCTATCCTCTACTTCTTCGGGGGCAGTGAGGAGACGGTGCCTTATGCCCGCGACTTCATGCAGATTATCCTGTTGGGCAACGTGGTGACCCACATGTATTTGGGACTGAACGCCGTGCTGCGCGCCTCAGGCCACCCCAAGGAAGCCATGTATGCCACCATCGCCACGGTGGTGGTCAACGTCATCCTGGCTCCTCTCTTTATCTTCGTATTCGATTGGGGCATACGCGGAGCGGCCACGGCCACCGTGCTGGCGCAGACCATCTCCTTAGTGTGGCAGTTGCGCCTTTTCAGTAATCCCAAGGAATTGCTTCACTTCCGCAAAGGAATCTACCGGTTAAAGCGAAACATTGTCAGCAGTTCATTAGCCATCGGCCTCTCTCCCTTCCTGATGAACGTGGCCGCCTGCTTTATCGTCATCCTAATCAACCAAGGGCTGAAGAAGTATGGAGGCGACTTGGCCATCGGCGCATTCGGCATCGCCAACCGCCTTTCGTTCATCATCGTCATGATTGTCATGGGTCTCAACCAGGGCATGCAGCCCATCGCGGGCTATAACTTCGGGGCGCAACTTTACGACCGCGTGACTATGGTGCTGAAGAAAACCATCATCTACGCCACCGTTGTGACCACCGCAGGCTTTGCCGTGTGCATGGCTTTCCCGCATTTGGTAGTCAGCATCTTCACGACCGATACCGAGTTGGTGGAGATTTCGGCCTACGGTTTGCGTATCGTGGTAATGTTCTTCCCTGTCATTGGTTTCCAGATGGTTACGTCCAATTTCTTTCAAAGCATCGGTATGGCGGGCAAGGCCATCTTCCTTTCGTTGACCCGCCAGCTGCTCATCCTCATCCCCTGCCTGCTCATCCTGCCCCGTTTCTGGGGAGCGGACGGCGTATGGTATAGCATGCCTCTGAGCGACTTGTTAGCCAGCGTCATAGCGGGCGTGATGCTGTATCAGCAATTCCGTGCGTTCAAGCGGGAAGGACCTCATGCGGTGAAACCAACGGTATGAACAGTTTCACAGCATCCCACTAAGAATCAACGCATTATTGTGAAGGATGGTTCCCGTGAGTGATAAATGGGAATTTAAACCACTGATGAACACGGATTAAACGAGATGAGCACAGATGTATCTGTCACCCTGAGCGTAGTCGAAGGGTCTCATGTAAGACCTCCTCATGCACTACGTGAAATGTCTCGACAAGCTCGACATGACAGATACCTTAAAATCCGTGTAAATCCGTACTATCTGTGTTATCTGTGGTTCCCCCCGATAAATTATCATTTAACGTCCCGTCCCTTATCATTTAATGTGCCGCCCCGTCCCATTAAATGGGAACAACCTTCTGATTAAACGTAATTTGAGCGCTTAAAACAGGCCGTGTCTGTACCGGCAAGAGTGTATATTTCACCCTCCACACTAATCTTCCCGATGTAAGTTTCACGCCTTCACGGCATCATAATCTATTGAGTTTGAGACAAATGCTGTGAAAGATACATCCTTCACGGATGTTTCACATCTCCATTTTGTGAAAGATACGGGGCATTCCCTTACGAACCGCTTCTGTACGATTTATGCACATAGATGTACGATTTTACCATACAGCGTCTCATAGTTATTTACATGGATTGTTTGACCCCGGCTTATAGAAGGATAGTACATACACTATAGTAAAACCGTCCGGGCGAAACGCCCCCATACCTTTGCTCGCAACCGTAATACACTGCTAACAACAACGCAAGCAGTCCAAGCCAAATCTTCGTCTTTCTCATGTCACTAAAACAAGGTTTATTGAATAATCGGGGGACAAGGTAAGAAAAAAAACGGAAGTATCAGCAAGAAGTATTATCTTTGTCGCCGCAAACGATAAAATATGAAGCAAAAAGTCTTAAGAAACACAATAGGAACAACGCTCCTGCTGCTGTTCATCCTGACCGGAACCGTCTTCGCCCAAAGCGACAGCCTCATGCGCCAAGGACTGAAGGAGATGGGGGCGCCGATTGTGGGCAACAACCGGGTGGAGCTGCTGATGAGCGGGCACGACAAGTTCATCGACCTGTTCGACGCCATCCGCCAGGCACGCCACCACATCCACTTGGAGTACTTCAACTTCCGCAACGATTCTATCGCCAACGCCCTCTTCGACCTGTTGGCACAGAAAGCCGCCGAGGGAGTGGAAGTGCGTGCCATGTTCGACGCCTTTGGCAACTGGTCGAACAACCAGCCGCTGAAGAAAAAGCATTTGAAGGGTATCCGTGAACGGGGCATCGAAATCGTGAAGTTCGACCCTTTCACCTTTCCCTACATCAACCATGCCTTCCACCGCGACCACCGCAAGATTGCGGTCATCGACGGGCGCATAGGCTATACCGGAGGCATGAACATAGCGGACTATTACATCAACGGCCTGCCTGAGATAGGCGAATGGAGGGATATGCACATGCACATCGAAGGCGATGTGGTGCGCTACCTGCAGGGTATCTTCCTGGACATGTGGAACAGCGAGACGGGACAACACATCGGCGGACCGGAGTATTTTCCCGACTCCACGCCACAACCGGACAGTACGGCTTGCGACATCGCTATCGTAGACCGCGTGCCCCGCCAAACACCAAGTTCCATCCGCCACGCTTACGCCACGGCCATTACGGCTGCCAACCATAAGATACAGATTGTCAACCCCTACTTCGTCCCCACCAAATCCATCCGCAAAGCCATCAAACGGGCGCTGCGCAAGGGCACGGAAGTGGAAATCATGGTGCCTTCCGTATCGGATGTGTCGTTCACGCCGGACGCCGCCCTCTATGTGCTGCACCGGCTGATGAAGAAAGGCGCACAGGTGTACCTCTTCAACGGCGGATTCCACCACTCGAAAATCATGATGGTGGACAGCACGTTCTGCACCGTGGGCACAGCCAACCTGAACAGCCGCAGCCTGCGTTACGACTACGAGACCAACGCCTTCATCTTCGCTCCCGAAACGACCGGCGAACTGATAGAGATGTTTGAAAAAGACAAGCTGAACAGCACGCCGCTGACTCCGGAGATGTGGAAGAAACGTTCGGCATGGAAGAAATTCGTAGGCTGGGTAGGCAACCTGCTGACTCCATTCCTGTGAAACAAATATACCATATTATAATATATAACAGACTTATCGACATGAAACAATATTTAGACCTGCTCAACCGCATCCTTACCGAAGGAGTACGCAAAGACGACCGTACGGGCACAGGCACCCTCAGCGTATTCGGCCACCAAATGCGATTCAATTTAGATGACGGCTTTCCCTGTCTGACGACCAAAAAGTTGCATCTCAAATCCATCATCTACGAACTGCTGTGGTTCCTCCGGGGAGATACCAACGTGCATTACCTGCAAGAACACGGGGTGCGTATCTGGAATGAATGGGCGGACTCAAACGGTGACCTTGGACATATCTACGGTTACCAATGGCGTTCTTGGCCCGACTATCAGGGCGGATTCATCGACCAGATAAGCGAAGCGGTGGAAACCATCAAGCATAACCCGGACTCACGCCGCATCATCGTCAGCGCCTGGAACGTGGCCGACCTGAACAACATGAACCTGCCGCCCTGCCATGCGTTTTTCCAGTTCTACGTGGCGGACGGACGCCTCAGCCTGCAGCTCTACCAACGGAGCGCGGACACTTTCCTGGGCGTGCCGTTCAACATCGCCTCTTATGCCCTGCTGCTACAGATGATGGCTCAAGTAACGGGCCTTCGCGCGGGCGACTTTGTCCATACCCTGGGCGACGCCCACGTCTACCTGAACCATCTTGACCAGGTGAAGTTGCAACTGACGCGCGAACCCCGCCCGCTGCCGCAGATGAGACTGAATCCGGACGTAAAGAACATCTTCGATTTCCGCTATGAAGATTTTGAATTGGTGAACTATAACCCGCATCCGCATATTTCGGGACAGGTTGCAGTCTAAAGAAAACTATAAATGGGAATTTACCTATGCTTACACTCATCGCCGCCATCGACCGCCGCCGCGCCATCGGTTACCAGAACGAGCTCCTATATTGGCTGCCCAACGACTTGAAACGTTTCAAGGCACTGACTACCGGACACACCATCATCATGGGACGCCGCACCTTTGAATCACTGCCTAAAGGAACCTTGCCCCATCGCCGCAACATTGTCCTCTCCCGCCACCAGGCGGAATGTCCGGGAGCGGAAGTCTATCCATCTTTAGAAGAAGCCCTGAGGCACTGCAATCCGGACGAAGACATCTACATTATAGGCGGAGCCAGCGTTTACGCACAAGCCATCTCCTTAGCAGACCGACTTTGCCTGACCGAGATTGACGCCGAAGCTCCGCAAGCCGACGCTTTCTTCCCGGAAATAGACCGGACACGATGGCACGAAAAAAGCAGGGATGTCCATCCCGCCGACGAGAGACATCCCTGCCCTTATGCTTTTGTAGACTATTACTCTTCCTCTTCTTCCTCCGTCTGAATAGGCATCTGCCGCCGGATGGCCTCGTGGAAAGAAATGAGCGTCTCCGTCCGCGACAACCCCAAAGGTTGCAGTTTGTCATGGATGATGCTCAGCAGATGGTGGTTGTTGCGGGCATAGAGCTTGATGAACATGTCGTACTTGCCGGTCGTAAAGTGACACTCCACCACTTCCGGAATGGCTTCCAGCGCTTTCAGTACCGCATCAAACGTAGAAGGGTCTTTCAGGTAGATACCAATATAAGCGCATGTCTCGTACCCGATTTTCTCGGGGTCGATGACGAATTCAGACCCTTTCAATACGCCCAAATTCGTCAGTTTCTGTATGCGCTGATGGATGGCCGCCCCCGATACGTTGCAGGCTCTCGCCACCTCTAAGAATGGAATACGCGCATTCTCTGCAATCAATCTCAGAATCTGCTCGTCCAAAGTGTCCAATTGATGATGTCCCATTTTTAAACTTATTTTTTATAACCATAAACTAATCGCCGCGCACGCTCGCACAGCCGATATGCAAAGTTAGTATTTTCTTCGACAATATACGCACGGATTGTTACTTTTCTTGCATATTTATTACAAATATCGTAACTTTGCCCGCTCAAACAAATGGATTCATTATGAGAAAGTATGCTTGTTTACTGATTGGCCTTTTCTTGGCAAACGTCTTGGCGGCCCAAAACTTTACACAGTATTTTGAAGAGAAAACCTTGCGGGTGGACTACACTTTCACCGGCAGTGCCGACAGTCAGGAAATCCGGGTGGACGAGCTTTCATCCCTGCCCGGATGGAGCGGACGCAAACACCATTTGAACGAAGTGCCGTTGGGAGGCTACGGACAAATCACGATGCGTGACCCGGAAAGCGGAACGGTGATTTACCGTACTTCTTTCTCTACCCTATTCCAGGAATGGTTGGAGACAGACGAGGCCCGCACGTTGCCCAAGAGTTTTGAGAACACCTTCCTCCTTCCTTACCCCAAACGTCCGGTGGAGGTGGAAGTCACGTTGCTCAACAAACGGCTGCAACCTACGACTACGCTGAAACATACGGTAGACCCCGCAGACGTCCTGATACGCCAAAAAGGAATCAGCCACATCACGCCACACCAGTACCTGCTGAAAAGCGGGACACCGGAGCAATGCATCGACGTAGCTATCCTGGCCGAAGGCTATACGGAACAAGAAATGGAGACCTTTTACCAAGACGCCGCCATCGCCTGCGAAAGCCTGTTCGAATACGAACCTTTCCGCTCGTTGAAAAAGCGCTTCAACATCGTGGCCGTCGCCAGTCCTTCGAAAGACAGCGGCGTAAGCGTGCCCCGCTTAGGCAATTGGAAGCAGACGGCGTTCGGTTCCCATTTCAGCACGTTCTATTCTGATCGTTACCTGACAACTTCGCGCGTAAAGTCCATCCACGACGCGTTGGCAGGCATTCCCTACGAGCACATCATCATCCTGGCCAACACCGAGGAATACGGAGGCGGAGGCATCTACAACGCCTATACGCTAACCGCCGCCCACCACCCCATGTTCCGTCCGGTAGTGGTGCATGAATTCGGGCACAGCTTCGGAGGTTTGGGAGACGAATATTTCTATGACAATGATGTTATGACCGACACATATCCGCTGGACGTAGAGCCCTGGGAACCTAACATCACAACGCGGGTAGACTTCGCATCCAAATGGGAGGACATGTTGCCTCAAGGCACACCCGTACCTACCCCGGTGGCTGAAAGCGAGAAATATCCCGTAGGCGTGTACGAAGGCGGCGGCTACTCTGCCCGTGGCATCTACCGTCCGGCCGACAACTGCCGCATGCGCACCAACGAATACCCGACATTCTGCCCGGTGTGCCAGCGCGCCATCGAACGGATTATCCGTTTTTATACTGAGTGAGCCATATAAATGGGAATTTATTTGTTGAACACAGAGACACGGAGACACAGAGATTTTAGTTTTTTCTCTGTGTTCCTGTCACCCCGAGCGTAGTCGAGGGGTCTCACATAATACTCTCTCAGCACTACGTGAGATGTCTCGACAAGCTC
>CASGED010000129.1 GCA_949300425.1 uncultured Bacteroides sp.
ACTTATATTTTTTCTTTTTGTCAATTGGTTTTGCACTCTATGGATATGAATATACATTTTTCCATTCGTTTTATTGGGGGATAATTGCCTATTCTATTCTGTTGCTGTGGATTGCTCTAAACTGGTTTGTGCTCCGACCGCGTATAATAAGAAAACGCCATCACAAGTTCTACGACTTTATGAGGTACATTGAAAGTCATAGGGAACAGCTATTAGAATAGGTATTGTCTTTGGGGCAAACACATAAAAAGACAGATACATTCCCAATTACTCTGCTGGATGTTAAATTTGTATTGTCATAAAAAACGTGAGCCAACTATGCCATGTCTAAGTGAAAGCCGTAGGAAACCTTTGATGCAGATGCAACAATAGCAGCCCAAGCTATATGCATGAGAATCACTATGCTATCTTGCATCAGTCTGAAAATTTCCTACGTTTTCACCTAAAAGAGAAATATACGTTTCTTCCTTTTTATGTTGTGGAAAGGGTTACCCAAATTCGAATGCAAAATTAGTTATTTTATTGATGTTTTGCATTTTATAGAACGAATTACAACTTGAATCCTCTACTTTTTCTTGGTTCTTCCGCAGACTGCCGCACACCTTGCAGAAATTTCTCCCACTGTTCCTTGAACCATTCGCCAATAGGTTGCTTGTTTATGCTTAGCGTAAGTTTACCGCTGCCAGTTGGATGTTTCCAGGAACCAGCCGACACTAACCGATTGCTCCAGCGCCATTCCCTACAGGCGTTTCAACTCTTCCTCCGCCGCTGACGAGCCCTTGTATTTGCTCTTGCGAGGCTGAAAATGATAGATGACGCTGAGCGAGATGCCGCGAACGTCACTGCTCTGCCGCTTATCCACAAAGACTCCGTATGTATTCATCGTCCAGTCGTTGTTGACGGTATTGAGAATATCAGTGGCCGTCAGCTTGACCGTCAATGACTTGTGAAGGAAAGTCTTGCCCACTGACGCGTCCATCGCGAACCGAGTCGCACCAAAACGATTGGTGAGCATGTCTCCTTGCGTCTGGCCGTGAAAATTGGCCGTAACCGTCCAGCCACGCGGAAAGGAGAACGTGTTATCAAAGTAATAAGAGAATATCGGCTTCTCATAGGACGCATCATCAAGCGTCAGCCATTGCCTGTACATGTCGAAGGTTACGTTGGGAGTCCATCGGCGAATAGGTTTACTCCACACGAGATAGAGGTTGAACGCCGAGACATCCATGTTCACCGGGTGCATAAGGAGTTGGAGATTATCGGCAGGATAAAGCTGCTTGACAAAGGCATAAGCGTCAAGGCTCCTCGTGAAGTCTGCTTGCAGCATGAATCCGTTCCACGTGCCAAACAACTGCACGTCGTGCATCTTCTCGTCACGCAGGCCTGGATTGCCCCCTTCTATTTCGTGCAATCCCGTATAACTCAGGGAGCCTGTAAGTTGCGAGTAGGGCGGCTTCACGGTGGCCATTTTATAACTCAGGCTGATTTGCGCTTTATCGTTGAACGCATACGTCAACGAGATATCTGGCGTAAGCAAATGGTCACGGCGGCTTACCTCTTCGTCACGCTTGCCATTCACCCTGAAATCATAATCCACGTATTCATATCTCGCGCCAACGGAAAGGGAGAACTTGCCGAACATCCTTGACCACGACGCGAACAGGGCGGCGGACGTCTGCCTGGCATCCGTCAGCGAGGAGGGGATGTACTGGCTCACCTGCTCGTTCAGCATGCGATAGTCGAGCGAGGTGCAGGTGTAACTGTCCTGCGTACCTACTGTGAGGTTTCCTTTTCCCAGTGGGAACTGAAGATATAACTTGCCTGCCCAAAGGGTTGACTTGCGCAAACTGCTGGAATTGACATCGGGATTGGTGGATTCCGGATAGGTTGTCGCCACGCCGCTGTTATCGTGTGACTGGCGGAAATCACCGTCAAAATGCAACAAGCAGTTGTCGGCAAGCGTGTTTTCATAATACAGCGACACCAAATGGCTATGCGCGTGGATTCCCCTATCAATGCGGCGAAGCAAAGGCGTATCGCCGTCTAGCCATTCCGCCCCGTCATTGCTGAAGTCGCCTCGCTCGGGGTTGTAACGATAGTAGGCTCCCAAAGACCGCGAGCCTTTCGCGTAATTAAAACCCACCTTCACGGAGCCGGCCGTCGTGGGATAGATATTGTTCTGCCGGCTGCCCACCACGGTTTCCCGCCCATCATAGAGCAGGGTGTTCGTAGTAGTGCCTTTGACCAATGAATTACTTCGGGTCAAGGAGCCGTCCAGGAAAAGCTCCCAGTCGCCAACGCGATAGCTGAGCCCAAGAAGATTCGTCAGCGACCATTTCCTGCGGCGCATGAGCTGAAACTGGTCGGTCAGCGACAAGCCTTGTATGAAATTGCGTTTCGTCGTGATTCTCAAGACAGCCCTCGTCGTACTTTCATAGGCCGCTCCCGGAGCCATCAGCAGCTCCACTTTCTTGAGGTTTGACGACAAAATCCGTCGCAATTCCTCGTCATCGCGCATGGGCCGTCCGTCGATATAGACCTCTATGTTGTTCTTGCCGATTACGCTCACCTTGTCATCCTCTACTTTTAGCATGGGCAACTGGGCCAGCACGTCCAAGGCGTTGCCTATATTGGCCAGGTTGGAGCCGGGAATGGATGTCACGAGCGTCGTGCCTACGAGCTTCGTGGCGGGTTGCTTCGCCGCGACGATTACCTCCCGCAACTCATGGACGATGGAATCAGCCGGCTCCGCGGATTGTCCCCATGCGGATGGCGCATGCAGACAGATGCATGACAACAGTAAAATGGCATTTGTTCTTTTCATGTTCTCAACAGCTTTGTTTTCGTCGCGAAGGTAAAACAAGGCCATCGAATTTCAGCTACAAGGCGGCTGACATTTACCTGACATTACGTTGACACATCGCTGACTATCGGGCGTTTTAAGGGGATAGCGCTCATTTCATTGCTCCAACGCTTTGAAAATCTCATTCAACTTCGGATATATTTCAATCACATTGGGCTCACCACGTTTATTCATCGTTTCCACCTGCTTCATGATCTTGTTTTTGATAACGGGATAATCACGGGGATCTACAAGTCGAGAACTTTTCAGATAGAGGAATATCCAATCCGCCCCCACGTTGGGCAACATGCTTATCTCGTTATCCAATAATGGCTGGACATCATGATGATAAAAATCCTCCACAGTCGCATAACGGGTAAAAACAGCTTTGGCATTCTTTTCCACTTCTTCTTTTAAAAGAGAAAACCGTTCTTCGTATTGACTGCCGTCTTGCGGGAAATAGAAATAATTATCCGCGTTAAGCATTTCTCCATCGAAACCTATGGTATAATTACCGCGCTGGTCTTTCATGGTTTTGAAGGAGAAAGGTTCAAACCACTTGTGCAGGACATCAAAACGCCTGCCATATATGGGATAAATTCGCAATGCCGGTTTACCTGTTTTATTGTCCCAACTTCGGGGATATGTCTCTAATTCAATAGCTTCAAAGCCATCGGAAGTTAGCCTTATCAGCCCTTGTACTTTTAATTTGAATTCTGACAAGTATTCACTTGAAGCTATTAATTCTTGTAAAATTTCATTTTTGTTCATCTCTATTGTTTTAAGAAATAATCAGGTGGAAATACCAGGAAACTAGTTTATTACCTCAATAGTATCCATGGGCACTGTCTTGTTCCTTGTTTCCATGAATTCGTGCTTGCCGACAAAATACTGGACACCGATTACTTCGCCATCGAACTCAAAGACAGTGGAATCATTGTAGACTATCAGGCATTCGTTGGCATTTATGCTGTCCTGCTGTTCTTGCGTGAG
>CASGED010000130.1 GCA_949300425.1 uncultured Bacteroides sp.
TCAATGGATATGAGCGTGCGAACTGGCACATATAAGCCAAGTTCCTGACCGAATATCCTTTCTTTTCGGGATAATTGAACCGTATCGCCTGCGCCAGTTTCTTGATGACCTTGCCGCCCCATCCCATGACCACCTGAGCCGGAATACCGAGAGCCAAGGCATTGCAGATGAAAGTCCTTCTTCCTGCATGGGTGCCCAGCAATGCATATTTGGGCGTAATGGTATCTATGCGTCTGCTCCCTTTATAATAGGTTTCGCTCACAGGCTCGTTGATTTCTGCCAGTTCGCCCAACTCCTTCAAATAGTCGTTCATCTTCTGGTTGCTGATGACCGGGAGAGCCTTATGCCCCTCAAACTCCACATCTTTATATTTGTCAAGTATCGCCTTGCTGTGGTTGTTCAACTCAATGATAAGCCTTTTGGCACTCTTTACCGTGGTGATTTCTATATATCCGTCCCTGATGTCGCTTTTCTTCAGATTATGCACATCTGAATACCGGAGTCCGGTGAAGCAGCAGAACAGACAAAGCAAAAATGATGTTTCGTTTGATATTCATAATTGGGCGCGTTTGAAATTCAACACCCAAATATACACCCAATAATTGAAACAGCAAAAGGTGTTTAATGGTATTTAGTAATATAGTGGATTTGTAATAACTTGATTATTATCAGTATATTGCGGTTTTATGAGATTTCTTGATTGTATAAGTTAAAGTCCCGTCCGCACCGCTAAGATAGAAAATAAGAGCTTGCAAATCCCTGAGTTTAAAACAACTTGAGGATTTCTTGCTTTAAGACACTTCTCCTCCTGACCACCCTTTATCTTTTAGGCTCATTGTAACGTGTCCGGTTTAATGAAAGTGAAATTCTTGTTTTTATGTCCGCTTTTTGCTTTGTTACTGAGTAAGTTTTCTTTTTTCTCATTCTCATACAGCGCAGGATATATGAAATGAAACAGCAGTCATCTACTCCGCAATATGGCTGAACAGGCGGTAGGTGATGAACGTGTCGCTTTTGGGCGCAAGGATGACCGAGAACACTTCTTCCTTGAACAGAAATGCCACAATGCCGCATAGCACTGTCGCAATGGCAATCTTTATCAGGGAAGCCCTCAATACATCCAAATGTTCCCAAAACGACATCTCATCAATTAAGTGTTATCTGCCGCCTGTCCCATATTGTCATTTGACCGGATTTTCATCCCTTATGTCAAGGTCGTTCTCCACGCCTTTCACACCTTCCTTGAAACTGCGTACCCCTTTGTCCAGACCACTGACCCAATTTTGAACGGCATTTCGGCTAACCCTGTTCAGCAGCTTGCCGTCCTGCCATTCCAAGTTGGGATATGCTTTCCTCAACGCTCTTACGCTACCTGTTATCCCGCTTCCACCGGAGGTAGCAAACGGAACGAGTGTTTTGCCTTTCAGGTCGTGACTCTCAATGAATGTGTTGATGATTCGTGGAGCTTGGTCCCACCAGATGGGATAGCCGATGAAGATGACATTGTAGGCAGCGACATTCGGCTTCGTGTCTTTCAATGCCGGACGTGCCTGCGGATTGTTCATTTCCACCGAACTGCGAGACTGTTTGTCGTTCCAGTCGAGATCATCGGCGGTATAGGCTTGTTGCGGAACAATTTCGTACAAGGTGCCGCCTGTAACGTCCGCAATCGTCCGGGCTGCTTTGGCTGTCGTGCCGGTGGCGGAAAAATACACGACTAATGGTTTGTTTTCGGTTTGCATATTCTTTTCTCCTTTGTTTTGGGCGCAGGCGGCAAAGCTCATGGTCATTACCGCCGCCAATGTCAA
>CASGED010000131.1 GCA_949300425.1 uncultured Bacteroides sp.
TATGCTAAAATAACGAACGGTTTGTTTGCCAGAATCATTGGCAAAATTAGTGCGCTGACCGTATCGCAATACGCCAACTATATTAATAACAAACCTATTGGCAGAATTAAGTACGCACTAAATTAATTCCGCCAACGGGTAACGCAGACTTTTTTCTCATGCCATGTGAGGGTATATCATTCCGCATGGTATTCTTCATTCATCATTCTTAATTCTTCATTCGGGTCAGGGCTCTCCCCGCTAAATTTCTCTTTATGCTATAAACAGAATAGTAGCAGTCGTTTATTGTCCGAATCTTTCAGTGCCATGGTCGATTTAAAGGGGCAAATAAACCGACAGAGTAAAGGCGGTAGGTTTACTTCTTTTAGAGCCTCGTCAAGTGAACTATAGATCACTTCCCAAGCCGTCTATAGTTCACTTGACAAGTGCTCTATAGATGAGTTGACCTCCGTTCTATAGTTCACTTGGGAAGCCGGAAACAGACGGGAGTGTGAAACATCCATGAAAGATGCGCCTTTCACCGTATTTCATTTACTATCAGATAATTGGGAAACGTGAAGGCGTGAAAGTTTATCAGGTAAAAACAGTGTGATAAGTAAGGGAATGATCGAAAGGAGGGATATACGGCGCTAAAAGAAGAATTTAGCGATGTAAAAACCGTCTTTCATTCCACAGTCATAACACTGTAAGCATATTTCATGCGGGTCATTCTTTATGATGAATATCCGAAAAACTTCTATTCACTTTATCACAAATCCGTAGTCCTCCATACCTTACAGACTTTGCCAGCGGCTATATAAACCACGTAAGTCTGTAGTTCGTACTTAGGGAATTGCGCCCGGATGTCGCGGGCATAACCGTTTACTTGCGCAATGTGCTCCGGGAGGGGAGCCGTGAGGCTTTCTACCCAAGCGGACTCCGAAGCCTTGTGGTATTTCAGTTCCACCACCCGGCAATCGTTGTGGAAGTCCGTGCCGGGCATGCCGGTCAGCACCAAATCCGCACGACCCGAAGGGAGGTTCATCTCCAAGGCAAAGGTGAAGCATTGGCTCAGGTAGCGGCTCATCAACTCATAGAAGGAACACCGGATGAAGTTCTCGTTAATCTTGTCGAACGCTTGGGCGGGAAACAAGCCTAAATATTCCTTGAAATAGTTCTCTACCAATGGCTCAAAACGGCGGTCTTGCGTGAAACGTTGGTAGGCACGGGCATATCGGTTGGCATCATCCGTTATCTCGTGCATAGTGTTATAATAATCCATATAGATGCTACGCATCGTCAGGTTAGGAAGCCGCATGGTGTAGGCATCCGCAATCGTGGTCATCCCTAAATAGTAGAGGCTAACGGGGTAGAACTTCTTCTCGAAGAACTTTTTCTTGTTGAACTTGCTCCGAAGGTCGGATTGGGAGTAAAACAACTTATCGTCTATCACCAAAGCGTCTAACATCTCCTTGGCATTCTCCTGCGTTAGGGTCAGGCGGCGCAGCCAGCCGATGTCCGTGCGCAGGTTCTCGTCTACCAACTCCTGCGGGATTTCGCCTTTCAATTCTGCAAAGTTCTTAAAAAAATAAGTCAGGATGGTGGAGTTGAACACAGGCTTGGCATTCGGCAAGAAACGGTAACCGTCATAGTTGTTGAGAATCAGGCTCCATATCTCCTCAAAAGTACTGTCTTGACCGTCATACTTTTGAAGCACGTAGCGCAAGTATTCCTCCGCCTCCTCGTGGGTGAACCCCAACATATGGACAAACTCCGGTTTCAAGGTCAGAATCTCGGCTATGTTATAACCGCTGGTCAGGTCGTCCATGGTGACGGGCAATACCCCCGTGCAGAAGCAGGAACGGATACTACCTTCCCCGATACCCCCCTTGATAACCTTGAAGAAGGTACGTAGGAAACTTTCACCCGTCGTGACTTCCTCGTACAGAGAATCGTTGAACGCCGTTAGCAACTGGTTGGTGAAATTGTCGTACTCGTCTATAAGGATATAGAGCGGGGGAAGTTTGCGGCTGGTTATTTCATTGGTTATTTCATTCAGCATCTTCGTTACATTCCGTTCATCGGTAAAAGTTAGATTTTCAAAATAACGGGCATAACGATACGGACTTTTCGCGAACGACATCACGACCGGACAAAGCAGGTCATTGAAATTCTTTTCCAAGTCTTTCAGGTTGTCCGCAAGTACCAATTTGGAAAAGTCGAACCTCAACACCATATATTTATTATGCTCCACGGTGGGATGCTCCCCGACAGAAAGTCCCCCGAAAAGGCTTTGGAAGCGTCCCGCCTCGTTGATGTCATAATAATACGCCAAAGTCGAGACGAGCAGGCTCTTACCAAAACGACGGGGACGGAGAAACACAGGAGCCTTATAATGCTCCAACAGAGTTATGTATTGCGTTTTGTCCACATAAAAATAACCGCTTTCGCGCAATTCAGCGAAATCCGCTATCGCATAAGGAATGGTAATGTCTGCTATCCGCATGGTATATATACATTATTAGTTTGACAAGGGCAAAGTTAAGAATTTCTGTTTAAAGGAGAAGTTTTTCCTAAAAATATATCTGTGCATGCGGAAATAATGATTATCCTCGTTTTTGTATGGATGAAAAAATAACAAGTAAGCTGTCTTGGCAAAGTCAGCAAGCTGAAATGGCAAAGTCAGCAAGCTGTCTTGGTATGGTAAGCTAGGATACCTAAACATTGTCATGCATAATGGGTGTGAGCACGATGTGGATACAACATGGGCTGTAACATAATATAGCATAACCTAAATATGGGGGTTAATAGATAAGTTCAAATTCCGCCACAATCGGCAGGTGGTCGCTTGTGCCGCCGTGGTAGCGGGGACCGATGTAGGTGCGGAAAGGCTGCATACCTCCGTACTTCTTATCCGGCTCCAGCAGGAAGGGAGCGGCAAAGACTTCCGCTTGCGCCTCGCCGGTACGAAGCCCGTTACCGGGACATAGCAGACGGCCGGACACGATGAGATGGTCTATCAGTTCCCAATGCCCCTGATACTTGTAGCTGCCGTATGCCTGCTGTTCCTTTGCCCGGCGTGCCAGGAGGTGATACAGACGGTCGGGCGCAGGCGTTTCATCCGCCGATGGAGGCAAGGCTCGCAGCACGTCCCGCACGGCTTTGCTGGCAGGCGGGTCGTTGAAGTCGCCCATGAGCAGGAGTTGGGGAAGTCGCCGCTGGCGGATAAGGCTATCGCAGGTTTGCCGTAAGACTTGTGCCACGTGCAGGCGGTAGGGCTCACTGGCTTTGGCTCCTCCCCGGCGGGAAGGAAAGTGGGCAACGAGCACGTCCAGCGTATCCCCGTTCAGCAGAAGACCGCAAACGTGAAGGATGTCCCGCGTAGGCCGCAGCTTCCGGCCGGTAGGCGTAATGCGAATGCTCCGGTGGCTCAGCGGCTTGAACAGATGACGCTGATAGAGCAACGCCACATCGATGCCCCGCTCGTCCGGCGACCGGGTAACTATGTATCGATAATCCGCCTCACGCAACAGGGAATAGCGGGTGAGGTCCCGCAGCACACTGTCGTTCTCCACCTCACACAAAGCCACGAGCGCAGGCGGCGTCCATCCGCCGATGGCGGTAAGGGTGCGCGCCAAGGCGTTCAGCTTCTTCCTGTATTTAGAATAGTTCCAATGCCGGATGGATTGGGGTAGAAACTCTCGGTCGTCCTTCAACGAGTCGTGCCGGGTGTCGAACAAATTCTCCACATTATAACTGGCGACACAGAAAGCAAGCGTGTCTGCCTGCTGCGCCTGAATGCTTCGCAAAGACACAAACAATGCGAAGCAAAGGCAAGCTAAATGCCTCGCAAAGGCATCGGGCCGGCTCATGCTTCGCATCATTCTCATAGATATTCCTTATTTCTTAACCGGTGTATGTTTCAGTATGTCCACCAAGTGGTCCCAGAAACGTTGTACGGACGGTATCAGCATACGCTCGTCGGGCGAGTGGACGCCTTGCAGCGTGGGGCCGAAAGAAAGCATGTCCAGCGCGGGATATTTGTCGAGGAACAAGCCGCACTCCAATCCGGCATGGATGGCTTTCACCTTGGCTTCGGTGCCGAACAGGCGACGGTAGGATTCGGTGGCCACTTCCAGTATCTCGGAGTGGGTGTTGGGCTTCCAACCGGGGTAGCCTTCGCCGAAGGTGACCGTAGCCCCCGCCATGCGGAAGACGGTGCGCACCATGCGGGCGATGTCCTGCTTGGCCGATGCCGTAGAACTGCGTTGGCTGGTCTCAATGCGGATGACGTTACCGGGGCGCATCTTGACAGAGGCTAAATTGGTAGACGTCTCCACCAGCCCGGGAATGTCCTGGCTCATGGCATAGACGCCGTGCGGGCAGGCATAGAGTGCCTGTAGCAGCCGTTGCGTAGTGTCGCGGTCGATGGCACGGGGTTGGAAGGGTTCGGACTCCAGCGTCAACTCCATGTCGGGGTCGGTCACATGGTATTCGTCCTGCACTTCGGCGGCAAAGATATTCAAGTCTGTACGCAGGGCGTGTTTGTCCGCCTCGGGGAGGGCGATGAGAGCGTGCGCCTCGCGGGGTATAGCGTTGCGCAGGTTGCCGCCGTCTATTTGGCAGAGGTAGAGGTCGTACTTGTCGGCACACTGAGTCAGGAAGCGGGTCAGCAGCTTGTTGGCGTTGGCATGGCCCAGGTGGATGTCGCCACCGGAGTGTCCGCCCTTCAGGCCTTTTACCTGCACGCGGCAGCAGAAGTAGCCCTGCGGCACGTCGACTTCCCGGTAGGAGAACTCGGCCACGGTATCCACGCCTCCCGCGCAACCGATGAACAGCTCGCCTTCGTCCTCAGAGTCGAGGTTGAGCAGGATGTCACCGCTGAAAAAGCCTTCCTGCAAGGCGAAGGCACCGGTGAGGCCCGTTTCCTCGTCTATGGTGAAGAGGCACTCTATCGGGCCGTGTTCCAACGTGTCATCGGTCAGGATGGCCAACTCGGTAGCTACGCCGATGCCGTTGTCCGCACCCAACGTAGTGCCTCGGGCGCGCAGCCACTCGCCATCAATGTAGGTCTCGATGGGGTCGTTCATAAAGTCGTGCGTCACATCGTTGTTCTTCTCGCACACCATGTCTACGTGCGATTGCAGCACCACCGTCTTGCGGCTTTCCATACCTGAAGTGGCGGGTTTGCGGATGAGCACATTGCCCGCATCATCTACTTTTGTCTCCAATCCATGCTTCAGCCCGAAGTCCTTCAGGAAAGCCACTATCTTCTCTTCATGCTTCGAGGGGCGGGGCACTTGGCATATTTCCTCAAAATACCGGAAAACTCCGGCGGGTTTCAAATCTTTCTTTTCCATTCTATTCTTGATTTAGATGTTTTGCTAAATATGGTTAAATAACGAACACATTGGCATCCCTTTCTTCTTTTTTTAGGGTAAAAAAGGCGGCTTAGTCCGACCAAAACTCTATCTTTGCACCCACAAAAATAACGGAAATGCTCGAAACTGTACTTATAACTTTGTTAATAGTTGCTATTTGCATGCTTTTATTGGGTGTAAAGGTCTTTTTTGTGAAAGGTGGAAAGTTCCCCAACAGCCATGTGAGCGGTAATCCTGCCTTGCGTCGTAAAGGCATCGGATGTGTGCAGTCACAAGATAGGGAAGCGCAGGCCAAACGCCGCTTTTCTATTGACGAGCTGGAGAAAAGTTTGAGTGACTAACTAATAAAACTAAAAATACTAAGAACGCAGATTATGAAGAAACTGAATTATCTCGTGAACGGTCTGGCAGCTATTGCCTTCGTCGTTTTGTTTTCTCAGTGTGCCGGCAACGCTAACCAGCAGTCGGCGGGCAACGCGCCGGCGCAAGGCGGTTTGTCGGACATGAAGATTGCTTATGTGGAGATAGATACGCTCTTGGCGAAATACAACTTCTGCATCGACCTGAATGAGGCGATGGTGAAGAAAAGCGAGAACGTAAGACTGACGCTGAACCAAAAGGCGACCGAGCTGGACAAACAGAAACGTGAGTTCCAAACCAAGTATCAGAACAACGCTTATCTGTCCCAAGAACGTGCCCAGCAAGAATACAACCGTATCGTCAACTTGGAGCAGGACTTGCAGAACTTGAGCAACAAGTTGCAGCAAGAACTCCTGAGCGAGAATGAAAAGAATAGCCTGCAACTGCGCGACTCTATTAACTCTTTCCTGAAAGAATATAACAAGACTAAAGGCTATAGCTTGATTATCAGCAATACAGGCTTTGATAATCTGCTGTATGCCGACAGCATCTATAACATTACGCAAGAAATTTTGGAAGGCTTGAATGCCCGTTATTCGGCCAAGAAGTAAGAAACGGCCGATTGATAGAAAATAAGAAGAGATACTGTTGCTTTTATTGTGGCAGTATCTCTTTTTTGTGTCGATAGCCTATTTTTGTTACCTTTGCACACAGAATAGAAACCTATAAAAAGAAAAGAAAATCATGTTATTACCGGAATTGAAACTGAGACGTGACAAGATACGTACGCTGATGGCCCAACAGGGTATTGACGCTGCGTTGATTACGTGTAATGTCAATCTGATTTATACCTTCGGGCGGGTGGTGAGCGGTTATTTGTACTTGCCGCTGAACGATTCGGCCCGTTTATTCGTGAAACGGCCTAATACGTTGGAAGGCGAACATATTATTCCTATCCGGAAACCGGAACAATTGCCGGACTTGCTGAAGGAACAGGGGTTGCCCATGCCTCACAAGTTGATGTTGGAGGGGGATGAATTGCCGTACGGAGAATATAGAAGACTGGAGGCTTGTTTCCCTGAGGCGGAAATCGCGCCTTGCGGAACGGCACTGATTCGTCAGGCCCGGAGTATCAAGACGGAGATGGAAATCGAGTTGTTTCATCGTTCGGGGATGGCCCATGCCAAGGCCTATGAGCAGATTCCTTCTGTTTATAAGACTGGGATGACAGACTTGCAACTCTCCATCGAAGTGGAACGGTTGATGCGTTTGGAAGGTTGTTTAGGCATTTTCCGAGTGTTTGGCCGCAGTATGGAAATCTTTATGGGGAGCGTGTTGGCTGGTGACAATGCGGCGGTGCCTTCGCCTTATGACTTTGCTTTAGGGGGGAAAGGATTGGATTCGTCTCTGCCCGGAGGTGCGTGTGGCAGCCTGTTGCAACCGGGACAGAGTGTCATGGTGGATTTAGGAGGTAACTTCTATGGCTACATGTGCGACATGAGTCGTGTCTATTCCATTGGCAATTTGCCGGATGAGGCTTATGCAGCCCATCAGGCCTGCTTAGATGTGCAAGCGGCGGTTACGGCAGTGGCCAAGCCGGGAATACGGTGTGAAGAGTTGTATGATTTGGCCATTGAGACCATTGCCAAAGCCGGGTTTGCCGATTATTTTATGGGAGTGGAGCAGAAAGCCAAATTTATCGGTCACGGCATCGGGTTGGAAATTAACGAGGCGCCGGTCATCGCTCCCCGCATCAGGCAAGAGTTGGAGCCGGGCATGGTATTTGCGTTGGAGCCTAAAGTCGTGTTGCCCACGATTGGTCCCGTAGGCATTGAAAACTCTTGGGTGGTGACGACCGAAGGAGTGGAAAAACTGACCAACGCTCCAGAGGAAATTATTGAAATGTAACCTTATTCTCCTTCATAGTATTCCTCCAGGTAGTAACGCATCAGGAAATCCCTGTTGTCTTGCAAGATTTTTTCCCCGTTGGCTATGGGCAAGGCAATATCTTTCAAATAACCTTTCCGGATGCCGTATTTTAATAAATCGAACGGACAGGCTCCGGGTTCGCAGAACAGCCGGTGCCCTGTCTGTTTGGTTTCGTCAGGGCTATAGAGTGTATTGTGTGGAGTATGGAAGTAATAGGCGACATCCGGGGCTATCAGCATGCCTTTGACATTGGCGTAGACAATAAAATGACTGTGTCGGTTTAGCTCGGGCAACAGGTTTTCCGATTGGTTCTCCCATCCTAAAACGCGAACAAAGAAAGTCGCTAATTCGGAATACGTATGGAAAAACAATAATGGCTCTCCTTTGCTATGGGTCAGGCAACGGGCGGCATTTCTATCGGATGCGCTGTTTGCGTGCGAGTCGGGCAGGGGAGTAGCAGGGATTTTCAAGCAATCGGTATTCATCAGCCATGCGTCGGGTGAAGGCGTTTCGCTGATGGGTGCTTCTTCAAACAATGGGATCATTGCCTCGTACAAGGCTTGCGCCAAGCGGAGCAGTTCGGTGTCGTAAGGGTCTTGTAAGGTGTAATCATTAGTTTGATGACAAGCGGGGCGGGCGAGGCGTGTCCATAATACGAAAGCAATATCTTCTTGATTAATTTCGTCAGTCACATAATCGTTGCTGATGGTGTAGAAAGGCAGTTCTTCCCCATAGAGCTTCCGGTATGCTTCTTTGAAGGTCGCCCAACCTCCTGTTTGTGCGACAGCGTCCTGCATGTAAAGGCTGAGGGAAATGGCGGCTTGGGTACGTTGTTCCCCGTTGACTTTTCCGAAAAGGAGAGATGTTTCGATGGTTGGCGATAATTCGTTCGCGAGGCGCACATACCAATTATCCGTTTCGTTGGTACGTTTGCGATTGTTCGCTTTCAGCCAGGAATTCATGAAAATTTTCTTCATAGCCGTTTCAACGCTAATTTGATAACTTGTTCCACCAGCGCATCGGGGGTTTCTTTTAAAATGGCAAGCACAACCTTTTGCGAAGCGGCTTGTGCAAAGCCCAGCATGGTGAGGGCGGCCACGGCTTCATCCATGACTTCATTGTTGGGGACTGTTACTCCTATGGCACTTATGTCCGTACCCATAGCGGCAGCTACGGCACCGGTCTTTATTTTGTCTTTCAAGTCCACAATGATACGTTGGGCCGTTTTCAGTCCGATGCCTTTTACGGTTTTCAGCAGGTTGGCGTTCTCGGTGCTGATGATGTTGATGAGTTCGGTAGGCGAGAGGGCTGACAGAATGGTGCGTGCCGTATTTCCGCCGATACCTGATACGGAAATGAGCAGCAGGAAGAGTTCCCGTTCCTGTTTGTCGGCAAAACCGTAGAGCATGTAGGCGTCTTCACGTATAGCCTCGTAGATGTAGAGTCTGCAAGTCTTTTTGCCTTGTATGGCTGAGTAGGTGTTGAGTGAGATACTGGTAAGGTAGCCCACTCCGTTGCAATCGATGACGGCGGTTGCCGGTGTCAGTTCGGCAAGTTCGCCACGGAGGTATTCTATCATATTTTATCATTTTTCTGCGAATATACACATATTTCTTGAACCTTCAATTTTTAAATAAAGAAAAATATGCATGGCTTTGTCTTGAATTTAAATGAAAATGCTTACTTTTGCGCCGATAAAATAGAAAACTGACAACTAATTTCGATAAAACAATGAAAAAGGTAAGAGCAGCCATCGTTGGTTATGGCAACATCGGGCACTATGTGCTTCAGGCTTTGCAGGCAGCTCCCGATTTTGAGATTGCGGGAGTGGTGCGCCGTGCGGGTGCGGAAAACCGTCCTGCCGAATTGAATGACTATCCCGTAGTGAAAGATATCGAGGACTTGAATGAGGTAGACGTAGCCATTCTATGCACACCTACCCGCAAAGTGGAGGAATATGCCAAGAAGATTCTGGCGATGGGCATTCATACGGTAGACAGTTTTGATATTCATACCGATGTACCCGCCTTGCGCAAGACATTGGGTGAAGTGGCGCGGGCGCACAATACGGTTTCCATTATCTCGGCCGGATGGGATCCGGGAAGTGATTCCGTTGTACGTACTTTATTGGAAGCCATTGCTCCGAAAGGTATTACTTACACCAACTTCGGTCCGGGCATGAGTATGGGACATACAGTGGCCGTCAAGGCTGTGGAAGGCGTGAAAGCCGCTCTTTCCATGACGATACCTGTAGGTACGGGCATTCATCGTCGCATGGTGTACATCGAGTTGAAAGATGGATATGAGTTCGACAAGGTAGCCGCTGCTATCAAGGCAGACCCCTATTTTGTAAATGACGAGACGCACGTCATGCAGGTGCCCAGTGTAGATGCTTTGCTCGATATGGGTCATGGCGTGAACCTGACGCGCAAAGGCGTATCCGGCAAGACGCAAAACCAACTCTTTGAGTTCAACATGCACATCAACAATCCGGCGCTTACCGCCCAGGTATTGGTGTGCGTGGCACGTGCCGCCATGCGTCAGCAACCCGGTTGCTATACGATGATTGAAATACCGGTCATTGACCTCCTGCCGGGTGAGCGCGATGAGTGGATTGGACATTTGGTATAAATAGGTTCGGGAGCAGAAATAGAAAGCGGGCAAGCACAAGGTGGATGACTTGTTGCTTGCCCGCTTTGTATGTATCTATAGGTTTTCCGTGAATGTTATGGCTTCTTCACCACCAGTGTTCTGTTGTTTCCATTCCGCCATTCCGCCATCAAGGCATAGAACGCTTGGTAGTCATTAGGTGTCAGCAATTGGCGGGTGATGCGTAACGTTTGTGTTACGGTTACGCCATCGGCTCCCGGCTGATAACGGAAAGAAACTTCTCCGCAGGAATTGGAAAGCGTTTTGTCTGTTTTATCAATCCAATTGAATCCTTGCGGGAGGCGGACAAATGTCTCGCGTTTCATGTTGACGGTTTGGGGCAGCAGGATGTTTTCGTGGATGGAAGTGTTGGCGGCATAGCCATACAATGTCATAACCTCTGTGGGAGTGGGCACTGTAAGGATGCGCCATCCTTCAGCCGGAATTTGTGTGTGAACCTTGTCGGCGGTGAGGGTGTCTTTGAACGTTTCGGAAGAGGAGCATACGGATAAAGACAGCTTCTTGCCTTGCAGGTCGGTTACGTTGAGATAGTCTTGCAAACATGCTTCTGTATTTCCGGGCAAAGAGTTTACGCATTTATTTTCGTCTTCGACGATGACCGACAATATCCCTGCCAGTCCAACTTGTTCTTCCTTGGAGGATAGTCCGCATACGGCCACTTCCGCTTTCAGCCCGGCGGTTTGCAACAGTTGGGCATGTAGGTTGGCCAGTTCGGCTTGAGTGCCATAAGCGGTGCGGATAACTTCGGAAGCGGGACGCAGCCGGTAGCCGGCTGCCTGCAAGGTCACGCCGCACAAGGCCTGCCGGTACAGTCGGTTCATGTAACGGGCAATGGCTTGATGTATGTCAGATGCGTTTTCCTTTTGGTTTTGGATTAATTCCTGAACCTTGGCTCGTACGATATCCGGATTGCCGGGGACGAATTGTTGGCGTAACGAAGTCAAGGCGTCGGCATACTTGTTCCAGGTCGTGGCGATGAGGACGGGCGCCATGCCGCTTGCTACTTGTTGGGCAAGTCCCAACTTCCCATGCAGAGACGGATAACTGTAGGGACGGGGCGGTACTTTTTTCAGTGTCCATGTAAGAATCCGCATGCCTTGTTCGTGCGTCTCTATCGGTTGGGCAGAGGCGTTCAGCCACTGGTAATGACAAGTCTTGTTTTCCGGTACTTCTATTTGGCAGATGAACTCATCGATGGGAGAAAGTTCACGCACCGTGCAGCATACGTCTAATTCAGGCAGATAGCCGGGACGGCTGATGATGGAATAATCCAAGTAGATGGTAGCTCCCAATTCCAATCCGGTGTGTACCACTACCATTTCTTTCAGCCGATTGTAAGCGGGTGCGTTAGCGGCATTGGCGGGCAACACTTCTACAAAAGCATTGTCGGGCGTGCGGATGATGGTACCGTTTTTTTGTCGGGTATATGATTCGTGTATCTTTAATTCCTGGTATTGCGGGTCGTAGGTGATGAACGTTTCTCCGTAAAGGCTGTTCATGGCGGCATGGGTGTGGAGTGTCAGTTCCTTCCGTACACGCATTTCCTGACTCCCGTCCGGGCGTAAGGTGTACGTCTTGTGCAATTTACGGAACAGGGCTTCCGGTGTAGCTTGTGTGGGCAATGCTACCAACAGGAGCATACCCGTTATTATATATAGGTATATAGTTCTCATCTTGTTTGAATTATTTGGTTAATAAGATATAGTTGCCATAGCTTTTGGCTGTTTGGACAGCTTGGCGGAAGCTGTTCCAGTCCGAGGCTTCATACACTCGTTTCTTAAGAGTAAGTGTCGTGTGCAGCATCAGTTTGTTGCCTTGTTGTTTTATGGAACCGTTGAATGCGGCGGCCGGACCGTCCATGCTGTCCTGTCTTTCTTTTCCGGCTAAACGGAATCCGGAGGGGAGTCTCAAAGTCTCGTCCATTTCCACTAAGCGCGAGCAGGCGTCTTTGAATCCGTAGTCGCGTTTTTCCAAGTTCGTGCTGATACGCAGGTAGGACAAGACTTGCGTATAAAGATTGTTCAGTACAAAAGGCTTGAAGAGCATCCCGCAGTCTTCGGTCCGTAGCGCATATTCGGGTATCTCATATCGGAAGGTTATTCGGATAGGTGCTTTTTGGTAATCTTTGGGTGTGCGTCCGTAGTCCACCTTGAGCAGTCGTGCTTTCGGTGATACGTTGAGAAGCTGACGTTCCAGTGAGTTCTTCCATTCGCTTTGGAAACCGGTGGTAAAGATGCGGCGGATGTTGCTGTCGCTTTGACCTTCGGCCTCAATGGTGAAGGTGCCTTTCAGGGTGCCGTCTGAAGAGAGTTTATTGTCCGCATGGATGCGCACGTAGTGATTTTCGGGAGCCGATACAGGTGTCAGGCAGAGGTCGGTTCCTTCGGGTGTGCCGGGCAGGTAGTTCTGTTGCTGTTCGGCACTGCTCCACAATTCGCGGCAGAAAGGCACCCATGTAGGATCGAGAGGCATCAGTGTGCCGTCGTTTAAGCGTACTACCGCCACGCAATGATTGAAGTGGTCGGCGGGAATAGTTTCCACGCGGCTGCCCGCCATGGTCATGGCCGGATAGGCTTCAAAGCCCGCCATGCGTAGGAAAGCGATAAGCGTGCCGGCAATGTCTTTACACACACCGCAACGGTCGGTGTAGTTCATCTTCAGGTTATGCAGGGTAAAGCCTTCCCCCTTGCCCATGGTGATGCCGGCATAGCGGATGTTGTCGGCCACCCAATGGGTCAGTACGGCAATCTTTTCCATATCCGTCCGCTTTCCGGCAATCAGTTGGTCCACCTTCTTTTGCGCTTCCGGAATAGCTTCGAAGCTGCCGTAATCCTCGTTCACACCGTGGAACCAGCGGGATTTTTCTTTCCAGTCGGCGGTGGTGGACATCATCAGCTTCGGGGCGGCGTCATACAAGTCCACCATGTTGGGCTCCCGGCGGAAAGGCATCAGATGGTTGGTGGTGAAAGTGTAGACTTTATTTCCATCTACATATCGCATGGACGAGGTACAACTGCCTTGGTAGAACTGAAATTGCAAGTCTTTCTCCTGAGGCAGGCTGACCCGATAGACTTTGCGTACCGTGGGCATGCTGCTCCAGAATGGCACAATGTCATAGAACTGTCCGCGCATGGGCGGGATGAATCGTTCATCATCGTCTGTGGCGTTTTGCGGAACGTCAGCCAGCAGCGCATAAGTGAATCCCTTCTTGGCTATTTCATAGTCAATAATGTCTCCGGGGTACAGTTGTCCCAGTTCGAGCATGATTTGGCGCGCTCCCCAGTAGATAGCGCGCGCCGGCGCCGCATAGTCGAGGGTGCGGCTTACGTCCACCGAAGTTCTCGTGCCGTCGGCATGATGGATAGTAACTTGTTTAAAGACGGCTGCGGCTGTCAGTGGGTCGTAGTCATACTTCAGCACCCGATGTTGCAAGGCTCCTTCCGGGGTCTGTATTTTTATGGCACGGCAAACGGCAAAGGAACCTTGTCCGCTGGATTGTACGGACACGCTGGTGCTATCCAGCAGATTGACGCAGTCATAGTGGGCATACGCTTCGCTTTGTGCAGCCTGTTCATAGACTTTCCAAGGCTGGGCCTGTAGCGTTGTCATGGCAGCGCAAAGAAAGAATACAGGCAGTGTAATGATTGGTTTTCTCATAACATATCAGTTGATATAGTGTGTTATTAAAATGATTATCCGCAATAAAGTGAATACGAGATATACTGCACTAAATGACAAATAGAAATTCACAACAACTTGCGATTTTCATTGTACGTATTTTAGAATCGTCTTCTCAAGAAGAGATTCATCCTCGTTAGAGCCCCTTCCAAGCAAGGGTCGGGAATGTTTCTAACATAGACTCTGAATGTTTCTAACATAGACTCTGAATGTTTCTAACATTCCCCTTCTATGTTAGAAACATTGCCCCTTTATGTTAGAAGCCTTAAACGGGACATCTTTCCACTCTCTTCGTATTTGTATTTTCTATTAACCATAGATTGTATTCCTTTATGATCCTCCATATTTACAAAACAAGAATTTCGTGCGCAATGGTCACACTTTAATGATTCTTTTTGTTCAGTGTCGCAAAGATAGAGGGTATTGGGGAGAGTTCCAAATGAAAGAAAGATAAATCAAAGGAAATATTTGTGGGCTTTGGGAAAGTCGATTATATTTGCCGCTTTATTTTAAAGACGAAAGCATGAACGATATTTTTCCCCGCATGATAGCCGCCGGATTGGACTTGGCGGAAAAGCAAGTAAGACATACCCTGAACCTGTTGGACGAAGGAGCTACCATTCCTTTTATTAGCCGATACCGGAAGGAAATGACCGGAGGCTTGGACGAGGTGCAAGTGGAGGCCGTAAAGGAACACTACGAGAAACTGAAGGAAACCGGACGACGCAAGGAGACCATCTTGTCTACTATTGACGGACAAGGAAAGCTGACTCCTGAATTGAAACAACGTATCGAAGCCTGTTGGGACAATACGGAGCTGGAGGACATCTATTTACCTTATAAACCTAAGCGGAAGACACGTGCCGAGGCGGCGCGCCAAAAAGGATTGGAGCCTTTGGCCACCTTGCTGATGTTACAAAGGGAAGCGCATCCCGAAACGCGGGCGCAGGCTTTTGTAAGAGGTGAAGTAAAGGATGCGGCGGATGCGTTGAAAGGCGCGTGCGACATCATTGCCGAGCAGGTGAATGAGAACGAACGGGCACGCCAAACAGTGCGTGCGGCATTCTCTCGACAAGGGGTTATCTCCGCGAAGGTTATCAAAGGGAAAGAAGAGGAGGCGGACAAATACCGGGATTACTTTCAGGCTTCCGACCCTTTGAAACGGTGCAGTTCCCATCGGCTGTTAGCCATGCGCCGGGGGGAGGCTGAAGGTCTGTTGAGGGTCAGTATCAGTCCGGACGACGAAGATTGTGTCGGACGACTGGAAAGACAATTCGTGCGGGGAAACAATACTAGTAGTCACTACGTGACGGATGCCGTGCACGATGCTTACAAACGCCTGCTGAAACCTTCTATCGAAACCGAGTTTGCCGCATTGAGTAAGGAACGGGCCGATGACGAAGCCATCCGGGTTTTCGTCTCTAACCTGCGCCAGTTGTTATTGGCTCCCCCCTTGGGACAAAAACGTGTCATGGGCATCGACCCCGGTTTCCGAACAGGGTGCAAGGTGGTGTGCCTCGACGCGCAAGGCAACTTGTTGCACAACGAGAATATCTATCCGCATCCGCCTGTAAGCAAGCCTAAAGAGGCTTGGCAGAAGTTGCAGAAGATGGTAGAGGCATACAAGGTAGAAGCCATCGCCATTGGCAACGGGACGGCCAGTCGGGAGACGGAAGAATTCTTGAAGAAAATGCGCTTCGACCGGGATGTGCAAGTATTTGTGGTGAGTGAGCAAGGCGCATCCGTCTACTCCGCCTCCAAGTTGGCGCGTGAGGAGTTTCCCGATTATGACGTCACCGTGCGTGGTGCCGTGTCCATCGCGCGCCGGCTGATGGACCCCTTGGCCGAGTTGGTGAAGATTGACCCGAAATCCATCGGGGTAGGACAATACCAGCACGATGTAGACCAGGGCAAGTTGAAGAAATCGTTGGACCAAACGGTAGAAAGTTGTGTGAATTTAGTCGGTGTTAATCTGAATACCGCCAGCAGTTATCTGTTGACCTATGTTTCCGGTTTAGGTCCGCAGTTGGCGCAAAACATTGTGGACTATCGTGCCGAGCATGGCGCTTTCACCTCCCGTAAAGAATTACTGAAAGTTCCCCGTATGGGCGCCAAGGCTTTTGAGCAATGTGCGGGCTTCCTCCGGATAGCGAACGGGACGAATCCGTTGGACAATACAGCCGTGCATCCCGAGAGTTATGGCATCGTGGAGCAAATGGCGTGCGACTTGGGATGTACCGTAAGTGAATTGATTGCCAACAAAGAAATGCGCCTTCGCATCAAGCCCGAACGCTATGTCACCGATACGGTCGGAATGCCGACCTTGAAAGATATTCTGCAAGAACTGGATAAGCCAGGCCGTGACCCGCGCGGCCCAATCAAAGTTTTTGAGTTCGCCCCTGACGTGCATACCATAGATGATCTCGCCGAAGGCATGGAACTTGCCGGCATCGTCGGAAACATCACCAACTTTGGCGCCTTTGTCGACATCGGCATTAAGGAAAACGGTCTCATCCATCTATCTCAATTGGCCGACCGCTACGTGAGCGACCCTGCTGAAGTGGTGTCCATCCACCAGCACGTGCGGGTCAAAGTGTTGCAGGTAGACAAAGACCGAAAACGCATCAGTCTGACGATGAGAGGGGTAAGACAAGATTCGTTCTAACCTGAATCGTTCATTAGACGCTGTATTCCTTCGTGGATACCGATAATTTTACCTTATAGCTAAAAAAAAGATATGTTTTTGTCGTATTTTGGACTAAATGCTTATCTTTGCGAAAGTAAAACTGCTTATATATGAAGAAACGGTTATTCGTTTTGTGGTCAGTGTTGCTCATTGGCGTGGTTTCGCTGATGGCTCAGGATATGCCGGGCGGACTGGCAACGGCTTTTCAGGAAGGCAACTCGCAGGCGTTGGGAAAGTATATGCACGATGAAGTGAACCTGATGCTTGTGGGTAAAGAAGCCGAAGTGACGAAGCGGGCCAATGTGGAGGCTGCCATGCGGACTTTCTTTATTGCCAACAAGGTGAAGAAGTTTGATGTAAACCACAAAGGCAAGCGGGATGAATCGGCTTTTATTGTGGGCACGCTGCATACTTCAACTGGCAGTTACCGGGTGAATTGTTATTTGAAGAGAATTGGAGACAACTATTTGATACATCGAATTAGAATAGAGAAGACAAATGACTAAAGAACAAGAATTGATTGACAGGCTGATAGATTTGGCCTTTGCGGAAGATATAGGTGATGGTGACCACACCACTCTTTCATGCATTCCCGAGACGGCCATGGGCAAGTCGAAGTTGTTGATAAAGGAACCGGGCATTTTGGCGGGTATTGAGGTGGCCAAGGAAGTGTTCCGTCGCTTTGACCCTACGATGAAAGTGACCGTATATATGGAAGACGGGACGGAAGTGAAACCGGGAGACGTACCGATGGTAGTGGAAGGCAAAGTGCAGTCACTGCTGCAGACCGAACGGTTAATGCTGAACATCATGCAGCGTATGAGCGGCATCGCCACGATGACACACAAGTATGCCGAACGGTTGAAGGGCACTCATACAAAGGTACTGGATACCCGCAAGACTACGCCGGGTATGCGTATTCTGGAGAAGATGGCGGTGAAGATAGGCGGAGGCGCAAACCATCGCATCGGTTTGTTTGATATGATTCTGCTGAAAGATAATCATGTAGATTTTGCCGGAGGTATTGACAAGGCCATTACCCGTGCCAAGGAGTATTGCAAGGCCAAAGGCAAGAACTTGAAGATAGAAATAGAAGTGCGTAATTTGGACGAATTGCAACAAGTGCTCGACTTGGGCGGTGTGGATCGCATCATGTTCGACAACTTTACGCCGGAACTGACAAAGAAAGCGGTAGAGATGGTCGGCGGGCGTTACGAGACGGAATCGTCAGGCGGTATCACGTTCGACACGTTGCGCGATTATGCTGAATGTGGCGTAGACTTTATTTCCGTAGGCGCCTTGACCCATTCGGTCAGAGGATTGGATATGAGCTTTAAGGCTTGCTGATTGACTGGTATGTGAACGATATTAGATTGGATGTAGATAGAGCGGATTTTGCGGATGTAATCAAAATAGATTCCGCATTATCCGCTTTTTTTCATCACTAATGTTATTCCCCTTTTCTTTTTAACATCATTTTATACTTGGGCTTGCAGCATTTCTTGATTTGTTGCGTCTAAAGGATAAAAAAGGCGCACTGATGTGCCTGTATTAAAAGCAGAGCTTTGGAAAACGAAATAGAACTGATAGAAGGATGTCGGGCAGGGAAAAACGATGCCCGTAAGGCGTTGTACACGCTGTTTTCCGGGCGTATGCTGGCGGTGTGTTACCGTTATACGGGTAATGAGGACGAGGCTTACGATGTCTTGCACGATGGTTTTATCAAGATATTCACGCATTTTACCTATCGGGGCGAATGTTCGTTGGTTTCATGGATGACGAAGGTGATGATGAGCCAGGCGATAGATTATTTGCGTCGCAAGCAACGGTTTGCGCAATTGTTGGTGGGAGAAGACCAGTTGCCGGACGTTGCGGACGAGTCATCGGTGGTGGAGAGCGGAAGCCGGCTTTCGGAAGAAGTGCTGATGAAGTTTGTGGCCGAGTTGCCGGATGGTTGCCGGACGGTGTTCAACCTCTATGTGTTTGAGGAGAAGTCGCATAAGGAAATTGCCGAACTTCTTCATATCAAGGAGCATTCTTCCACCTCACAATTGCATAGGGCCAAGTGTTTGTTAGCAAAAAAAATTCAAGAATATAATGAGCATGAAAGAAAATGATGGAATAAACGGATTGTTCCGCAGCCGATTGGAACACTCGGAGATGCCTGTACGTCAGGAATTCTGGGAGGATCTGCAACGGGATTTGAGCGTGGCCGAATATAGTGTGGGCAAACGTTTCTGGTTGTCTCCTACGGTTTCGCGCATAGCGGTCGCAGCCTCAGTGGCGTTGGTGTTGGGAGTAGCTTCAGCGGCTTATTGGTTCCTGTCATCTCCGGAAGTGAGGGAGCAGGCTTTTGCTCCGACGGCTGCATTTATCCCCGAAACAATGTTGGACGGCGACCGGACAGAAGAAACATTTCCTGTTGTTCAACAAGCTGAGCCTACATCTCCTTCACCTGCGTCAAACCGGCAGTCGGGAAACGTAACGGCTCAAACATCTTCTACTGAATCGCAAACCATGTCGGTTCATTTTTCTATTACCGTAAGTCAGCAAGTCTATGGCGGGCGTAGGGATGGTAAACGCCCTTCGAAATATGTACAAACGAGGAATGAAGTTGCTACAACTGTCTCTGACAGGCATGATGCCGGAACGGTTTCCAATGAAAAAAGAAATGAAAAGGCCAACGCCGATTCTCCTTTAAAATCGCGCGACTGGGCCATTAAACCTTATATAGGTACCGCATTGCCAAAGGGCGATTATCGGATGCCCTTCACGGCAGGTGTCCAAGTAGAGCGCAGGTTGAACAAACGTTTGGCGTTAGAAGCTGGTTTGCAATACAATGTCTTGCACGATGTTTCGCAAAGGAAAGATAGACGTACGTTGCATACGTTGGCCATTCCGGTCAAACTGGATGTGTTGTTGGCTGGCAATGATAAGTTCGATTTTTATGCAACGGCGGGAGGAGCGGTTGAGAAGTGTGTGGCCGGCGCTGCGGACAATAGTTTCAGTGTCGAACCGGTGCAGCTGTCTGTAGCTACCGGATTGGGCGTCCGATATAAGCTGACCGACCGTATTGCGTTCTTTGCCGAGCCCACGGTAAGTCATCATTTTGACACCGATTCGTCCACACGCTCTTTGCGTACGGAGCGGCCTACGAATTTGAATCTGTTGTGTGGCGTGCGTATGGTTTACTAATCTTTTTATAATGGAAAATACAGTATGATTATTCTTTCTACCCTATATCGCTGGCTGGCGTGCTGCCTGTTCGTTTTAGCGTTTGCGTCTTGCACCGAGGAAGTTCTCGACTACAACCACCCGGACGTGAAATTGTTTGTAAACCAGTTGAAGTCCGGGCACTACGTAGTTCAAACTTCTGAGGGATTGAATCCTATACCCAAGTTTGAGCAAGAAGATATTGGAGAACTTTTGGAATATGCGGATGACATGCGCGAGATTCCTTCTTTCCCTTTGGCGGCTGTTTCCTATTCGCCAGGCGGTAAACTTCGTTTAGGTGAATGTATTTTGTGGACGGTGGAAACCATTCGACTAGGCCATCCGGCTTCCATGGGTTGCAAGATGGTTCGGACGGATGCCGAAGACTATGAGGGGATTTATTTCTTGTCCGACGAGGAAGTGCTTGATGCGGTAGCCCGCTATCGCGATTGGTGGGAGAACCGGAAGTACCCGCGTACCATGTGGACTATAGACCCTTGTTTCGACGAGCCCTTGTGTGGCAGTGGATATATGTGGTGGTAAATTTATGAGCCGATATACTATCTTTGTAGGGCTGTTATGCTTGGCAGCCTTTCCGCTCTATGCTCAAAACTGGACGAAGGAAGACTCCTTGCGGCTGCATCGGTTGCTCAGGCAGGAAGGCGAAATCAAGCTGAATCCCGATGCGTTGGATGAATTGAACCGTGTGATGGGCTCTCCAAAAGTGGCGGAAGAGAAGCCGTGGCTGGAGATAGATGAAACGCTTCCGGCTGTTGACGGCATTCATCCCCGAAAGATAAAGCTGACCTTGTTTCCCTACACGGCCAATACACCTTACAATTGGGATCCCGTGCGCCAACGTAAGATTGATGTGGACGAAAACACCTGGCGGGGCGATTCCTTCTACGAACTAAAGACCCTGACTGTCTATTCAAACTGGGCAAAGTCTCCGCTTGATGTCGGTCCGCGGGAGTCGTTGGAGCAGATAGAAGCCACCGGGTTGCGTTATGCTCCGGTGGGGCAGACGGGCAGTCACATGGTCTATGGATGGAGTTTCGTGGGACGTCCCTCCGGTTATAGTCTCATGCCTGAGAAAGGTTTTTGGAAGGTAAAAGCGCGTAAACGTCGTGCTCGGACGTTGGAAGCGCTTCGTACGTACGCCGATTCTACTCGGTTAGAGCCACGGGTGGATACGCTGCAGAGTCAATGATTTTGAAGGCAATCTCCAAATAGCGCGTCATGTCAACGGTCAAAGCCCCATCGTACACATCGTGCCGTTTGCGCCCCAAGCGCACCACGATGGCATCCTGCGAAGGGATGGCGAAGACGTATTGTCCCAACATGCCCCTCATGCAGGGAATTCGTTCGCCCCGGTAATCCATTATCCACGTCTGGAGGCCGTAATAGCTGAGCGAATCTTTGCCCCATTGGTCTTTCAAGTAGGAGGCGGGGCACATCATTTCATCCATATAGGCTTCCGGCACCAGTTGTCGGTCGTCCCACCGTCCCCGGTTCAACATCAGCCTACCGAGGCGGGCAACGTCGCGCGCCGTGGTGTGGAAGCAGCAGAATGCCTTTTCGTCTCCGTTTTCCTTATCCAGCAGCCAGTAGGCGTCCCGTTCGGCCTGCATGGCTCGCCATAACTTCTCTTCCGCATATTGGCTTAATGTCTGTCCCGTGGCGGCTTCCAGCACGAAAGCCAATAGCTGTGTTTCCCCGCTCCGGTAGGAGAATTGCACGCCCGGTTCGTCCACCACGTCCAATCCGGTGACTAACTCATACAGGTCGTTGCCATAGTATCCATGCGTAGTGACGGAGAAAAGCGAGGCGTAGGCTTCGTCCCACGCCATGCCTCCGCTCATGGTGAGCAGGTGGCGGAGGGTCACATCGGCTTGCCTGCCTTTGTTATATATAGGTATATAGCGGGAAACGGGGTCGTCCAAGCTGTGTATCTTGCCTTCGTCCAAGGCGATGCCCACCAACATGCCCACAATGGTCTTGGTGGCGGAGTAGATGTTGGATGTCCGTGTATCGTCCCACCCATCCCGGTAGCTTTCATACAGGATGCTGTCGTGACGGATGACAAGGAAGGCCACCGTGTGCAGGCTGTCTATGTAGCGTGCGTCATTGGTTCCCAACTGATAGCGGTTGTAGTTCGCGGCATGGGGCCAATGCCATACATCGGTGGGGTCGTGGCGCACGGTGTCGCGGTGGAAGGTTTCCAAATCGTCAATGACGGGCATCAGGTGTATCAGTGCCTGGCGGGCATAGTAAGGCAGGGAGGCATAACTTACGATAAGTAATACAACAACGATGGCTGATAACAACAAAGTCTTTTTGCGTTTCATGGTGGAAATCCATTTTAAGTTCGTGGGGCAAAGATAACGTTTTTCTTCGATTATGCCGGATAAGGGAATAGCAAAGTGAATGTGCTTCCTTTGCCGGGAGTAGATTGCACGTCAATGCTTCCGTGATGCCGGTGCATAATTTGACGGGCCAGCGTGAGGCCGATGCCCGAGCCGTTCGGCTTGGTGGTGAAGAAAGGCACGAAGATGTGTTGCAGCACATCCGGCTCGATGCCCGTGCCGTCGTCTTCGCAACGCAGGTAAGGGCGGCCTCCGGTGGTGACGCCTGCCGATAAGGTGAGGTGCCGGGCGTTGTTCTCTACCGCGTTCTTTACGAAGTTTATCAGCACTTGCTCTATCTGACCTTTGTCCGCGATGAGCCGGAGGGGCGCCGGAGGACAGGCCGTGCGGATGGAGACGGACGCTTGCATCAGGCGGGCGACATCGTTCAGCAAGTCGGCGGCGTTGTGCAGTTGGAGTTGGGGCGGAGGCAGGTGCGTCACTTCCCGATAGCTGTTGACGAAGTGGGTGAGCGACTTTCCCCGCCGGGCAATGGTTTGGAGCATCTGGCGCATGTCCGCTTTCTCTTCCGTCAGACTTTCCGTTTGCGCTATCTGCGTGTCCAGCAGTTCGGCCAGGGAAACAATCGGTGTGAGGGAATTCATAATCTCGTGCGTCAGCACCCGCAGCAGCTTCTGCCAGGATTCGGTCTCCTGCGTGTCCAAGGCGCTGTAGATGTTCTTCAGACTGGCTATCAGGAGGCGATGGCCTTGCAGGACGAAGCTCATGCCCGACAGGGCCAGTTGGGTAGGCTCCTCTCCCCGGTGGGCTATTTGCACGATGTCCAGTTGTCCGGGCGTGAGCTTCCGCAGGCGTTCGGGCAGTTCGGGATGCAGGTAACGCAAATCGGCAAGCGTCTTGGGCGCACGGAGCACGTAGGTTTCGGAGTGGCTTTCGTCGATGGCCGATGATACGAGCCGGGCGGCCGAGCGGTTCATCCACTCCAAAGCCCCGTCGGGCGTATAGACCAGGATGGCGGTGTCGATGTGCTCGGCCAACGCACGGAAATATTGCAGGCGGCTTTCCCGCTTTTGCAGGTCGTTGCGGTAGGCGGAGAGGGCTTCTTGCATCTCAACCAGCAGTTCGGGGGATACTCCGTTGAGTTGCTTCGGGTTGAAGGCTTCGGGAAACTCGGAGTAGCGCACGGCCCGGACAAATTGCTTCATCAGGCGGGAAGTCCGTTTCGTGTAGGCGTAGATGCCTCCGACGCATCCCGCCGCCAGCAGGAGGGCAATGCCCATGCTGACGTAATACCCGTTTACGGCGCATCCGGCGGTGGCCAAGCAAGCGAGGAACAAGGCAATAGCCAGCCCTACGGGTGTATAGTCGTGTATCTTCTTCATAGTCCGAACTTCTCGATGCGGCGGTAGAGTGAAGTGCGGGTGATGCCCAGCATCTCCGCCGCCAGGGTGATGTTGCCTTGGCAGAGGCGCAATACTTCCTCGATGTTTTCCCGCTCAATGCGCTCCAGGTTATAACGCTCCCTGACGTGCATCGTTTCGGGCTGATGGCGATGGAGGAACGAGAAGTCCTGCGCCGTCAGTTGGGGACCGGAGGAGAGGATGACCGCCCGTTCCACGGCGTGTTCCAACTCGCGCACGTTGCCCGGCCAGGGGTAGAGTTGCATCTGGCGGCGCGCCTCGCGGGTGAAGCCCTTTACTTCTTTCTGATACTTCTCGCGATAGCGGGCAAGGAAAGCGTCGGCCAGCAGGAAGAGGTCGTCGCCCCGTTCGCGCAGGGGAGGGATGCGCAGTTCGATGGTGTTGATGCGGTAGAGCAGGTCCTGGCGGAACTCCCGGCGTTCGGCCGCGGCGTAGAGGTCGGCGTTGGTGGCGCAAATGAGGCGCACGTCCACGGGATAACTCGACGTGGAGCCTAAGCGCGAGGCACGGCGTTGCTCGATGACGGAGAGCAGCTTGGCTTGCAGGGGCAGGCTGAGGTTGCCTATCTCGTTCAGGAAGAGCGTGCCGCCCTGTGCGGACTCCAGCCGTCCGGGCTTGCTGCGGCGGGCATCGGTGAAGGCGCCCCGCTCGTAGCCGAAGAGCTCGCTCTCGAACAGCGTGTCGGGGATGCTCCCCAAGTCGATGGAGATGTACGGTTTGTCCCGGCGGGAAGAGGATTGGCAGGCATATCGCGCCAGCAGATCCTTGCCCGTGCCGTTCTCGCCCAGGAGGAGCAGGTTGGCGTCTGTGTCAGAGCATTGGCGCAGCGTCCGCAAGAGCGAAAGAAAGGCGGGCGATTCGCCAAGCACAGTCACCGCCTCCTCCAAGGATGGCCGGGGAGCGGGCTTTTCCGCCTGCGCCTTGGGCTGACCGGAGGACTTCTGCTTGTCCAGGCTCAGTCTGAGGGCGGCGGACACGGTGGCTATCAGTTTCTCGTTCTCCCAAGGCTTGGGGATGAAGTCCGTGGCGCCCCGCTTGATGGCCTGCACCGCCTTCTCCATGTCCCCGTAGGCGGTGATGAAGATGACGGTGGCCTGCGCGTCCAGCTTCAGTATCTCCTCCAGCCAGGCGAAGCCTTCGCGTCCGCTCACCGCGTCATGCCTGAAGTTCATGTCCAGCAGGATGACGTCATGCCGCGTGCGTGAGAGCAGGGGGAGCATCTCGCGCGGGTCGTCCAGCGTCGTAATCTGCCCCGCCAAGGGACGGAGCAACATCTTCAGCGTGAAGAGGATGTCCGGATTATCGTCTACGATGAGTATCTTTCCTTGTTTCATGCGGACAAAGGTACGCATTCTTCCCGAATAAACCTTGCGCGAAAGTGTGCGGCAGGTGTACGATTTCGTACATTTTTCTTCCCCTCCCTTCTTCTTAAATTCCTGTCCCTTAGCGCAATGCCGTTTTGGTACGCTTCTTGTGTATTCTTTAGTGAGCTTGCCTGCCACCCTTGACGCGCTTGAAGGTGGGAGTGAAGGGCGTTGACTGACGGACTCGGGATAGCATCATCGGCAATGATGGCTATCATCATCGGCAATGATGACTACCATCATCGTACATGATGCCTCATCAAGTCCGTCAGTCAACAGGGTCAAGTGACGGTTTCATGAGGATTAACTGATGATTACGATATGAATAAGAATTATGTTTTAGCTGTCTCCTTGCTCCTGTTGATGTCCTGCGGCAACCGCCGTCCGGGCATGAGCAAGGAAGAAGCGGCCGCCGAACTGAAGAAGCAGGCCGCACAAGAGGAGGCGGTTCGCAAGGAGCGTGCCGCAAGTATAGACACCTTTGCCGCCGACTATCGTCCGCCGGCAGGCATCAAGTATCAGGCGAAGATAGTGACCGCCGGGGCAAAGACCATTGATGTGGCCGCCGCGCTGAAGAACGTGCGGGCGTTGAAGCCGAATGAGTTGGGCACGCCCGTGCTGTATGCCACGGGGGTGGAAGCTATGCCGTCTCCCGTTCTGTTGCAAGTGGAAAATGAATGGGTGATGCAGGCGGCGGATGGCTTGTTCCTGCTGGACAAAGACTTCCGGTTGGTGAAGCAACTCTACCGGAACGATGTGGATATTAAAGAAATGGCTAAAGGATATTCCATGAATCGAAAGGCTATCATGGCGAGTGGAAGGCATGACAGGCAGAATCACCTGTTCCGGGCTGTTTTCAGTAGCGTTAAGTTGGGAAACTACGTGACCAATATACCTTGGGAAGATTTCCGGAACAGCACAAAGGTCTGGTCGG
The DNA here is from genome assembly GCA_949300425.1 of uncultured Bacteroides sp. Classification (GTDB taxonomy): domain Bacteria; phylum Bacteroidota; class Bacteroidia; order Bacteroidales; family Bacteroidaceae; genus Bacteroides. The sequence continues at coordinate 25,982 of CASGED010000131.1, forward strand.
GAGAAGATTTAGTGAGTCTTTTGCCCATAAAGAGAAGCGAAGACTTTTCTGTCATAGACAACGGATTCTTCTGCCGTGAGCCATTCTCTTCACGGGTTTATACTTTCGGTTTGAGGGGGGATACGTTGTGCCGCTTTGTAGTGAACAACGCGAAAGACTACAAACCGACAAAGGCATATCGAAATCCGGAAGGCAGTAACATCTATTATAATGGAGGAAAGTTGCGCATCCGTATGGCGTACGATGATACGGTTTATGAGTTAGAGGACGTTTCTACGTTGAGGGCTGTTTGGCGGTTCGACTTTGGCGGATTGAAACGCCCTACGGGTCAATACGTGGTAGAAAGTGTATCGAACAGCCTGGCGGGCTATTGGTTGCTGAGCCGTGTACTGGAAACTCCCCGGTACCTTATCATAAGATTGTCAGAAGGACAGGATAACGCCTCGGGGAAGAAATCCCCTACCTGGAAAGACTATACGCTTATATATGACAAGCAGACGGGCGAAAGCTTCTCTTTACCATTTCTTAAATATGAAGACGAGGATGCGGTGGCGGATTTCCCGTTGGAATACGAAGGCAAATCTTTCCACGGATTCCCAACGAGCATAGCGGATGGGCATGCCTACATGCTTTATAGAGGAAAACAGTTGAAAAAATTGTTCCCGGACGTGGCTGCCGTCCAGGCGTTGAAAGATAAAGAGGTTGTGGTCATGATGCTTAAATGAATAAATACAGAAACAATATGCTGAAACATTATTTGAAGATGGCGCTCCGGCTTATCAGGCGGAGCCTGCTGTTCTCCTCCCTCAACATCCTGGGGTTTGTCATCGGGCTGACGGCGGCATTTCTCATCTATCTGTGGGTGGTGGACGAACTGACGTATGACGATTGCTTCCGCGACGGTGACCGCATCTACCGGGTGACGGGACTGACGCGGGAGGCAAGTGGTGAAATCAAAGAGTCGCCCAACATGCCACGCACGCTGGCGATGGACTTCCGGCGGAGCTTCCCGCAGGTGGGAGACGCTACGGTCATCAAGTACGGCGACCTGCATTCGTATGAATCGGAAGACGGGAAAAAGATTTCGGTCGAAGAGGCCTACGTGGACAGTACTTTCTTCCGTTTCTTCTCTTTCCCGGTCGTGGAGGGTGACCCGCTACGTATGAATGACAACCCGGGGAATGTGGTCATCTCGGAAGAGCTTGCCCGTAAGTTCTTTGGCGCTTCCTCCGCCGTTGGTAAGAAGCTGACCTATTCATTTGGTTCGCATATCAATAATGTTCATACCGTAGTGGCCGTAGTAGATGTACCCCGGAAAAGCCATATCCAGTTTGAGATGGCCATGACGATGGAGGCGTATGGTTCTGGCTTGGCAATTACTGATTGGGACAGATTTACGGAGCGGATGCATGTGTATGTCAAGATGAAAGAGAAATCGGTCATGTCCCGTGGCGAGGCGCAGGAGATGAGCCGCCTGCTTGCCAATCGTGGTGAGAAGGTACTGCTTAACTTCCAGCCCCTGCACGACATTCACTTGCATACCCGCTTTGCCGATCCGCAGGTAGAGAACCACGGCAATCTGGCGACGGTCTACCTGTTCATCGCCTTGGCGGTGCTCATCATCTTCATGGGGGCATTCAACTTCACGACGCTCTCTACCGCCCGTGCCTCGTTGCGCTACAAGGAGATTGGTGTGCGCAAGGTGACGGGTGCCAAGCGGCGGACGCTCATCGGGCAGTTCCTCTCCGAAGGCATGGTGCAGGCGGCCATTTCGCTTCTGCTGGCATTGTCGTTGACGGAACTGGCGCTTCCTATGTTCAACCGGCTGATGAATACCGAGCTGACTCTTTCCTTCAGTTGGAGTGTCATCGCATTCATTGTGTTGGGCATTATCGGTGTAGGTTGCCTGGCGGGCAGCTATCCGGCTTTCTATCTGTCTTCCATTAATCCGTTGCTGGCCTTCAAGGGGGGAAGGAAGACGGGACGCAAGGGCGGGCTGATACGCGGATTGGTGTGCGTGCAGTTTGTCATCGCCTTGGTGCTGATACTGATGACGGGTATCGTCTTCAAGCAACTTCATTATATGCAGAACAAGGACATGGGACTGGACAAGGAGAACATCGTGTCCATCTATACCAGCCTGTGGTACAACGTAGGCGAGTTCAAGCAGGAACTGCTCCGCAACCCCGACATCAAAGGAGTCTCCATGTCTTCGCCCATCGAGAGTTTCGGCGAGGATACCGATTATAAAGATGGAAATAGGGTGGAGTGGACAGACATGGACGGACGCACCGACTCCCTGCACATGGTGCAGTTGTGGGCAGACGGCGATTTCGTCAAGACCTTCGGCATGAAGCTGATAAAGGGCGAACTGATGGATGCGGACTTTGGCAATTATTGGAATTCGGACAAGTCCAAGACCACCGTCATCAACGAGGCGGCCTGGCGTGCCATGAAGGTGGCCGACCCCATCGGCATGGAAATCCGTTTGCAGTGGGGCATTTCGTTGCGCATTGTGGGCGTGGTGAAAGACTTCAACTTCCAGTCTATGCGCGAGAAGATAAAGCCTGCCTATATTTGGTATAGTCCGGAGGCGTTGACTTATCTTTATATAAAAATCGCTCCTGAACATCGGCAGCAGACTATTGCTTTCATCAAAGAGAAATTTGAGGAGTTCGCCCAGCGTGACAATACGTTTATCAAGGAGTTCAATTACCAGTTCTTCTCCGACAAGTTGAACCAGAACTATGCCCGCGAACGTCAGCAGAGCCGGATGCTGCTGTTCTTCACCGTGCTGGCCATTGTCATTGCGCTGATGGGCGTGTTCGGCTTGGTGGCCCTCTCCGCAGAGCAGCGCACCAAGGAGATAGGCATCCGCAAGGTGAACGGGGCGCACTCGGACCGCATCGTGCGCATGTTCTGCCGCGAATACTTGGTGTGGGTGGGCATTGCCTTCGTGGTGGCTTGTCCGTTGGGCTATGTGCTGATGAGCCGTTGGCTGAGCGAGTTCGCTTACCAGACGCCCATCAGTTGGTGGCTCTTCCTGCTGGCGGGCGTGCTGATTGCGGCTATCACGCTGCTGACGGTCATCGGGCAGACGTGGCACAAGGCTTCGCAAAATCCGGTGGAGTCGTTGCGTTACGAGTAAAATTTTATGTATGAAGAAAAAAGACTGTATGTGCAGGCCGACGACATTAAATGTGCAGGTGCATTACATTTAATGTGCCGAGCCATTACATTAAATGTTATCCGCCTTCACATACCATCTTTTTTTAAGTTAGAATACCGGATTTATTAATTCGCTGATTATTAAAATAATAAATTATAGAACGTGAGATGGAAAATCAAGAGAACTATTTGATACGGACAGTAAAGCTGTCAAAGATATTCCGCACGGAAAGCGTGCAGACAACGGCGTTGAACGAAGTGAATCTTGCCATACGCGAAGGCGAGTTTGTGGCCATCATGGGCCCTTCGGGCTGTGGCAAGTCTACATTGCTCAATGTCATCGGGCTGTTGGATAACCCTACGTCGGGCGAACTGTGGTTCATGGGGCAGGAAGTGTCCCGCTGGAAGGAAAACGAGCGTACCGACTTGCGCAACGGCAACTTGGGCTTTGTCTTCCAGAGTTTCAACCTGATAGATGAGTTGACCGTATTCGAGAACGTGGAACTTCCCTTGCTCTATGCCGGAGTTGGCGCACGGGAACGGGAGGAGCGTGTCAACCGTGCGTTGGAACGTATGCAGATAGCCCACCGCACGGAGCACTATCCCCAGCAGCTTAGCGGCGGTCAGCAACAGCGTGTGGCCATTGCCCGTGCCATTGTGACCAATCCGCGTATCATCCTGGCCGACGAGCCGACGGGTAACCTGGATTCTGCCAATGGTGCCGAAGTGATGTCCTTGCTGAAGGAACTGAACGCCGAGGGAGCTACCATCGTGATGGTAACTCACTCCGAAGAGAACGCCCGTGAGGCACGCCGCATTGTCCGCATGATGGACGGGGTGATATTGACGGAGAGTGGGGTATAGCTTAGTCAGTCACCCATTCCTTCCGGTAAGCCTTCGTTTTTTGGGGGGCGTAATACATGCCTTCGCGGGTGGGTAGCTTCAGGATGTAGGTACGTCTGCTGCGGTTTTGCAGGAAGGTGGAGCGCAGCCAGGGGTTAAAGTCTTTCAGTTGGGCGTAGGTGATGCCTTTCTGCTTGGCATAAGAGGCGAGGTTGTCAATGCCTGTGGTCACGGTGTCCGTGGCGCAGGCAATGGGCGGGTAGAGTTGTTCGCTGCGGAGGATGAAGCCGTAACGCCTGGGGTCGCTGAGCACGGCCTTGGCGGCAAGCAGGCGGAACATGTAGCGCGAGGTCTCCTCTACCAGCCAAAGGTCGGCGGCGTGGGCGGCCATCTGTTTTTGCAACTGCGAACTGATGCGGGCTTGTCCGGCGTTGTAGGCAGCAGCCACGCTGAGCCAATTGCCGTAGCGTTCGTATGAATCCTTCAGGTAGCGGCAGGCAGCGCGGGTGGCTTTCTCGATGTGGTAACGCTCGTCAATGTTCTGGTTTACCTCCAAGCCGTATTCGCGTCCGGTGCTTTGCATGAACTGCCACATGCCGGCGGCTCCGGCGGGAGACTTGGCCAGGTGGTTCAGCCCGCTTTCGATGACGGCCAGGTACTTGAAATCGTCCGGTATGCCGTTGGCTTTCAGTATCGGCTCGATGACGGGGAAGTAGCGGTTGGCACGTTTGATAGATAGCATCGTGGTGGAGTGCATGTAAGTGAACGAGAGCAGTTCGCGGTCCATGCGCTCGCGGTAGTCGTAGCGGTCCAGACGGATGGTTTGTCCGGCGAAGGTGATTTCCAGGGGCACGGAAGGGGAGGCCGTCAAATGGGATACATCGTTGCGCACGGTGTCTTGTTGGGAATTGAAACAGGCGTTTCCGAGCAGGAAAGGCAAAGAGACGCCCACACACAAGGTGAGGGTGGTGGTCAGTACGGGGCGGATAAATTTCTTATTCATATTAATGGATGTGTTTAGTTATGTATGGATAGTCGTTCCCAAATACGGCGGGGAATCAGTCGCCAAAAGAACACTAATAGGCGGTAGCGTCCGTCGATGATGACTATACGTTCCTGCCGTTCGATGGCTTTCACGATGCGGGCCGCTACTTTGTCCGCCCGCATCAGCATTGGGTACTTCCCTCCTTTCAGCAAGTCCGTGTCCACAAATCCGGGACGGATGTCGGTGAAGCGGATGGCAAGTTTCTGCATGTGTGCCAGTTGGGTCAAAGCCTCGATGTAGGTGTTCTGAAAGCGTTTGGTGGCCGAATAGGCGGGGGCGATGCCCAATCCTTTGGTGCCGGCAATGGAACTGATGACGGCTATGTGGCCACCGTCATGCTGCTTGAAGTAATCGAATGCCGTGGTAATCATCCGGATGAAGCCGTCGACATTGGTTGCTGCCGTATTTAGTTCGGTGTCTGTTCGCAGGTCGGGATTTTGCGAACCTATGCCGGCGGCCAGCAAGAATACGTCCATGCCGCCTGTGCGGCCGATAAGTGTACGCATTTGTTGGGGAGCATCCTCTTGGGTCACGTCCAAAGGCTGTATCTCTACTTGTCCCGGATGTTGTGCTTGAAAATGTCGCAACTTCTCCTCGCGGCGTCCGGCAATGCCGAGTTTCCAGCCTCTGCCTGCCAATAGTCTGGCTACTTCCAGCCCGATGCCCGAGGTTGCGCCAATGATAATAGCTATAGGATTTTGTCGGATATTCATGGGTTTCTATCAAGTTTATCTTATCAATTTGCCGCAAATATAGGCAAATCTGTCCTAAGCGGCTTATAATGTTTGATTAATTTCTTTGTGATTTCTTGAGAAAGTCCGATATTTGCTTTCCGAAAACAGGAATATTTTAATGTTTAATAGGAATAGAATATGGAAAAAGTTGTGGTTAATTCGTATGAGGATTTTGAAAAACTGGTAGGGCAGCGCATAGGCGTGTCGGAGTATGTGCAGATTCCGCAGGAGCGTATCAATCTGTTTGCCGACGCTACGTTGGATCATCAGTGGATACACGTGGACACGGAGCGCGCCAAAGCGGAAAGCCCGTTTAAGAGCACCATTGTTCATGGCTATCTTACGCTTTCAATGTTGCCTTATTTGTGGAATCAGATTATAGAGGTGAATAACCTGAAGATGATGATAAATTACGGCATCGAGAAGATGCGCTTCGGACAGGCCGTATTGTCAGGCCAAAGCATCCGTTTGGTGGCCGACATGGTGTCGCTGGTCAACTTGCGTGGCACGGCCAAGGCCGAAATCAAGTTTGCCATCGAGATAGAAGGCGAGAAGAAGAAAGCGCTGGAGGGCGTGGCCGTATTCTTGTATTACTTCAACAATTAAGACGCGGACGGTTGGGGGCGAGGCATTCCCTCCACAGATGCCGCAAGGCTATGAGAGGATGATAGAGCAACATGCGCGGACCGGCGTAGCGCATGACTTGACGCATCCTCTCTTTCATTTCGCGCTTGTAGCAATGGATGGGGCAAAGCCGGCAGGTAGGTTTGGCTTTACCGAAGGGGCAATGCGTCAAACGGGCGTGGGCGTACTCCAGCAATTCCTCGCATGAGGGACATAAGTCCGCATTCTTTTCTTTCCTCCGGCAATACAGGCGTATCATCTTTTCCACGATGTCCTTTTCTTCTTCGATGCGTGTATGTGTCATGACGTTATCCGTAATCTGTAGCGTTTTTTAGAATGGCGCCGGTGCAGAGAAGTGTAACTTGCTCCCGCTGACGGGATGTGTCAACTCCAGTTGTTCGGCGTGCAGGTAGAGCCGATCGGCTTTTGTCTTTCCGTAAAGCAAGTCGCCTCTGATGGGACATCCCAATCCATCCGGGTGTGCGGCGTGTACACGCAATTGGTGAGTCCGTCCCGTGAGTGGATAGAAAGCCACGCGGGTATGCCCCTCCTTACGCTCTAACACCTCGTAACGTGTCACGGTTTCCTTGCCTCGCTCGTAATTGACCTCTTGACGCGGACGGTCGTGCGGAGTGGGGGCCAGGGGCAGGCGGATTTCTCCTTGGTCATCGGGCACAAGCCCTTCCAACAGCGCGATGTAACGTTTCCCTACGGCCCGTGTCTCAAACTGGGCTTGCAGCTTTTTGTGTATCTCCTTCGATTTGGCTATCAGCATCAGCCCCGATGTGTCCATGTCCAGCCGATGCACCACCATGGGACCGTCAGCTTCCGGCAGATGTTCCTGCATCCGGCTGAGTACAGAGTCTGTGTCTTCCCGGCCGGGTACGGAGAGCATCCCTGCGGGCTTGTTCACCACGACTATCCATTTATCTTCATAAACGATGGGCAAGGGCAGCAGGGCGGCTTGGCGGGAGCGCGTCGTGGCATGCGCCTCGTCCACCTCCAGCCCTTGCAGCATGTGCTTCAGGATGGGAGCGCACTTGCTTCGGCAGGCCGGATAGTATTGCCCATGGTGCCTGATTTCGGTCTTGGGCGATTGTCCCCACCAGAATTCGGCCATGCAGAGCGGCTTCCATTTATGCAGGTAGGCTTGTTGGAGCAGTTTGGGGGCGGCGCATTCACCGGCTCCTGCGGGCGGAGTACGTTGGGGCGTGTCGGCAAAGAGTTCGCAAAGGTCCTTCGCTTCGCCCCGTGCGTTCAGCATGCGGAAGTGCCAGAAGAGGCGCATTTGCAGGGCGGCCGAACGGCGCTTGCGTTCGGCTTTCAGTTGTTCTATTTGCTTGGCTTGGAGAAGCAAGGCTTTTTGAGCCGGCTGGCAACGCGCTTCCCAGGCACGTTCGGCGCGTTTGTATTCGGCTTTCTGAAATTGGCTCTCGCGTATCAGGGTCGCTTCCTCCTCAGGCGTAAGTCCTCCCGCTTGTCGTTGGGTTTGTCTGCGTGCCTTGGCCGCTTTCAGGTCTTCGCGCATGCGGGCTAACGCTTGCCCGGCTTCTTGTTGCAGAGCTTGGGCTTCGGCTTGCAGATGGAGGTAGGCTTCATCCGTTTCCAGCGTGCGGATGCGTGCGTTGATGTCGGAGATATTCTTTTCTTCTTCTTTAAAGAAACTGCCCGGTTGAAGCAAATCGTAAACGGGCGGGACGAAGTAGGGCAGACGGTTGGTGCCGTTCAACGTACCGGAGAAGGCGGCCAGAAAGCCCAAACGGCCTTCCCGTGTGCGCACCACCAGCACGCCGAACATTTTGCCTTTATCCAATTCCTCTTTCCACTCAGCCTGTTCCGCCAGATATCGCTGCACTTCCCCTGCCGCCAGGATGCAGAGCGGATGAGGCTGGTAGTCAAACGGATTAGTGAATTTCACCGGAAGTTCGCTGCCTTCGGTAGAGGTGGTAAAGAAGTGCAGCATCTCGCTCCCGTCGTCGGGATGAGATGCTCTCTTCCGTTTCTTGCTTTTCAGCCAGGCCGCCTTGCGTGCCTCGTAGTCCTCACGCCTCCTTTCCAAGTAATTGTCCGCCATGAATCAGGTCTTTATTTGATTGCGTCGGCAAAGGTAGGCATTTCTACGTATTTTCACAACTCGATAACGAGCGACTCGCGTGCGGCCATTTTCAACTCTTCACCGAAGGAGATGGTACGTCCGCTGAGGATGTCGCGGCCTTGCCGGGCGTCTTTCAGAATTTCCCGATAGAACTTCAAGGGGACGGTTGTCTCACTGTCCGTACCGTTCAGCATCACAAAGACAGTCTTTCCTTCGTGTTGACGGGCGTAGGCGTAGACACCGTTCTGCACCATGAACTGGGTCATGCTGCCCTTGGCAATGACGTCGTTGCCCTTGCGCCAGTTAAGAATGGTCTTGTAGAAGTTATAGCACTCGTTCTGTTCCGGTGTGCGTCCTTCGGGAGTGAAGGCGTTTTGCTTGTCGCCTGTCCATCCGCCGGGGAAGTCCTTGCGCACGTAGCCGTCGCTCTTGGACTTGACACCGTTCATCAGGATTTCCGTACCGTAATAGAGTTGCGGAATGCGTCGGGTGGTAAGCAGCAGGGTGGTGGCTTGTTTTAGCAGGGCAAAGTTTTGTCCCTCTCCCAGAAAACGGTCGGTATCATGGTTTTCAATGAAGGCGAGCACGCTGGCGGGGTTGGGATAGAGGTAGTCGTAGACGAAGTTGTTATACACCCGGTCCAATCCCTTGAACCATGTCTCGGTCTGTTCGTTCTTGGCGATGTTTATCTTGTCGAAGAAGCTGAAGTCCATGACCGTCTTCAGGTTACTGTTGCGCGGAGCGGAGAGTTTGGAGTCCTTTTGCCACCAGGCGGTGTAGGCAGGTTCGGTGACCCACGTTTCGCCCACGGTATTGTAGTTGGGATATTCTTCGTTCAGTTCCTTCATCCAGCGGCTCATGGCGTCATAGTCCGCGTAAGGATAGGTGTCCATACGGATGCCATCGATGCCCGCGTACTCTATCCACCAGAAACTGTTCTGAATGAGGTAACGGATGACGTGCGGGTTACGCTGGTTGAGGTCGGGCATGGAGGGCACGAACCATCCGTCGTTCATTTGATGGAAGTCGTATTGCGAGGCGTAGGGGTCTACGTGCGGAGTCAGCTTGAAGGAGGTCTGCACGAAATTGTTCTGATGGTCCGGATTGTTGA
>CASGED010000132.1 GCA_949300425.1 uncultured Bacteroides sp.
CTGATAACATTATCTATAGTTGTGATTTGCTTTCAAATTAGTATCTTTGCCCAAGCGAAAACAACTCTCCGGAGCTTAGTTGGATTGATCGTTCAGTTGTGATTTGCTTTCAAATTAGTATCTTTGCCCAAGCGAAAACAACCATTAAGCATAAGAAGTTGAATGATATGAAGTTGTGATTTGCTTTCAAATTAGTATCTTTGCCCAAGCGAAAACAACTCACCGAATTTACTCACTAGTTATTCAATAGTTGTGATTTGCTTTCAAATTAGTATCTTTGCCCAAGCGAAAACAACTGAATATTCATTTTTAGTTGATTTTCAATCATTTAGGAACGCATTTAGAAAAAGAAAAGAAAGTTGTTTTCAACAGAAATCCCGCCTTAATAAGCGGGATTTCTTGTTCTAAAAGAGTTCCAACTGTTGTCCAGGAGTCTTTACCCCTTGGAGTTTCTTCCCATAAAACAGCTCTATCTGACCGAACTGTTTGTCGGTAATACACATAATTCCGACCTGTCCATAGTCCGGCAAGAAAGATTTAACTCTTTTTATATGTACTGCCGCATTCTCACTACTGGCACAATGGCGGACATAAATGGAAAACTGAAACATGGTAAAGCCATCGCGTTGCAGGTTCTTCCGGAAATCGGCATAAGCCTTTTTATCCTTTTTCGTTTCCGTAGGCAAATCAAAAAGAACCAGCACCCACATAACCCTATATTCACTAAAACGATCCATCAAAATTCCGGATATGCGATGCGACGAAGTTCACCCGAAAAGCACTTATACAATGACGCCGTGGTTTGCCCAACAGCAACCATCAGAGGACTTCGCTTTCCACCTATCCGCACTTCAAGGGTAGGAATGGAAAGCAGGGAAACCTTTATTTCCTTAGTCAACGAAACTGCTTCGCCATATTGCCTATACAATTCGAATACCAACTTGTCTACAAATGGACGATAAGGTTCCATCACATCATCCGCCAAACAATAAGCATTGTATCGGTTATGGTGATGAATACCCAAGGTAGGCAACAAGCCACTAGTGACCAAACCACGCGCTACTACTGCACGAAGAATGGCATAACCATAATTCAAAAGGTTATTAGGAGGAATCCCCTCACGGTCGCGGGTAAATCCATCCACATCCGCAAACAATGTCTTCCAATAATAAGCTGCCGCACGAGCTTCCAAATTGTCCGGGTCACCACTGCGGACATCATTCGCCCAAATACGCATACACTTTGCTTCCTCACGTGTACAGGCGGATAAAACAGTTGCTTGATTATTAATTTTGGCTTGTATTGTTTGTTGCCACAACTGCTTTTTCAATGGCAAAGAGGTATCCAATTGTTTACGAAAACGCTCGTTTTGTGTGGTGTTTCCATAAAGTGGAAGCATCAGCCCAACAGGCATACTTTTACTGTCACAAGTGATAAGGGCACAATTATTCTCCAGCAATGCTTCCATAGCACCGGAAGTTATTGTGATTTGCTTATTATCCAATACCACCACTCCCAAATCTTCTATCGGCTTGGTAACTTCCGACTGACGTTTCATTGCTTCCGGAAGTGAAACGCTATTTTCCACTTCCGGGAGTTTAATAACCAATTGGGCATTACGCAAAGACAGATAAGCGGGATTGCCAAAATAAAGTGTTTTCTTTATCATGATGATTTTACTATATTTCCCAAACGATCTACTTTGATTGGAATGCAAATTTCTTTTATCATTTCACCAGTTATAGCCCTCTCCATTTTATTCAAAGCGGAAAACTCATATTTATCCCAAATAGAATTAGCAGCGCAAGACTGGATAAAAAAACATTGATTTCCTGTACAACTAACCATCTTATATATACGCCTCTTGTCCAAAGGCTCATTTATACGTTCATTCTGTAGTTCTTCCTTTGTTGGTACATATACCAAATCATTTGGTGAAAGCACAAACTTAGGCATATTGCCATTTTCATCTTCCGGCGCAGAAGACAAACCTTGTTTTTGACGGTCAATAACAACATTTAGCGGAATAGTTGCATAAGTCCGTTTTCTTACCATTTTACCTGTCACTTTATCTTCTTGCTCTGTTTCGTAAACAGCAAAAAACAGATTAGTACCCTTGGCCGCCTCTACAAACTTAGACGATTTATTTCCTGTCTGACCAACAGCGAATTTATCCGCTTTCTCATATACACGTACTTTATAAATAGGCTGATGCCATTTACCATTATTCAGCGTTAGGATGTTCTTATTCATCTCTTCAATGCCTTCCGGTGAGAAAGCTTGTTCCGCATTATTATCGTTTGCTTCTAAATGTCGGAACAAAATCCGCTGTATTCCTTTATCCGTAATTTTCTTTATTTTGTCTTTTACCTTATCTAAGTCATTGCAACCTTTAAAAATTGAGACTAAATCATTTCCAAAGCGAGTTGCAAAGTATCGATCCTTAGTCTCCTTAGAATAATAGTAGACCTTTATCTTCTTCAAATCAATATCTTGCCAGACATCCTTATTGTCCTCAAAATATTTCTTTATCAACTTCTCACTCAGATTTTGTGCCAACAATTCTTTCAGTTTATTCTTTAAATCTTTTTCCACAATTCTTTTCGGATTCCGCATAGCTTCTTTTAAGGGAACGGTTTTGATGCCCCGCAGATTGACTTCACCATACACTGTCTCTTTATGCATAGACTTGCGGATTGCCCAACTATCTCCTTTTGTCTGTGGAACCATTTTCTTTGCACCGTTTTCGTAGTGTTGATAATGATTTGTCGTTTTATTAATGACACGTAGATTTTGTTTAAAACTAACAATAATATCTTGCAAGGCTACATAAACATCCTGCGTAAAAGTGTCCCATGGCTTCTTTATGAGCCAACGATAATTTCCTTTGTCATCCATCTTCTGCTTATCACAAAGTAACCGCTGCAAGTCATAACGAGAAATCTTGGCACCTTTACTTGCGGATTCGTTATTCAAATAGTTCACGATATTGCGAGTGGCGCAAGCAATGACGATGGCGTCCATCGCATGATGACGATGGTCTATACGCTTCTTGTTAAACCCTTTTTGCAACTCCAACGGCATAGCAGGAATTACCTTGTTGTCAGCATTGACAGACGTAAAACGGGTCGTTCCAGTCAATTCATTCAGACGTAAGAATCGCGGAAGAATAATTTTGTTCCATACATCATTAATGCCCCAGTCCTTTTTCAATCGATCCGTAACACTTCCTGTACAAACAATCACATTCTTAGATAGTTCTTCCTGTTCATCCTCTTCGCGTACAATATTGGATAACAGTGATTTGACTAACTTACTGATATATCGGCTATCGTTCAACTGACGCGCAATGAACTGCTCGGGAATATCATCCATCAGCAGTTTCTTCATCTTAACAGGATTACGAGAATAATTGTCCTTCACAAACTGTTCATAAGCCTCAACGGTTTGAATCTTAACAGTCCGTCCAATACTTAACTGAACAATTTGCCCATGTTTTTCTTTTATAAACTCATATCCTAACAAATTGCCCTTCAACTTATTGACTTCCGCTTCGCAGATGACTTTATTACTAAATGAATCATCAAAATAACGCGACTGAGGAATAACATGCTCTATCTCGTATGCCGGTGTAAACAATTTGCCCAACGGTATCATCTCACCGGTATAAGGTGAGCGATATTTTTGTTCCAACCAGCATTTGTAACGCAACACTTCGGAAGTAGTAGGCCGTTTCTTGACATCGCTTTCATTGAATTTCTTAATAATGGCGGCAATTTCATCATCCACGGTTTCCACACTGTTCAATACCCCTTCTTCATAAATCCTCAATAAATCCTGTTGACTGGGAGAATAAGGACGTACGTTCTCTATTTCAAATTCCGGATTCATAAATTCGGTCAACAAAGCCTTAATCCGAAGATTCGTATTTTCATTCTCCAAGATTTGCTGAGTCATTTTCCTACGCTTGTCACTGGGATTCTTCATTTCCCGTCCCAGCTCCACATGAATTTCGTCAATATGTCCCACTTGTTTCCATATATCCCGAACTGTACGCAATGTTTCCAAAATGACTTGTTCCACAATCGGATTATGCAATGAATGTTGCTTAAAACGTTTCAAATACTCATCAATGTCAGAAGGAGCACTCCATTTCCTAATATCTTTTGCTTCAGAATGCCGGTCATAAACCACATAACATGCCAGCCATAGCGGAAGCCCTCTGAATGAAGACACATCGGTCAGATGGATAGCCTTTTCACGCACCCGTGTCCGAATATCCTCCGCATATTCTCCGGACACGATTTTGCTTATCCGCTCACGCGTACGCTCATCTATATCGCTTTCATTCCAATACTTTCCCATCCGCATCAATGGCAACAATTTCTTAATTGCCTTAGCGGAATAAGAACCATAATCTTTTGGAAAAGGAGGCGTGTTCTGGAACTGCTCAACGAAAGATTCGCCAAGCCCTTGTTTCTCGGCAAACGAAGCTAAAGCTTTCTTCAGTTCTTCTTTATCAGAGATGGAATAGAGAATATGCCACAACGCTTCCTCCCTTTCACGTGTCAAGAAATCGAATGTTACACCAGCTTTCTCCAAACGGGTAAGAATAATAGAACGTGTTTCATTACATGGATATGACTTATCTTCCACATAATTCCAACGATAATTGTACTGTTCATTTTTCTTCAAGCCGAAAAGGGGGCATTTAAAGAAAGCGTCTTGCTTGATACTCTTCTGCGAGTTAAGCCAATCAAACAGATTAGTATAATCCGCCTCATTTCGCAGGAAATCAGAAGTAACATCCACATCCAAACACATTTTTCCATTTACTACCTTTTCTTTCTGATAGATACGCAAATTGGAAAGGAACTGCCATAAGCGGAATTCCTGAAACAAGGGATGAGACCTGGCGATACATTTCGGACTGTATTGGCGAACCTCACCTGTCTTATCGTCTACACCAGTATATGTTTCATACGGGCAATCTGCTATCAATGACTTTTTGCTTTTCAAAGGGCGTTGATAGAATAATATGTCATCCATAAACAGATAAATCAAATCACGACCGCTTATCAGATTGCGATGCGCATCATTTTGCGAATACAATTCATTGATACACGCTTCATACAATGCTCTATCTTGAAACTCGGGATGAAACTCCTTCTGTTTCTCCAAAATCTGACGTAGTTCGTCTTTATAATAACGACGTTCAATAGTACGAACCAGCTTACCGCGGATTTTCTGATTGGGCATTTCCAACAATGTATCATAAATATAAACTCCCACCGTTTTTCCCGAACGATCCAAATCATTCTGCGTCTTTGTTTTAATCAATTCCCATTGATTTTCCCATTCTTGTTCGGTTGGAATTGTAAACCTGCAACTAAGTTCTCCATCCTCATCCAATTTATCTTTACCATCCTTGTCTATGTCCACTTTAGCTATGATATCCTTTTTTTGACCTACCCAATCGGGTATTTCTTTCTTAAAAATTTTTCCTTTTGTCCCGTTCGCCAATACGACAACAAGCACTTTCATGCCTTTATAAAGTTGTCCGGTATCAATAATATCTGTCACAACTTGACTATCAAAGTATTGGCGCGTTTTAGAAGGGCGTTCTTGTTCCTCTTCTTCGCGTAATTGGTAATATCCGCGTTTCTGATTGAAATTCAGTAAAATCCAAGCCAACTCTTCTTTTTGAATTTTCTGTGTCAAGGCCTTCTTGCGCAAATAATAAATGGTCCAGTCATACGGAACTTTCTGCCCTTTAGATAGCAATCCGGGCTGATTCTGATAGAAATCAGACAACATTTCCTCAAAAGAATCCTGAAACAAAAAACAGAAATGACCTTTTTCATCTTTATACCAAGGCAATTTAGGTTCACCATCGGCAATAAACTTCCCGTAACGATCAATCTGTTGCGCATAATGCTTTGGCAAGAATCCCAATATAGCCAAAACACGCAACAATCTTTCCCGACGCAGATTGCTTCGTTCATACAACCGACGGACACTCCGACTTTTTGTCCTGTCCGCAGTTTGTGATGTAGTATTTCCTTTGTCAAAATCACCTAACACTGCCGCATCCATAGGAATAATCCGACTACCATCACAAACAATTTTCTCCAAGGCCTCCCCAGTTTCTCCACTTACTGAGGCGTTAACCACTGCCCAGCCGATACTATTGGTTCCCAAATCTAAACCTAAAATGTGCTTTTGTTCCATAAATCTTTATATTTTCCTCAAAGATATAAATTCTTTCCGTAAAAATTTGTCGTTTACCGTTTTTTTCTTAAATTTGCATCACTAATTTGAAGCAAATCACAATAAGGATTATTCCGTTGTGAAAACATTAGGTTCCCTCGTCCTTTAACGGGGGATTTTTTATGGGTCAGTCCGAAAACCCGGCTGCGGGACTGACCCGGGAAAATATTATTGAACGCCCAGACACTCACCGAACTAAAAAGCGCCAAAACCTTGCTCCGTCCAAGCAAGATTTTGACGCTTTTGCAATGTTATCTTAGATGTTCCTTATTCTTCCGTATAACGGATGATTGTCTGCTCGCGGTCGGGTCCTACGGAAACGATCTTGATGGGCACACCCAATTGTTCCTCCAAGAAAGTGAGGTAGGCATTGAATTCTTCAGGAAATTCGTCCTCACTGGTCATTCGGGTCATGTCGGTCTTCCAGCCGGGCAGTTCAACATAAATCGGTTCTACGCCTTCGGCAATGTCGAAGGGGAAATAGTCTATCTCCTCGCCGTTCATGCGATAGGCTACGCATGCCTTGATGGTGTCGAAGCCATCGAGCACATCGCTCTTCATCATGATGAGTTGGGTCACACCGTCTACCATAACCGCATACTTCAACGCTACGAGATCTATCCATCCACAACGGCGTTCGCGGCCTGTCACGGCTCCATACTCATGACCTAAATCACGAATCTTTTTGCCTGTCTCGTCGAACAACTCGGTGGGGAACGGACCGGCTCCTACGCGGGTACAATAGGCCTTGAAAATGCCATATACATCCCCTATCTTGTTGGGAGCGACACCCAAGCCGGTACAAGCTCCGGCACAAACGGTATTGGAGGAGGTGACAAAGGGATAGGAGCCAAAGTCAATGTCGAGCATAGTGCCTTGTGCACCCTCGCAAAGAATACTTTTGCCCTCGCTTAGGAGACGGTTCACTTCGTGCTCACTATCCACCAAGTGGAACTGCTTCAGATATTCAATACCCTCGAACCAGGCTTTCTCGGCCTCAGCCAGGTCGTACTGGAAGTTCAGGCTCTTCAATATCTGCTCGTGACGCGCTTTGGCTTGCGCATATTTTTTATCGAAATCGAACAGGATGTCGCCCACACGCACACCGTTACGGCTTATCTTGTCGGTATAAGTAGGCCCGATACCTTTGCCTGTAGTACCCACCTTAGCATCACCCTTAGCCGCCTCGTAGGCTGCATCAAGCAAACGATGAGTAGGCAGGATGAGGTGTGCCTTTTTAGAAATGTGCAAACGCTCTTTCAAAGGATGCCCGGATGCTTCAAGGGCTTCGGCTTCTGCCTTAAACAGAGCAGGATCGAGCACCACACCATTGCCTATGATATTTACCTTGTCACCCTGGAATATGCCCGAAGGAATCGAGCGGAGCACATACTTCTGCCCTTCGAACTCCAACGTATGTCCAGCATTGGGGCCACCCTGAAAACGAGCCACCACATCGTAGTGCGGAGTGAGAACATCGACAACCTTGCCTTTGCCTTCATCGCCCCATTGTAATCCTAACAGTACATCTATTTTCATTTTTCTTTCTTTTGAATGTTTCCTATTTTTTTACTTACGCTTGTATCGTTTTTCGACTTCTTCCGATTTATTCGCTCGCATTTGGCGCATATACCATATATATATAACGAATAATGGGATTGGCAGAAACGGGTCAACTTAGTCTGCTCAATGGCTTGTTTCAAGCCTTCGTTCTGAAATTCGGTCACCTTGCCGCACTGAGTACATATCAGGTGGTGATGCGTACCCCGGTTATAACATTTCTCGTATTGCGAGGAATTGCCAAACTGGTGCTTGATGACCAGACGGGCGTTAATAAGCAAGACGATAGTGTTGTAGAGCGTGGCACGGCTTACGCGGAAGTTCTCGTGGTCGGCCATGAGCGAATAGAGGGTATCAATGTCAAAATGTCCGTCTATGGAATATATCGTATCGAGTATGGCGTAACGTTCGGGCGTCTTGCGATGTCCGTGCGCATTAAGATATTCGGTGAATATCTGCTTGACCGTATCTTTCACATTTTGACTATCCATAAAACGATAAATTATGCGTGCGGAGCGCACTTTCATTTATACCTTCAGCGAGCAAAGTTAATCCTTTTTTGTGGAAAGCAAAGGAGAATGAAGCGTTTTTTTCACTCGTTTACTTCGTCCTTCACCAAAAGGTAGAGCAGACGCTCGTCCGCAGAAGCGGAATGCTCCATCCCTTCCACCAGGCGACACACCCGATAAGCGTGATTTTCATCGTGCTCCATGAAGCGACGCAGGGTCGTCCATGAGGCATTTCGCACGTGGTAGGTGCCAGAGAGGAAGGCACTCACGGCCTGATCAAGCAGTTCGTTGGCGGAACGATCATCCATGTCGCCCTTTTTCATAAGGAGACGGGCGATGGTGAGGAATCCGCACACCTGGAAATACTCGCGCTCATCGGCTATCCAATGGAAGGACTTGGCGGGGGCATAGGACAAATGTTGGAAGAGGTTCATCGAGGTAAGCTCCGCCAACTCGATGTTACGAATGTCCTCCACCCAAATATCGGCTATTTCGGGAAGGAAGGTCTCTACGGGCTGAAGCAGACCGGCCATGATTTTACACTCGCGAATGTCCTCCTTCCACAGAGCCTGCGCCAAAGCATGGTCTTTTTCATAGCCCGTAGCGATAGCCTTGATTCGGGGTAGCTCCACGCCAAAATTCAACTTATACACCAGCCCCTTTTCGCGCATGCTTTGAGACACAGCCCCGTTCATGGCGAGACGGAACTGTGTCTTGATTTCTCTTAGTTGTTCTTTTATGTCCATGACACGCCTGCACTTTTAGTTATTTCTTGAAGGCAGGGTGGCATAATCGCGGCTATAACGTAGCATCTGCTCGGCATAACCTTCATTATACGAAACTTTGACATCGGTAATGTTCCCCTGAGCATCGGTCACCGCCTCGTAGCGAGGATTGACAAAGCCTTTATAAGGAGCCAAGTTCAACTTCTTATAGCGCTCCAACACTTCGGCATGAAGCACGGGGTCTACCTTGACACCATAATCCTCTACCAAACGGCGGGCAGCCTCCAAATCGCTAGTTGACTTGACGCGTTGTATTTCAGCCAGGAGTTCACCGAAGAGAATGCGTACACGCTCGTAATCGTTCACCTTGACGTAGGTCTTTCCATTCTTTTTGGCCAACTCCACCACATTATCGGCCTTGCCTTTCTCGTACACCCAATGAGCGATGAGTGAACGGTTGCGCATGTGGGCTTCTTCTATCTGATTGCCCGGCTCGATGCGCACGAGTTGCGTCATGAGACCGTTCATCAGGTAAGTATAGTATTGCGCCTTATAAGCCTCACCATCAGGCAGCAAGCCTAACTCAACAAGTTTGGGATCGGCCACATAATACAGGCCGAACAGGTCGGCACGGGCTTCCTCAATGGTAGAACCGTAGGCCTTCAAGCCATCGGGGTCGGCGCCAGGGGCCATCTTGCCCGAACCATGCCCCAGACATTCGTGCAAATCAGTGTGAAGTTCGTCGGTAAGATCGGCATACTGGTCGATACGAGCCAATTCTTCGGAGCTATATACAAACTCTTCGTTGAAGCCATTGCCATGCGCGGCCTTGTTGTAGGCATCGGTAATGTTGCCGATGGTAACGGATTTAGAGCCATAGTGAGCGCGTATCCAATTGGCGTTGGGCAGGTTGATGCCGATGGCCGTAGAGGGATAGAGGTCCCCGGCAAGAATGGCCGCGGTGATAACCTTGGCAGATACGCCTTTCACTTGTTCTTTCTTGAATTGTTTGTCCACTGGTGAATGGTCCTCAAACCATTGGGCATTGCTACTGATAATCTCCGTACGGCGGGTAGCCTCCAAGTCTTTGAAATTGACCAATGACTCCCAACTGGCTTTCATGCCCAAGGGGTCACCATAATTCTCGGTGAAGCCATTGACGAAATCCACGCGCGAGTTGAGGTCTTTTACCCAAAGGATGGCATACTCATCGAAAGTTTTCAGATCGCCCGTGCGGTAATACGCTATCAGTTTGGCGATAACGGCCTTTTGTTCGGGATTCTCGGCCACGGTCTCGGCCTTCTCCAACCAATAAACAATCTTTTCCAACGCCTGACCGTAGAGTCCGCCTACCTTCCAGACTTTCTCCTGAATCTTTCCATTCTCTTTCACCAAGCGGCTATTGAGTCCGTAGGAAATGGGCGTTTCGTCCTTGGGGTCTTTCATCGCGGCATAGAAGTCCTCGGCTTCTTTTTGCGTCACTCCGTCATAATAATTACAAGCGGAGGTGAGCACCAAGTCTTCTCCATCGGCCTGGTTGACACGTTTGGGCATTACCTTGGGATTGAAGATGACCGGGAAAATCTCTTCGCACAACTGGGCTACAGTCTGACCTTCGGCCAAGGGCAAGGTGGAGGCGTCCACGCTCTCGATGGCCTGACGGAAGAACTCAGGAGTGAAACCGGGGACGAATTTTTCGCTCCCGTAGTGATGATGGATGCCGTTGGAGAACCACACACGCTTCAAGTACACTTCCATGGCCTTGAAGTCGGGCGTAGTCTTATCACCCTGATAGCCGGTATAAACGGCCTCGAGGGTGCGGCGGATGACGAGGTTGTATTTCCCGTTTTGGTCGAACAGGATGTCACGGCCTTGAAGAGCGGCTTCCGTGAGATAATACACCAGTTGCTTCTGCTGGAGCGTAAGTTCCTCGAAGCCCGGCACACGATACCTTAAAATCTGTAAATCAGCAAATTGTTCCACTGTATAATCAAATTTATCTGCCTGAACAGGCGTTTCCTTTTGGCCTCCTCCGCACGCTGTAAACAGAGCGAGGGAAGCGGTAAGAGTTAATAACTGTTTTCTCATAAATGATAAATTAATGTACTAATTTTCATTTCACGCCTTTAAACTAAAAAAGGAAGTACTCCGGAAATATAACTTCCGAAGTATTTCCTTCTTCCAAGGTTTACACATCAGTTCATGCCTGCTTACTTCTTGTTGGCTTCAGCATGTTTCTTACGATATGAATTGGGCGTCTCGCCTACATTCTTGTAGAAAGCGGCGTAAAAAGACTGGCGGTTGGCAAAGCCTACCATCGAACTGATTTCTTCCACGTTCTTGTCCGCATAACGTTTGTCGGTCAGCAAGTGCATGGCTTCCTTCACACGATACTCGTTCAACAGGCACGAATAATTCATACCGAAACGAGAATTGACCACAGCCGAGAGGTAACGCGTATTCGTCTGCAAATCTTTTGCCAACTCCTTAGCCGAATAGTCACGGTCACGGTACTTTTTCTGAACTACGATAATATTCAAAATCTTATCGTACAACTCATCTGCCAACTCCGGACGAATCAACGTACGGTAAGCGGCATTTTTCTCTTTTTTCTCACGCAAATTGTAGGGGCGTTTCTTCGGAGCCTCTGCCTGCGTTTGGCCTTCTAATTCACTCATTTAATTAACTGGTTAGGGTTTACAATCTTTCTTGCGAAAAAATACAATCGTACAAAAGTCGGACTTTTTTTTGAAATACGCAATACTTTAGTTTACATTTCTGATTATAAAACATGAAAAAATATGCATTTCGAGAATTTAGACGCATAGGAATTGATAGTTTTCTGATATTTCACCGTTATGACATAGTAGTTTCATCGGACAACTTCAGTGGTTTAGAAGCATCATTTGCAACGCACCAGCCACTCACGCACTTCGCTTTGGGGCATCCCTAACGAAACGGCTTTTTCAAAATCGCGCTTGGCCTGCGCCTTCTTGTCACGCATCAAGTAGACTTGCCCGCGCATCATGTATGCCTCGGCCTGTCCAGCATCCAGACGGATTGCCTCGTTCAAATCCAGCAAAGCCAAATCGTCCCGATGCCTGTCAAGCTCGACACCGGCACGGGCCACGTACGCCACGGCCAGGTCAGCGTCAGAGTAGACAACCTCCCCGCCCTTATCGGCCAACATCCCGTCCAACACTTTCAACGCCTCTTCATAGCGCTGTTCCCGTTGATGCAACGTGGCCAGACCTAAGCGTCCACTATAGTTCATCGGAGCGTAACGCAAAAGGGTGTCATAATCCTGTCGCGCAAATTTATAAACCCGCTGTTGCATATATATGTAAGCACGCATCAGGAGGGCTTCTTCATGATGGGGCTCCAGCTCGATGACTTGCGAATAATCAGCCCGTGCGGCATCATAACGCCCCAACTCCAAGGAAAGCGTGGCATGATTCATCAGAATAGGCACAGACATGGGTGAAAGGTTCAACGCCAACTGATAGGACTCCAACGCCAACTCATATTGTCCTTGTCTGCGCTGGATAGTGCCCAGGTTGGAAAAGAGCAAGGCATTGTTCGGATTAGACGGTTCCAACCGAAGGGCTTGCCGAATGTACTCTTGCGCCTGAGTCAGGCTATCGCCTTCGATGGCCGCGGCCGCCCGCTCGCACCACCCGGCGTAGGTAGTTTGCGCCTGCACTCCAAAGAAGGGGCAGGCACACCACCCTACTATTATTAATAAGAAAATAATATGTTTGTTCATACCTTTCATTTAATCAAACAAGCCGGCGGACAAATACCTTTCTCCCGTATCAGGCAAGAGCACTACCACCCGCTTCCCTTCCATCTCCGGACGGGCAGCCAACTGACGGGCGGCATGAAGCGCGGCACCGGACGAGATGCCCGCCAGCAAGCCTTCCCGCCCTGCCAACAGACGCGCGGCATGGAAAGCGTCGGCATCGCTCACGGGGATAATCTCGTCCACCACCGAGGCGTCATAATTGCCGGGGATGAAGTTGGCGCCAATGCCTTGCAAGCCATGAGGCCCGGCCTTGCCTCCTTCCAGCACAGGCGAGGAAGCCGGCTCTACAGCCACAATATGTACCTGAGGGTTATGCTTCTTCAACGAACGGGCCACGCCCGTCAAGGTGCCTCCCGTGCCTACTCCGGCCACAAAGGCATCCACCTGTCCGTCCGTGTCTTGCCAGATTTCTTCACCGGTGGTGCGAAGATGGATGTCGGCATTGGCGGGATTGTCGAACTGCCCCAGGATGACAGCGCCGGGGATGGAGGCGCGAAGCTCTTCGGCCTTGGCCACCGAGCCTGCCATGCCTTCGTTTCCGGGTGTCAACACCAGTTCGGCACCATAGGCTCGAAGCAGGTTGCGCCGCTCCAGGCTCATGGTGTCAGGCATGGTGAGCAGCAAGCGATAGCCTTTGACACGCGCCACCATGGCAAGGCCGATGCCCGTATTGCCGCTGGTTGGTTCGATGAGCGTGGAGCCGGGACGAAGCACGCCCCTACGTTCGGCATCCTCCACCATGGCAAGGGCGGTGCGTGCCTTCACGCTTCCGCTGGGATTGAGCATCTCCAGCTTGGCGACGAGCGGACAGGACAAGCCCTCGGCACGGCTATAGGCGACAAGCTCCAACAAAGGAGTGCGGCCTACTAAGTCTAAAAGATTCTTGGCGATTCGCATAATTATCTATTTATATACTCCACGAGCCACTGCCCCACTTCCTTCGTGCCATACTTCGCGCCGCCTTCCACCTGGATTTCCGGCGTGCGGACATGGGCGTCCAGCGAAGCGTCTACGGCTTGGCGCACCAAAGCGCCCTCCTCCGCAAGGCCGAAGTGCTCGAAAAGCATCGCGACGGACAAGACTTGCGCCAAGGGGTTGGCGATGTTCTGTCCCTTGGCTTGCGGCCAGCTGCCGTGGATGGGTTCGAAGACGGGCGTGCTGTCCCCGGTGGAAGCCGAAGGCAGGAGACCCATCGAACCGCTGATGACCGAACCTTCGTCCGTCAGGATGTCGCCGAAGGTATTCTCCGTCACCATCACATCGAAGAAGCGCGGCTCCTGAATCATCTTCATGGCGGCATTGTCCACGAACATGTAGTCGGTGGTCACTTCGGGATAGCGGGGAGCCATCTCCTGCGCAATCTGGCGCCAGAGGCGGGACGAGGCGAGAACGTTGGCCTTGTCCACCACGGTGACATGCTTGCGGCGGCGCATGGCGTACTCGAAGGCTACGCGGAGGATGCGCTCAATCTCCGGACGGGTATAGTAGTTGGTGTCCCACGCCTTGTCGTTGTCCTGGTACTTTTCGCCGAAGTACATGCCGCCCGTCAGCTCGCGGATGCAGAGGAAGTCGGCCCCTTCCACCAGCTCGGCACGCAGGGGACTCTTGTGCAACAGGCACTTGAACGTCTGCACGGGTCGGATGTTGGCATACAGCCCCAGCTTCTTGCGCATGGCCAGCAAGCCCTGTTCGGGGCGCACCTTGGCCGTAGGGTCGTTGTCATACTTGGGATCGCCCACGGCAGAGAACAGCACGGCGTCGGCCTCCTTACATATATGATAGGTATCCTCCGGGAAGGGGTCGCCCACCTTGTCGATGGCGTCCGCCCCGCAGAGAGCGTATTGATAAGTCACTTTGTGGCCAAACTTCTGGCACACGGCAGTCATCACGTCCACGCCTACGGCGGAAATCTCAGGCCCGATACCGTCACCGGGCAATACGGCAATTTTCAGTTCCATTGTTCTTTATCTTTTAATTGTTTCATTCCTTCTTCTCGATGCTTCCGGTTCTTGCGGTGATGAACGGGGGCACCGGAATCTTCTTCATATACCATAATATATATATATGCAGGAATCAATATCCGGCCGCTAAGGTAGTGATTTGTCCCGAAACGCCGTACCGGCGCGCGCTAAAAAATCCTGCCCGCCTACTTTTTTCCCGCTAAAATAAGAGAAAAATATCCCCTCCCCCTTGCATACGTCAAGAAAACCGCCTACATTTGCCCGTATATCATTAACCAAATTATCTTTACTCACTATGAAACAGGAATTAGCGATACCCCGCCCCGGCGGATGGCCGCTTTCGCCCTACGTAGGGCGAAGCCGACGACCTATATAGGGCGAAAGCGCCAACCTACGTAGGGCGAAGCCGCCAACCTACATAGGGCGAAAGCGCCAACCTACGTAGGGCGAAGCCGCCAACCTACATAGGGCGAAAGCACCAACCTACATAGGGCGAAAGCACCAACCTACGTAGGGCGAAAGCACCAACCTACGTAGGGCGAAAGCACCAACCTACGTAGGGCGAAAGCTTCGCCCTTACCGCGATACAACGTATTATTGTCAAACCTTTTAAAAAAAGAACTTATGGGAACAAACTCTCAGAGAGCGAAACTGACGCTCAAGGCTTTACCGCACGAACTGACGGAAGCCACCAATGACTACTACCTGAATGTGAAAACGCAGAAACAGCTGACGCTGGCAGACTTGGCGCGCGAGGTGGCCGCCACGCACGGACACCAGAACGCCGCCGAAGTGGAGATGCTGACGCGCGAAGTGCTGGAGCTGGCCAACTGGTACCTGTCCAACGGATTCACCGTCACCACGCCCCAAGGCAGCTTCCGCACCACCGTGCAAGGCATATTGCTGGACACCGAGCTGAACGCCGCGCCCAACCGTGACAAGCTGAAGCTCAACGTGGCCTACACCATGGGCGACGCCATGCGCCAGGCGCTGGACGAGGCCGAGCTGGACGTGGAGATAACCAAGGCGGCCACCGGCCCGCAGCTGTTCAGCGTGGCCGACGCACGGCAGATGGAACAGATGAAGCTGCCCGACGCCGACACGCGCGTGCCCATCCCCGTGGAGGCGGGCCAGACGTGCGTCATCAGCGGGCGCAACATCAAGGTGGGCGGCGAAGGCTCCGAGATAGGCGTGACGCTGCGCCGCACGGACGGCAGCACGGGCGACACGCTGTTCTTCCCCCCGTCGAAACTCTACCCCAACACACCCACCCGCGTGGGCTTCGTCCTCCCCGCCGACGTGGAGACGGGCAGCACGTGGCAAGTCACCCTCTGCACGCAAATCGGTTCCAACGGCAACAAGCTCCTCAAGACGCCCCGCACGGTGACCATGGAGAACACCTTCACCGTGGGCGAAGCCTCGTCCACGCCCGTAGCGCCCGGCGGCGATGACGAGGACGACGACATGACGGAAGACCCGCTGACCTGACGGCGGGAAGAAAGAGAAGGGGAGGAAACAACACAGAGACACGGAGACACAGAGATTTTATTTTCCCTCTGTGCCTCCGTGTCTCCGTGTTTTAAACCATTTTGATACGTCCTCCTTTTTTAGGTCAGATAAGATGATTGGCCTTCAGCCATTTCTTGCCGCTGGGGGTAAGGAAGTAGACCAAAGCAATGGCGCAGGGTATACCCAAAAGTAAAAAACCGATAATTGCTCCCATAATGCTATTCCTCCTTCTTTTTATTGGTAAGTATTAATCCTAATATCAATGCCAGCAGGGCCGACGTGAAGCCTAATCCGTAAATCAGCCATTTATTGTCTTCCATGTCTTTGAACAAGGAAGCTATCACTACGCCGGTAAAGATATACTTTGATATGTCAATCAAATAATTGCCTAACTTTTCTTTCCACATGGTGTCCACAGGGTTTGATGTTGCAAAGATAATGATTTGCCGGTAATATCCGTGCCGTCCGCAGGGTATTTATGTGCAAGGCATCGTGTACTCCTCCTCAATCATGTTCAGCATCTTCATCGTCGCCTTGATGGCCGCCTCCGTCTGGTCAGCATCCAGCCCTCGGGTGCGGAAGACACGGCCCCGGAAGCTCCAGGTGATGACCGTCTGCACGAAGGCATCGGTACGTCCACCGGGCGGAATGGTGACGGCGTAGTTGGTCAGCATGGGGAAGTCGCGACCCAACGTCACCTTATAGACCTTGCGCAGGGCGCGGACAAAGGCATCGTACTGGCCGTCGCCGCTGGAGTTCTCCTCGTATTCCTTGCCGTTGATTTCCATCTTGAGCGTGGCCATGGGCTTCAGGCCGTAAGCCAGGTTGACGAGGTAGCTCTTCAGCTTGACACGCTCGCTGCGGACATCGTGTTTGAGGACGTCGGAGACGATGTACGGCAGGTCTTCCTGCGTCACCAACTCTTTCTTGTCGCCCAACTCGATGATGCGTTCGGTCACCTTGCGCATGGATTCTTCGTCCAGCTCCAGCCCCAGGTCTTCGAGGTTCTTGCGAATGTTGGCCTTGCCGGAGTTCTTGCCCAAGGCATACTCGCGCTTGCGGCCGAAGCGTTCGGGCAGGAGGTCGTTGCAGTAGAGGTTGCTCTTGTTGTCGCCGTCGGCATGGACGCCCGCCACCTGGGTGAAAACGTTCTCGCCCACGATGGGCTTGTTGGGCGGGATGACCACGCCGCTGTACGACTCCACCACGCGGCTCACGTCGTTCAGGCGGCTCTCGTCGATGCGCGTCACTGCCTCGAAGTGGTCCTTCAGGATGGCTTGCACAGAGGCGAGCGGTGCGTTCCCGGCCCGCTCCCCGAGGCCGTTGATGGTGGTGTGCAAGCCCCGGCATCCGCTCAGCACGGCGGCCAGGACGTTGGAGACGGCCAGGTCGTAGTCGTTGTGCGCGTGGAAGTCGAAGTGCTTGCCGGGGTACC
>CASGED010000133.1 GCA_949300425.1 uncultured Bacteroides sp.
AGGTTGTTGAAACTGTCCGGATGTCCATACTCTGTAGATGAGACTCTGAGGATAGCCGAGACGATAGTTACTATTGAGATTGCACGCCCGAAGAATAACGACATTGTAAAAAGAACCCTCTGCATTACCGAGGAGGAGAGGACTATATCCTACCTCATCAATACCGATGACTGGCTGAATCTCTGATTTGGGTGACGCAATGATAAAGTCAGGAAAAAGCTTTCCGGATATTATGGAGTTGTCAACAGAATATTCCGAAGTTGTTTCAATTCCTGTCGACTCAGGCCGATACCTTTGCGCAAGTAGGTGTCAATGTCACCGTACAGATGTTCGGCTTCATCTTTGGCGGCGTTCAGGAAGTCTTCGCGGGCGGAAAATAAGGTAGTGATGGCTTCTTGCGAACGAACAGGCAAGCGATAAGCGTAGCGTGTAGCTCGGGGAATATTGAAATAGAGGTTACTGAGGCGATAATCTTCCATAATGTAATCCTCGTTGACGTTGAGCGCGGCCAGAATCAGAGCCGACAAGATGCCCGTGCGTCCCTTGCCCGACGAGCAATGGATGACGATGGGGTAGTTATCCGAATCCAGCAGCAGGTCGAACACTTGCCGGTATTGGGGAATGTACTTGTTTATCAGTTCCCGGTTCATCCGCTCCACGATGCGGTTCACCGTGTCGCTTCGAATGCTATGTTTTTGTACGCCGTCCAATACTTCTTTCATGTCGCCTGTAGGGATCGGAATGGAGTATAACCGGAAGTTTTCCTGCAAATCGGTATTGGCCGCCGCCGTTATCTCTTCGGGCGAACGCAGGTCAATGATGGTGCGGACACCTAAGTTCTTCAGTTCCTTAATCGAACCGCTTTCCAAATTTTCTATCTCGCCCGAACGGTAGAGCATTCCCCAACGTACGGCTTTCTGCCCGGGGTAGGAAGGATAGCCTCCCAAATCGCGGAAATTCTGTATGCCGGGTATAATCACGTTGCGCGTGGCCACCTTCACCCGGTATTTGTCGCCGAACACCAGTTTGTAATAGTAGCGGTGGGTGGGGTCGTTGGTGACGATGGTCATGTGCTGGTCTGCGATGGGTGCGGATGCAATCACCCTTTCCTCGGGGATGTGGTCGGGATTCGTAGAAGCATATACCTTTACGTAGCCGGGCATATCGGTGGCTATTTCCCACTTGACGATGCTGTTCCCGACGTTGTTCTCTTCACATATCACCGAGATGCGGGGCGTGGTGTCACTGCACGAAAGAAACAGACCAACCAACGCGAACAGACCTGACAGATTTTTGTACATAGTTGTAAGCAAGCTAATGGGTTCTCACACAAATATACTTACTTTCGTATAGAGGTCCAATCGACAACGCAGTGTTTTTATACTTCTTTGTTTATCTTTAGTTTTTGTGCAAACTCTTTCGAGATGTTATTGTTCATGCTCTTGCACGATTCGGCGGCAAAGGCCATGCCGCAGGCGATAACTTTGTCCCAGCAAGTTTCCGAAGCCTCATTCAAATCGGCGTAGCGGACATCGTACTTCAAGAGTCCGTAGATGATGCCCGCATTGAAGTTGTCACCCGAACCTACGGAGCTGACGGTTTCCACCGGTTCTATGGGGTATTCCTTAGCGAGGGTGCGGGTACGTAGGGCTACGTCTTTCTTTCCGTCCGTACAAATGAAGTTTGGGCAATAGAACTTGATTTTGTCTTTGTATATTTTTTCGATGTCGTCCATGTTGTACATGTAGAGGAAGTCCTTCAGCGAGCCTCGCACGATACTGGCGTACTCTAAATTCTCAATAATGGTGGGAGCCAGCTTGATAGCCTCTTCCTTGTGGGCGGAGCGGAAGTTGGGGTCGTAGTACACGATGGCGTTTTTGCTGCGTGCCTGCTCCAGCAGTTCCAGAATCTTGTCGCGCAGTTCGGGGTTCAGAGCATAGTACGAGCCGAGAATCACGATATCGTCTTCGTTCAGTTCCGGCAGGTCCACGTCCAGCCGTTGGCGCGGATATTTTTTATAGAAAAGGTAATGCGCGTCGTTCTGTTCGTTGAGGAATGCCAGTGAGATGGGCGATTTTCCCCCGCTGAAACGATAGATATGATCTGTGGGGACGTTGTTTTCCTTCATGAAGTCGAGTACGATTTCTCCTACTTCGTCCTCTCCTGTCTCACTGATGAAATGAATGGGTACGTCCGCACGGCTCAGCGACACGATGCAGTTGAATACCGATCCGCCGGGTACAGCCGCCGTAGGCTGACCGTTGCGGAAAAGAATGTCGAGGATGGTTTCCCCGATACCTACTACTTTTCGCATAATGGAAATCTGTTTTTACCGGATGCAAATATCCGCAATTTTCCATAAATGGCAATAGGTTTTGTTGTATTTTTGCGGCAATATTGATTGAATTACATATGAAAAACGGGAAAATAATCGAAGAAACATGTCATACATGGGTGATGCCCAACGGATTGCGCATCATTCACGAACCGTCGCGTTCACGCGTGGCCTATTGCGGATTTGCCGTGGATGCCGGTACGCGCGACGAGCAAGAGCAGGAACAGGGCATGGCTCATTTTGTGGAGCATCTGATATTCAAGGGTACACGCAAGCGGAAGGCTTGGCACATCCTGAACCGCATGGAGAACGTAGGAGGTGACCTGAATGCTTACACCAATAAAGAAGAGACTGTTATCTATTCTGCTTTTCTGGTAGAACATTTCAGCCGGGCTTTCGAACTGCTGGCCGATATTGTATTCTATTCCACCTTTCCGCAACATGAGATAGAAAAGGAGACGGAGGTTATCATCGATGAGATACAATCCTATGAGGACAATCCGGCGGAACTGATATTCGATGATTTCGAGGACTTGATATTCCGCGGTCATCCGTTGGGACGCAACATCTTAGGGCGACCAGACCTGCTGCGAACATTCCGTTCAAACGATGTTATGGCTTTTACCAAGCGGTACTATCGGCCGGAAAACGCGGTCTTTTTTGTATCAGGGGACATTGATTTTAAGCGGATAGTCCGATTGGCGGAAAAGTATGTAGGCGATATTGGAGAAGGCGCCTTCGTGAATGAAACAAGCCGGAAGGCGCCTTTGCCTTATGTGCCCGACTGCGTGACATTGGATAAAGGCACCAATCAGGCGCACGTGATGATAGGAGGCCGTGGCTACGACGCTTACAATCCCCGTCGTACCGCCCTTTATTTGCTCAATAATATGCTGGGTGGTCCGGGAATGAACAGTCGCCTGAATGTAGCCTTGCGCGAACGACGCGGGTTGGTCTACAACGTAGAATCTAACTTGACGGCTTATACCGATACAGGTACTTTTTGCATTTATTTTGGCTGTGACCCCAATGACGTGGATTTGTGTACCCGCTTGGTCTATAAGGAATTGAAACGTCTGCGGGAGAACCGGTTGACTCTGTCCCAGTTAGCGGCCGCAAAAAAGCAACTGATAGGGCAGATTGGCGTGGCTTCGGACAACCACGAGAGCAATGCCCTCGGCATGGCCAAAACGTTTCTGCACTACAATCGTTATGAGTCACAGGAAGCGGTCTGCCGCCGTATCGAAGCTCTTACGTCCGACCTACTTTTGGAAGTAGCCAACGAAATGTTTGCGGAAGAATATCTCTCACGGTTGATATACAAATGAAACACTTCCTCTATGTAGCAAATATCCCGGCCGACATGAGAGACGCCTCATTATATGATAAATAAGAATTGGCAACAACTTGCCAGATTCCATTGTACGTATTTTAGAATCGTTCTTTCAAACAGGAATTTATCCCCGCCAGAAGTTCTCACAAGCAAGGCACGGGAATGTTTCTAACATAGACCTTGAATGTTTCTAACATTCCCCTCTTATGTTAGAAACATTCACGCCTTAAGTTAGTAACCTAAAATGGGACCTGTCCTCGCCTCCTTCATTTTTGTAAATTCAATTAATCATTGTTTCTTCCCCCTTATCTTCTTCTATGCTTACTAAATGGAATCTGGCGCGCATGGAATAGAGAATGTTTATGCTTTAGTTTGGCGTAACCTTACCCGAACTTTGTCGCCTGCATAAAAGAAGAAAGTTAGTATGAGGGAATGCTGTTTTAAAACTTTTGCGTAGCTTTGCAGAACCGATTTGCATCATTATAATTTGCGTCACAGAAAGGAGGACACACCATGCAAGGATTGAACTTCATCGCCATTGATTTTGAAACCGCTACCGGCAAACGGGCTTCTATCTGCGAGGCAGGTATCTGCATCGTACGGGATGGCAAGATAGCCGGAACCCGTTCGTGGCTGGTGCGTCCCGAAGGAAACTATTATGGCTATTGGAACATGCAGATACATGGCATTCGCCCCCAAGACACGGCGAATGCGCCGGAGTTTCCCGAAGTATGGAAGAATATATCACGTTATCTAAAGGACTGCCCTGTACTTGTCGCCCACAACGCGGCCTTCGATATCGGTTGTATCCGCCATTCGTTGGAACTATATAATATGGAGAAGCCGGACATCACGTATTATTGTTCACTCCGGGCTGCCCGCAAACTCTATGACTTCAGGTGTAACACGTTGGATTATCTTTGCGACCAGTTCGAAATTCCTTGCGGGCAACACCATCGGGCAGGTGATGACGCGGAGATGTGTGCACGGTTGTTCCTGCGGGAAATCAGGGATGCGGGCTGGTGTGAGTTGGAGGAGATGGCGTATTGCGGCGGGAAGCTGTAGCCATTTGCAACGAACCCGGTTCACTTCGTTTTTAGACATACGGAAGTCACCGATAAAGAGTATATATACTCTCGCATGAAGACTATATATACTCTCGCATGAAGACTATATATACTCTTGCATGAAGACTATATATACTCTTGCATGAAGACTATATATACTCTTGCATCGACACTTTATATACTCTTGCATGAAGACTATATATACTCTTTATCGAAGAGTCCGGTATATAATGAGAACGCCCCATGCAGGTTATTCGTTCACTGCATGGGGCGTTATTTGTCAGACATCCGCCGAGGGCATCACGCTTATTTCGCAGAAGCCTTCTCTTTGAGTGCTTTCTCCACAGTCTTTACCATGTTTTCCCCACGTAGCCCTCGCTTCACGATGATGCCATCCGGTGCTATCAGCATGATATGTGGAATCCCGTCTATGCCATATAACTTCTGCATGGCTTCGGAGGCTACTATCTGCGGCCATGCTATTCCATGTTCCTTCAAGGCGGGTTGCAGATTGGATGCTTTGTCCCATGTGAATATGCCTACGATGGTCAGCCCTTTGCCCTTATACGTGTCGTAGAGTTCTTTAAGATAAGGTATCTCTCCCAAGCAAGGACCACACCAGCTGGACCACGCGTCTACCAATACATAATCACCTTTGCCTACATAGTCGGACAAGGCGATGGGGTTGCCTTCCGCATCTGTTCCCTCAATATCCGTATAAGGCATTCCTTCCTTGGTCCGGCTTTGGGCGTCAATATTGTTGATAAGATTGTTCACCATACGGCTGCTGCGTAGCCACGATTGGGTGGTCTGCAATAAAGCCTTTTTCCGCTCGCTCGGCATGCTGTCGAACATGGGGGTGTACAGGAAGTAGAGGCCCAGTCCGTCACCGGATATGGGTTGGAAGTAAGCGTCCGCCCAGTCCGCAATTCTTTGCGCCTGTTCGTCCAACGCTTTCTTCATGGCTTCGTCCCGTTCGTCTTCCTCCTTATATTGTTGTTGGATGGACTCCCACATGTTTGCGGTCACTTTCCTCAGACTGTCTTCTATCGTGTTGAGGCGTACCATCTCCGCATTGCGTGGTGTGCCTGACGGATTGCTATGAGCCTTTAAGTCTACCTGTATGCTGCCCGGTTCCAGTATGAAGCTGGCAAACTCATCGCGATTGACATCTATGCGACAAAAGTAAGCGCTGTCCGTTTTTCCTTGAAAGGTGAAACGACCGTTGGCTATCAACGTGCTGTCTATATAGCGGTTGTTATCGTAACGCATGATATAAATGGTTTTCCCGTTGGCGGAAGAGTCTGCCACCACGCCTTCTACGGTGTAGCTTTTCAATGCTTGTTGGGGTGTACATGCGCTTAGGGCAATCATGCCTGCGGCAATGAGGCCGATAGTTTTCAACTTGTAATTCATCGTTTCTAACTATTTATTAGTATTACTTCTTCTTCGGATAGTCTATCGTATAATGCAGCCCCCGGCTCTCTTTCCGCTCCATGGCCTGTTTCGTGATGAGATAGCCCACGTTAATCATGTTGCGGAGTTCGCACAGTTCGCGGGTGGCCTTGCAACGCTTGAAGAGGCGTTCGGTCTCTTCGTAAAGGATGTCCAGACGGTTCCAGGCACGGGTTAGGCGGACGTTACTACGCACGATGCCTACGTAGGCTTCCATAATCTGGTTGACTTCTTTCATGCTTTGGGTGATAAGCACACGTTCCTCGTTGCTGATGGTGCCTTCGTCATTCCATTCGGGGATGTCTTCGTTGAAGTCGTAACGCTCCAATACGCTCAAGGCATGTTTGGCGGCAGCATCGGCATATACCACGGCTTCGATGAGCGAGTTGGACGCTAAGCGGTTGCCTCCGTGCAGGCCGGTGCAGGAGCATTCGCCGATGGCATACAGACGCCGGATGCTGCTCTGCCCGTCCAAATCCACCTTGATGCCTCCGCACAGATAGTGGGCGGCAGGGGCTACGGGGATGTATTCCTTCGTGATGTCAATACCGATGGAAAGACACTTCTGATAGATGTTGGGGAAGTGGCGTTTGGTTTCCTCCGGGTCTTTGTGCGTCACGTCCAAATAAACATGGTCCTCACCACGGAGTTTCATCTCGTTGTCAATGGCGCGTGCCACGATGTCACGCGGAGCAAGAGAAAGGCGCGGGTCGTACTTCTGCATGAACTCCTTGCCGTCCAAGGTACGAAGCACACCGCCATACCCTCGCATAGCCTCCGTAATGAGGAACGAAGGACGGTCGCCCGGGTGATAAAGAGCCGTGGGGTGGAACTGGATGAACTCCATGTCCTTCACTACGCCCTTGGCACGGTACACCATGGCAATGCCGTCGCCCGTGGCCACCAGCGGATTGGTGGTATGGCGATACACGGCCTCGCAACCTCCTGTCGCCATGACCGTTACTTTGCTGAGGAAGGTGTCTACCTCGCCCGTGGCTTCGTTCAGCACGTAGGCACCGTAGCACTTGATGCCCGGCGTGTAACGAGTCACGATAATGCCCAAGTGGTGTTGGGTGATGATTTCCACCGCATAGAAGTTGGTGAATATGGTGATGTTGGGATGTTGCTTCACGGCTTCGATGAGGCTGGTCTGTATCTCGGCTCCCGTGTTGTCCTTGTGGTGCAGGATGCGGAACTCCGAGTGTCCGCCTTCGCGATGCAGGTCGAATTCTCCGTTTTCTTTCTTGTCGAAGTTTACGCCCCATTTGATGAGTTCCTGAATCTGGGCGGGAGCGTTGCGCACCACTTTTTCCACCGCCGCACGGTCGCTTATCCAGTCGCCCGCTATCATGGTGTCTTCAATGTGTTTCTCGAAGTTGTCCACGGCCAGATTGGTCACCGAAGCGATGCCTCCTTGCGCGAAATACGTGTTGGCCTCTTCCATGCCGGCCTTACAAATGAGGGCTACCGTACCCTTTTCCGCCACCTTTAGGGCGAAGCTCATACCGGCTATACCTGAGCCGATGACGAGGAAATCGAACTTTCTTACCATAAATAAGTATATTAGCTGAATGCAAAACTACAAAATAACTTCATAGCTTGTGCGCCTTCCCACTAAAAATCCATATCTTTACGCCAAAAAAGGAGCGTTATGGACAGAACTTTTCAGGCCCGCGTCACCATAGGGCAATATTTAGCTTTATTATTATGTACTTTCATGGCTGGTTATGGCTTGTGGAATAAGGAGTGGCCCATTGCCTTGGTGTTCATGCTCTTATTGGTGTTCATCATCGAGCAACTTATTCATTCGGCTTATACCGTTCGTGCCGAGGGCGAGTTGGTAATCCGGCGCGGACGTTTCCGCAAGGTCGTACACATAGCCTTACAGGACATTTCTTTGGCGGAGCGCGTGAAAGCGCCCCTCTTTGGCGCCCTCTTTGTCTCGCATTACGTGTTGGTGCATTACACGGGAGGAAAAACACTTGCGTTGCTTCCCGTTAATGAAGAGGAGTTTCTAAAGACGCTGGCGAAACGGGGGTGCAAGGTGGGATAAACACTACTCCACTAAATCGCATTTCTAATTTGAGGACTCCATAACCAACAGCCTTCGTTTGAAAGCAACGGCTATGTTTTTACGGGCGAAGTCGTTAAGTCCCCGGAAAGTGGTACGTTTCTTCAACTCATCTAATGGCATTATAAGCAACAATTTAGCTAAACATTCATCGGCAAACGAATTGGAAACGACATCTACTCCTTCAAAGTCGAGTACCACCAATTCATTTTGCTGTAACATAGGCAATAACATATTTCTTACTTTTTCTCCTAATATGCGAGTGCCGAGATTTTCTCCGATTGTAATGAACTTAAATGTTATCATATCCTGTATTTATTACTACCAAAGATTTTCAATGTCTTCTGTATCAAGAAACTCCTCATTAAATTCTGAAACTGCATCCGTTCTATTTTCCAATACTTCATTCGGATTAATCTCTTTATCAGAATATAATTCAAAATAAATCACCGTACCTTGCCAGAAATCTGTATCTTCTATCTGCTCCTTCTCCCCATTCCAAACGAGAAGATGATTGCCGGAGTGAAGTTTCAAGATAATTCCCGCTTGACGTATCAGACAGGCTGTAGAATAAAGTCCAAACCCCATACCTTTTCCATCCGTTACCTTATCTCGCATACATTGAACAAGAGCTTCCGCTTCTGAAACATTACGATATATCTCATTTTTGATTAACGAACGGTGAATGCCTATCCCGTCATCCACTACCATGATTTGTATTTTCGCTTCTTTAGGAGAGTATTTTAGCATTACTGTTCCACATGATTTCATAGAATGGGTTAGCACATTATCTAATATTTCATAGAAGCAGTAACTAAGAGTCTGTAATATGCTTAGTTCGATGTCAGGTTGCATCTTCAATACATTTACAATGTCCTTATAGACAGAATGAATGCTCTCACTATCAAACATTTCTATAATGGGTAGTGAATCACATTTTCCAAAATACTGCTTTAACAATCCGTCTATATTCATAATGTACGTACTTTGTACAACCTTCTTTTCAGATATACTATAGATACTTGTTCATAGTTATGCTACAGTTCTTCACAAACACTTTCGCTACGTACGCTATAAGGCTCCGTTTTCGTAATCTTTCCTTTTATAGTCTGTAAAGTTCCCGTATAGGCACCCTCAATATCAAGCAAATAAGTCGCAACGATTTTCTTGAAGATAATTTTACCGGTACAAGTCAGTTTGCTATTAGGGGGTAAAGAGGTTCCGTCTTTAATAGAAACACTGGGAAATTCCCGTATTGTTTCATTCTGATAGGGTATATATCCGGCATCGTTCGCATAAGGTTTACCACCGAGCACAAAAACATCTTTTACCATAATTGTATCGCCCTCTGTCATCCAAGTAAAGGCAGTCGGGTCATCGCTACTAAAAGTAGTTTCTAAGTAATAACCATCAAAAGGCCTCCATTCAACATATTGGCTTTGATTAGTATGATTGACATAAACTATCGGATTAAGCTCTTGTTCAAACGTACTTTCTCCATCCCCTTCTTCAAAAACATATTCGATGTTTTTCACTACAAAGGGTTCGTTGACAATCGTTTCTTTTTCGTCCTGGCAAGAAACTAAGCCTGTGCATAACCAAGCGATTGTACATAGGGAAACGCACAGACGGTACATAAGATTTCTGTTCATAGTCGTTCATTTTTAGTTCGGAACAAATATATGGATTATATTTGAATATGCCAAATATTGATTTCATTTATATAATGATAAACACATATTTTTATTGGTCAGTCCGAGAACCCGGTTGCGGGTCATTGATGGGAACCGTGATTATTACTTTGCCATTTATCCAGTAATGGTGTCTTTTCTTAGTATCCTTGCTTACTATGTCAAGACAGCTTGCTAACTTTTACAACCAGATTTTCGGATTGTCCTTCATTCTTCATTCATCATTCTTCCTTTAAATAGCTAAATTATCATTTAATGTGCCGCCCCTTCCCTTTAAATGTACCGTCCCTTCCCTTTAAATGTGGCGATGCTTTCCTTTAAATCTCCCTATGGTTTGCCTGGGATGTACGATGTTTCATCCTCTACACCCATTTCCCCGATGTAAGTTTCACGCTTTCACCGCATCCCAATTCGCTGATTCTAAATGAAATGCTGTGAAGGATACATCTTTCACAGCATGTTTCACCGATGACGTTGTGAAAGATGCGGGACATGCCTCTAAGAACCGGTTCTGTACGATTTTGG
Source organism: uncultured Bacteroides sp. (assembly GCA_949300425.1). GTDB lineage: Bacteria > Bacteroidota > Bacteroidia > Bacteroidales > Bacteroidaceae > Bacteroides. Next base: position 10,478 of record CASGED010000133.1, read on the forward strand.
CACATATCCTGTACGATTTTAGCACACCCGTGAAAGCAGGCTCCGGACGTATCTTTCACCGGAAACCACCGAATATCAACAAGTTGGATGCAGGGTGAAGGCGTGAAGGATTCGCCGGGAAAAGGTAGCTGATGTTTCGTTCCACCATCGGTTACGCATAGTTGAACATCTCCGAGGTTCTTCAATCTCCGGAAGTCCTTCACCAGAAACATAAAGAGGGACTTTAGGATGGTAAAGTCCCTCTTCAGCCAATCATAGGTTTACATCTCCAGAACCATAGGTTTGTGCAAGCTAAGACAGTGGTTGGCTCACCCTAAAACAATGGTTGGCTTGGCAAACCATAGGGAATTCACCTTGTTACGACTTATGCCCTGCCGCAAACCATTTCCACACCATCGCGCTGCAAGCTGCACCCACGAACGGAGCCACGATGAAGAGCCAAAGTTGGGAGAGTGCTTGTCCGCCTTCCAGCAAAGCCGGGCCGATGCTGCGTGCCGGATTAACCGATGTGCCCGTGATGGGGATACAAACAATGTGAATCAACACCAGCGTCAAGCCGATGGCAAGTCCCGCCAAGTTGCCCGCTCCGCCTTTCTCGGCCGTAGCGGCAAGAGCCACCCACACGAAGATGAACGTAAACACCGCCTCGGCGATGAAGGCCTGTGACATCTCCCCAGGGTCGAAGGTGTTGCTTCCCGTAGCCGTAGGTCCGTCAAAACCACCTGTTGTAGTAAGCAAAGCCAAGATGAACGAGCCGATGATGGCTCCGATGACCTGGAAAATCATGTACATTGTTGCGTCCTTGCTGCTCATACGTCCCGATAACCACACACCCAGCGTGATGGCGGGATTGATGTGGCATCCCGAAATACTCCCGATGGTATAAGCCATGGCCACCACAGACAAGCCGAAAGCCAAAGCAACACCCAACGTCCCTACACCGGCGCCTACCGTATCGGCTACATTGCCCGCAAACACGGCGCTACCGCATCCCATTAACACAAGCACCATCGTGCCCAACATTTCTGCCAAATACTTTCTCATACGCTCTTTAGATTTAAAAGATTGAACAATATGAATGGATTCATTCGTTAAGTGTGCTAAAAATAACGAATTTATCAATAAGTTGTGCTCAAAAGATGCGATTTAACATTGAATAAGGGAGAAATGTTATATCTCCTCCCCTAACAATGTAGCTGCCGTAGAGCCTGTGATGCGTACCTTCACCAATTCGCCCGGATGATGCGTGCCACGGTCGAACACTACAACCCGGTTTTGCTCCGTACGCCCGAAGAGCTGGTCACGGCTCCGTTTGCTGGTGCCCTCGGCCAAGACTTCGTACGTGCGGCCTACACATCGTGCGTTGGCTTCGGCGGAAAGGCGGTTTTGCAAGGCGATGATTTCCTCTAAGCGACGTATCTTCACTTCTTCGGGAATGTCGTCGGGCAGGTGCTTGGAGGCGTAAGTACCCGGACGTTCGGAGTATTTGAACATGAAAGCCGAGTCGTAGGCACACTCCTCCATCAGGCTGAGCGAAAGTTGATGGTCTTCCTCCGTCTCACCGGGGAAGCCGCAGAAGATGTCGGTGGAGAGACCGCAATCGGGGATGATGCGCCGGATGGCGGCCACCCGCTCCAGATACCACTCGCGGTCATACTTGCGGTTCATTAGCTTCAGGATGCGGCTGCTTCCGCTCTGCACGGGCAGGTGGATGTGGCGGCATACGTTAGGCTCTTCGGCTATGACGTGCAGGGTCTCATCGCTCATGTCCTTGGGATGCGAGGTGGTGAAGCGAATGCGCATCTGCGGGGCGGCTTGCGCCACGATACGCAGCAGCATGGGGAAGGTCACCACTTCTCCATCGGGGCGTTCAAAGCGATAGGAGTTTACGTTTTGCCCCAACAGGGTCACTTCCTTATAACCTTTCTCCCGCAGGTCGTTCACCTCGCGGAGAATGCTTTCCACATCCCGGCTCCGCTCACGTCCACGGGTATAAGGCACGATGCAATAGGTGCAGAAGTTATTGCACCCACGCATGATGGAGACGAAGCCCGATATGCGGTTGCCACAAACGCGCGAAGGCACGATGTCGCGATACGTCTCCGTGGTGGAAAGCTCTACGTTGATGGCCTTCTCGCCCGCCTCCACGGATGCTATCAGGTCGGGCAGGGTAAGGTAAGCATCGGGGCCTGCCACCAGGTCCACGTGATGATTGGTTATCAAGTCGTCCTTCACCCGCTCGGCCATGCAGCCCAATACGCCCACGATGAGGTGCGGACGCTTCTTGCGGAGCGAGTGGAAGAATTCTAATCGGTTGAGTATCTTCTGCTCGGCATTGTCGCGCACGGAGCAGGTGTTGAGGAATACGGCATCGGCCTCGTCCAACGTATCGGCCTGCACGTATCCCGCCATCTGCATCACGGAGGCCACCACTTCGCTGTCCGCCACGTTCATCTGGCACCCGTATGTTTCTATAAACAGTTTCTTTTCCATAATCAATTCTATATCTTCGAATTAAATCCCCATTTATAATATCGGCCACAAAGATACGCCTTTCCGGCGACAAAGCATCGCAAAGTCTTCGTCAAAGTTTCGCATTGAGTAGGAACAATGGCTAATATATGTTAATGAATGGGATTTTCTTCTGCAAATATTTGGTTATATTAGAAAAACATTGCAAATTTGCTGGCGAAAGAAACATTAGATTTTTTCATAGTTAAGGTTTAGGTTAAAAAATAAGGGTTGCTGTGAAGCACCCCTTTTTTTATGCCCATATATAACCTATAATTCAGATTAATTGACTACCTTTGGCGGTTGAAACAATGATATATACGCTGCACGGACATGGAAGACGTACTGAAAATTCTGCTCATATTAGGTTTTATCATCTTCGGGGTGGTAAAGAAAGCCCGGAAGGAAGCGAAAGACAACGCCCCGTGGGACGAGTCGGATATGCCTGCGCCCCAGCCGGAAAATCCGCTGCCGGAGGCGTGGGGAAGCGGGGAAATACAGGTAGAGACAGTCCCCGAAACTCCCCGACCGGAAGCAAGGCCGAAAGCCACTGACGCCTTCCCGCCACGACGCCGGAAGGCATCCGTGCAAGAAGGCGCCCGGACGACACGGCCCGCTTCGCCTATCTTGAATGAAAGTCCGGCTCCTCCCCCATCGCCCGATGTCGACATCCATTCCTTGGAAGAAGTGCGGCGGGGCATCATCTGGTCGGAAATCTTGAAGCGGAAGTATTAAATCTTTGGATATAAGTGTTATTAAAATAAATAGAAGACATGGCATTCAATCACATTTCGGCGGCAGAAGCCGCCAGTCTTATCAAACACGGCTACAACATCGGCCTGAGCGGATTTACACCCGCGGGAACGGCCAAAGCCGTGACGGCCGAACTGGCCAAGATTGCGGAAGCGGAACACGCCAAGGGAAATCCTTTCCAAGTGGGCATCTTCACGGGAGCATCCACGGGCGAGTCGTGCGACGGCGTCATGAGCCGCACCAAGGCCATCCGCTATCGCGCGCCCTATACCACCAACCCCGACTTCCGCAAGGCGGTGAACAACGGGGAAATAGCCTATAACGACATTCACCTTTCGCAAATGGCGCAGGAGTTGCGCTACGGATTCATGGGCAAAGTGGACGTAGCCATCATCGAAGCGTGCGAAGTGACGGACGACGGTAAGATTTACCTGACCGCCGCCGGAGGCATCTCGCCCACCATCGCCCGCCTGGCAGATAAAATCATCATCGAGCTAAACGCCGCGCACAGCAAAGCCGCCATGGGGCTGCACGACGTGTACGAGCCGCTCGACCCGCCCTACCGCCGCGAGATTCCCATCTACAAGCCCAGCGACCGCATCGGCACGCCTTACATCCAGGTTGACCCCAAGAAGATTGTAGGCGTTGTAGACACCAACTGGCCGGACGAGGCGCGTTCGTTTGCCGCAGGCGACCCGCTGACCGACAAAATCGGGCAGAACGTGGCAGACTTCCTCGTGGCAGACATGAAGCGGGGCATCATCCCGCCGACGTTCCTCCCCTTGCAGTCGGGCGTGGGCAACATCGCTAACGCGGTGCTGAACGCCTTGGGACACAGCAAGTCCATCCCGGCATTCGATGTCTATACGGAGGTAATACAAAATGCGGTTATCGGCTTAATCAGAGACGGCCGTGTGAAGTTCGCTTCGGGCTGCTCATTGACGGTGACCAACGATTGCCTCAACGAAGTATATCGTGACATGGACTTCTTCCGCGACAAGCTGGTGCTCCGTCCGTCGGAAATATCCAACAGCCCGGAGATTGTGCGCCGACTCGGCATCATCTCCATCAACACCGCCATCGAAGCCGACATCTACGGCAACGTCAACTCCACCCACATCGGCGGCACGAAGATGATGAACGGCATAGGCGGCAGCGGCGACTTCACGCGCAACGCCTACATCTCCATCTTCACCTGCCCGTCCGTGGCCAAGGAGGGGAAAATCAGCGCCATCGTCCCCATGGTGTCGCACGAGGACCACTCGGAGCACGATGTCAACATCATCGTCACCGAACAGGGCGTGGCCGACCTCCGCGGCAAGAGCCCGAAGGAGCGTGCGCAGACCATCATCGAAAACTGCGTTCACCCCGATTACAAGCAAATTCTGTGGGATTATCTGAAACTGACCGACGGCAAGGCGCAGACCCCGCACTGCATCCGCGCCGCCTTAGGCATGCACGCCGAACTGGCCAAGAGCGGCGACATGCGCAACGTGGATTGGTCGCTCTATAAATAAAGAAGCGTCAATAAAAGTAAGACGCGAATCTGACGGACTAAAGAAAGCCATTAAATAAGACTTATTTAATCCGTCAAATTCGCGTCTCAAGAAGTTATGAGAAGCGGAGGCTACCGTCCGTCTAATAGAACAGACTGACAAAGAGACATAGATAATCCTCGTTGTTTTGGTCTGTTTCGAAGAGAATCTTGTCTTCCCGAGCCAGCCATCCGATAGCCGCATTCAGGTCACGGTCTGAAAGATTGGCCGTTTTCTTCAAGTCCTCGTAGGACCACTTCTGTCCGTCATTCAAAATGTTCCAGATAATTCCTGCATTTTTTCCGATGGTATATTTGTCCATAGCTGTTAACCGATAATATAGTTCAACTCCAAATATATTACATTCTTTCTGCCAACTTTGGATTCCTCAATGGTAATCTTACCTTCCCGAGCTAGCCATCCGACAGCCGCATTGATGTGCCTGTCCGATAATCCTGTGGCTTTCTTTACTTCCTGATAATCCCATTTTCGATGTTCACCGTGAAGCAGATTCCAAATGATTCCTGCGCTTTCACCAATACTTTGCACGTTCATAAGCTCTAAATTTTAAGGGTTTATTCTTATTCTAAACAATATCAAAAGCCCGTAGATACGTCTCTTTAAAAGAAACCACCAAAGTGCTTTTCCGCCGAATTTCGTTAACAAAATGAGGATTATTCCCATCTATCGGCTATAATCTCATGCAAATTTATGTATTTCTGCTAACAAACCAAGTTTTCTTGCTATTTTTTTTCGTTCCGTATCACTTTTGTAATGTCCCAGATGGAAACCGACAAAAAAGAAAAGCCCCGCAGACAGAGTTTGCTGTCCCGGAGCTCTCGCTGTAAGATGCGAGTCAGGTTAATAAAAAAAAAGAATTTAAGCGTCAATGTTGGCGTAAGTAGCATTCTTCTCGATAAAATCACGACGCGGACCTACGTCTTCTCCCATTAACATGGAGAAGATATAATCCGCTTCGGCGGCATTCTCGATATGCACTTGCTTCAACATACGATTTTCCGGATTCATGGTTGTTTCCCACAACTGCTCAGGATTCATCTCACCCAAACCTTTGTAGCGTTGGGTATGAACGGCATTCTCCGAGCCGCCGCCATAAGTATCAATGAACCGCTGGCGTTGCTGGTCGGTCCAGCAATACTCCTTCACCTTTCCTTTTGTACAAAGGTAAAGCGGAGGGGTAGCGATGTACAAATACCCTTGCTCAATTACTTGCGGGAAGTAGCGGAAGAACAAAGTCATAATCAGGGTGTCGATGTGAGAGCCATCGACATCGGCATCGGTCATGATGATGACTTTCTTGTAGCGCAACTTCTCGATGTTAGCCTCTTTGCTGTCCTCACCATTCACACCGAAACGGATTCCCAATGCCTGAATGATATTGTTCACCTCTTCACTCTCGAATGCCTTGTGCCACATGGCTTTCTCTACATTCAGGATTTTACCGCGCAAAGGCAATATGGCTTGGAAAGTACGGTTTCGTCCTTGTTTAGCCGAACCGCCAGCCGAATCTCCCTCGACCAAGAACAATTCGCATTCCTCCGGGTCTTTGCTGGAGCAGTCGGCCAATTTGCCAGGCATGCCTCCACCGCTCATGGGGGACTTGCGCTGCACGGACTCACGAGCCTTGCGGGCCGCCACACGAGCCGTAGCAGCCAAAATGACCTTGTCTACTATCAGCTTGGCCTCCTTGGGATGCTCTTCCAAATAATAAGTGAGTGCTTCGCCTACGGCCTGATTGACCGCACCGCTCACTTCGTTGTTGCCCAGCTTCGTCTTGGTCTGTCCTTCAAATTGGGGTTCGGACACTTTCACGGAAATAACGGCAATCAGTCCTTCGCGGAAGTCCTCACCGGAGATTTCAACCTTGGCTTTTTCCAATTGTTTGGCGCAAGTGTCTTCGGCATATTTCTTCAACACACGGGTCAGTGCCGTGCGGAAACCGGCCTCGTGCGTACCGCCTTCCTTGGTGTTGATGTTGTTGACGTAGGAATGCAGGTTTTCCCGATAGCCTGTGTTATACATCATGGCGCATTCGATGGGCACGCCCGACTTCTCGGTATTCAGATAAATGACATCATTGAAAAGCGGCGTGTTATTGCTGTTCAGGTAACGAACGAATTCTTTCACGCCCTCTTCTGAATGGAATACCTCGCGCACAAACTCACCGTCCTCGTCTTTCTGCCGACGATCTGTCAACGTGATGCGAATACCTGCATTCAGGTAGGCTAATTCGCGTAAACGCGCTTGCAGGGTGCTATACTTATATTCCGTTGTGGTAAAAATGCTTCCGTCTGGCCAAAAGGTTTGCTTAGTCCCTGTAAATCCGGGGTCGCAAGTGCCCACTTCCTTCACCGGATAGAGCGGCTTGCCGCACTCGTATTCCTGCTGGTAGATTTTCCCATTGCGGAAAACCTGTGTCGTCATGTGGGTAGAAAGGGCGTTTACACACGATACGCCCACACCGTGCAGGCCGCCCGACACCTTGTACGAACCTTTATCGAACTTGCCTCCGGCATGCAATACAGTCATTACGACCTCCAATGCGGACTTCTTTTCTTTTTCGTGAAAGTCCACCGGGATTCCGCGCCCGTTGTCTTGTACAGTAATGGAGTTGTCTTCATTGATGGTTACCTCGATATGGTCACAATAGCCGGCCATAGCCTCGTCTATCGCATTGTCCACTACCTCGTAAACCAAATGGTGCAAACCGTTTTCGCTGATGTCACCAATATACATGGCCGGGCGTTTACGTACGGCCTCAAGTCCCTCCAGCACTTGGATATTGCTGGCCGAATAGCTGTTTTCACCGATTATTTTTTCTTCTTCTGTCATAATCTGTAGCTTATTGAAATAACTGAGCAAAGATACGAAATTTCTCCGGAAAAACCGAATAGAAAGAGAAGAAACAAGCGTCAAAATTCCACTTAAAAAGACAAAAAAGACTGAACCTTTTAAAGATTCAGTCTCTATATCATACAAAGCTATGACCCTAACTTTTAAGCCAGCTTATTGATATGCAACGCCAATTTAGACTTCAGATTGTTAGCCTTATTCTTATGAATAACATTCTTCTTGGCCAACTTATCCAACAGACTTACCAACGAGGGATACATTCCCATCGCAGCGGCCTTATCTGTTGTAGCACGCAACTTACGCACAGCATTTCTCATGGTTTTGCCATAATATCTGTTGTGCAGCCTTCTCTTCTGCTCTTGTCTGATTCTTTTCAGTGATGATTTGTGATTTGCCATCTCGACTAATCTTTTAATTCGTTTATTTTTCTATTACTTAAGTAGCCTCTGGGGGAATCGAACCCCCCTTTCAAGAATGAAAATCTTGCGTCCTAACCGATAGACGAAGAGGCCAAGCCATTGTAGCGTTTCCGCTTATGCAAGCGTTTCCTTTCGTTTGCGGATGCAAAGGTAGAAACTATTTTTGAATTGGCAAAATATTCCAAGTAATTTTTCTGCAACTTTATTTCAAGAAACGTATCTTAGCACTGATTATCAGTATTTTATATAGAATAATATTTTCGATATTTATTTCCCGGCGAGCGATACAAGGAGTTCTCGCTTTCTGTTTTCCGCATTTTTTGTAATTTTGCACACACCATTTTATATATTATAATATAAACTCGTATGCTACAACGAATATCGGGCATCGTGTTGCGCACGGTGAAATACAAAGACACGGCATTTATTGCTGATGTGTACACAGACATTACGGGACGAGCTTCGTTCATGGTATCCGCATCACGATCGCGCAAATCGGCCGTGAAGTCGGTCTTATTTCAGCCTTTGGCATTGGTAGAGCTGGAAGCGGATCTACGCCCCAATACTTCTATCTACAAGGTAAAGGAAGCAAAATCAAATTATCCGTTTTGTTCCATTCCTTACGACCCATACAAATCCGCCATCGCTTTGTTCTTAACTGAATTCTTGTGCAGAACCCTGCGCGAAGAACTGGAAAACCGTCCGCTCTTTACCTACCTACACCACTCCATCATATGGCTTGACGAATGTCGTACCGGCTTCTCCAACTTCCATTTGGTGTTCCTCATCCGCTTGACCCGCTTCTTAGGCTTCTACCCCAACCTCGAAGGCTACACGGAAGGTTGTTGTTTCGACTTGCTCAACGCTTGTTTTACTCCTTTCCGTCCGTCACATTCCTATTATATAAATTCCGCCGAAGCGGCTCAACTCCTCACATTGACACGTGTGAAGTATGACACCATGCACGTCCTCTCCATGAATCGCACCGAACGGATGCGTTGCCTTACGGTTATTGAGCAATACTACCGTCTGCACCTGCCCGACTTTCCGGAGCTGAAGTCCTTGGACGTGTTGAAGGAATTGTTCAATTAAAGAAAGCTCTTCGGAGCTGTGGTCAATGCCTTGCGTTGACACGCACAAAGTTTCGCGTTTATTCTTCTACGACCTCTTCCAAGAGAATATCGAATACCAATGTCGAATAGGCCGGTATGCTTCCATGTTCGCTCGTGCCATAACCGGATTGATAAGGGACGTACAACATCCAACGTTCTCCGGTATGCATCAATTGCAAAGCGGCTGTCCACCCGGCTACAACTCCACTTATCGAGAAAGTTGTTGGTGAATCAAAGTCCGTCGGCCCTTTGTCGGTAGCGTTCAACTTTTGCTGGTCTATGGCCGAATATCCTTCGAAGTTCCCGTCAAAACTGGCTCCGGTAATCACGGTCCCATAATAATAGGCTGACACGGATTCTGTATAGAGCGGACGACGCCCCGCCGGATTGTCTACAATCTTCTTGCAATAAACATACTGTTCACCCTCCGAACTACTTGCTTCGGTGCGAATAGCAAACATTTCTCCCACAGGGACTTGCATGACCGCCTCTTCAGTAGCGATGTACCGATTACTTATCTGTGAAGCGATGGAATCTATGTATGCCTCATTACGGGCTTGCCAATTGTCATATGCCCCAACTTCCTCCACTTCCTCACAAGCCGTGAAGGCAAAGGCTAAGGAAAGGCATAACAACAAAGAGAGGGGAGACAGGATATGTCTGAGTGCGTTTTCTACTGTTCTTTTTATCATTATTTTCTATTTATATAGGTAAAATGCCCCTCTCTTGGGGGGAGAGGGGTTCTGAGTGAAGTTACAATGTTTTCAGCAACGACGTGATGCTTACCCGGTCAGCGATAATGTTGTTCAGTTCGCTAATGGGCACACGCTCTTGCTGCATAGTGTCGCGGTTGCGCAATGTCACGCAGTTGTCCTGCAACGTCTCGTGGTCAACGGTTACGCAATAGGGTGTACCGATGGCATCCTGGCGGCGGTAACGCTTGCCGATGCTATCCTTCTCGTCATACTGGCAATTGAAGTGGAACTTCAGGTCATTGATGATTTCACGCGCCTTTTCGGGCAGTCCGTCTTTCTTTACGAGTGGCATAACGGCCAATTTCACCGGAGCCAAAGCGGCGGGCAATTTCAACACGACGCGTGTCTCGCCATTCTCCAGTTTCTCTTCGCAATACGAACCGGACATGATGCTGAGGAACATGCGGTCTACACCAATAGATGTCTCGATGACATACGGTGTATAACTTTCGTTGGTTTCGGGATCGAAGTACTTGATGTTTTTACCGGAGAATTTCTCGTGTTGGCTGAGGTCGAAGTTGGTACGGCTATGAATGCCTTCCACTTCCTTGAAACCAAAGGGCATCAGGAACTCGATGTCCGTAGCGGCGTTGGCATAGTGAGCCAGCTTTTCGTGGTCGTGAAAACGGTAGTGGTCATCACCGAAGCCCAAAGCCTTGTGCCACTTCAAGCGGGTCTCTTTCCACGTCTTGAACCACTCCAATTCCGTGCCGGGCTTCACGAAGAACTGCATTTCCATCTGCTCGAACTCACGCATACGGAAGATGAACTGGCGTGCCACAATCTCGTTGCGGAAAGCTTTACCTATCTGGGCAATGCCGAAAGGAATCTTCATGCGCCCTGTCTTCTGCACGTTCAGGTAGTTCACGAAGATACCCTGCGCTGTCTCGGGACGCAAATACACCTTCATAGAACCATCAGCCGTAGAGCCCATCTCGGTAGAAAACATCAGGTTGAACTGACGTACTTCCGTCCAGTTCTTTGTACCACTGATGGGGCAAACGATTTCCTCGTCCAGAATAATCTGACGAAGTTCGTTCAAGTCCGGACCCGCATTCATGGCCTGAGTATAGCGCTCGTGCAAAGCGTCACGCTTGGCTTGATGCTCCAACACACGGGCGTTGGTGCTGCGGAATTCCTGTTCGTTGAAAGCATCGCCATACTTCTTGGCGGCTTTGGCCACCTCCTTATTTATCTTCTCGTCATATTTGGCTATTTGGTCTTCGATGAGCACGTCGGCGCGATAACGTTTCTTCGAGTCGCGGTTGTCTATCAAGGGGTCGTTGAACGCGTCTACGTGTCCGCTGGCTTTCCAAATGGTAGGATGCATGAAGATGGCCGAATCAATGCCCACGATATTCTCGTGCAGCAACACCATGCTCTGCCACCAATATTGTTTAATGTTATTCTTCAGTTCCACGCCATTCTGTCCGTAATCATATACGGCGCCCAGGCCATCGTATATTTCGCTACTGGGAAATACGAAACCATATTCCTTACAATGCGAAACGAGTTTCTTAAAAACGTCTTCTTGTGCCATTTTCGTTTTATATTGTTTTAATCCATAATCTAAAAAACGCCACAAAGATAGGGATTTATCTGATACAAACACCTATAGATAGGATAAATTAAGAGGAATGTCCGCTATTTTACTCATAATTTCCAAAAGGGAAGTCCTATATACAAAAGTAAGCAAGCTGACTCGGCAAAGTAAGCAAGCTGTCTTGGCAAAGTAAGCAAGCTGACTTGGCAAAACAAGCAAGCTGTCTTGGCAAAGCAAGCAAGAATACTTGAGAAATGCTTTTTTTCGCAAAACGACACGTTTTGTCGTTCATCCCCATTACCTTTGCAACAAAAAACAACACGTTATGGGGAAAAGGCTGGAAGGACTGCAACGAATGCTGGTCATTGTGAACAAACTGAAAGGGAAACAAACGTATGTGTCCAAAAAGGAGCTGGAGGATTACGTGGCTCGTTGTATGGAGAACCGCGGATATTCGTCCGTACATATCCGTACCATAGAACGTGATTTTGATGAGATTGCCGAATTGTTCGGCATCGTTATCAAACATAGCAAGTCACACAACGGCTACTACATAAAGGACCAGGATGAGAAACTGATGGAACGCTATGAGCAATTGTTGCTGAACTTCGACTTGCTGAACGCCTTGGCGGACAACAACGACCTTTCATCCTATGTGTTGGCCGAGCACCATCGCCCTCTATGCAGCGAATGGCTTTCCCAGTTAATTGACGCCATCAAACATACGCATCCGGTCACGTTCCGTTACCTGTTGGTGCGACACGACAATGAAATGACGGAGAAAAAAGTACTCCCCCATTTCTTAAAGGAATCCAACCAGCGATGGTATTTGCTAGCCTACGAAGGTGATACGTTGAAAACCTTTGGCGTTGACCGCATTCGCGAACTTCGTGTGATGGATCATGAAACTTTTAAACGAAACACTTCGATAGATGTGCAGGCGTTGTTTCGGGATTGCTACGGCATTTGGAATCAAGCGGACATCCCGGTGGAAGACATTGAATTGAAGTACGATGCCTTAGACGGTAGTTTCCTGAAATCCATGCCTTTGCACCATTCACAACGAATAGTAGTGGACACGCCTGACGAGTTCCGCGTCACCTTGCGCCTGCGCATTACGAACGATTTTGTCATGGAACTGCTTTCGCGAAGCCGTTCGTTGGAAGTGATACGCCCGCTACACTTGCGTGAACGAGTGCGGCAAGTATACGAAGAAGCATTGAAAAGGAACTCTTAAAAGATATTGAAGCCATGAAGAAGAATTTGTTTACTTTGTTTGTAGGCTACCTGCTGATGTTCATCGCATTCCCGGCCAATGCCCAGACGTTACACCGTTATGTGGTGGAGGTGGAAACGGCTCCCTTGACGCAACGTTATAAAACGGAAAAACTTATCAACGGAGAAGTGAAGGCGAAACATCAAGATAAGCGGAAAACCGTTCAGTATTATGAGATTATTTCCAAGACTCCATTAACTACTGAACAATGCTATCGTCTTATCCGGCAGGGCAAAGCCAAGCTGATAGCCAATCCCCGTCGTTCCAAGTACGTAGAGTACGACCTTCTGCACCGCCGGAACATGACCATGGACGGCGAAGAAGGCATCAATCCTTGGGATGTGGAACAGACCGAATACGACCTGATGTACGAAGACCCCGACCTGTACGATTTCATTGCGGACTGAAATTTATAACAATATCCCCTTTATGAGTTTGGAACTCAATTATAAATTACTATCTTTGTCGTGTCGGACGGAAGTGTCCGCCGACAAATGTATTTATGAGTTAATTGATGAAAGTGTAGCTTTTATCCTTCGTCAAAAATCTGCTAAATTTAAATGAATGTAAGGATGGCAATCACGCTCATCACTTGTCTGTATATGTTTCTAATCATATACACTACAAGTGTGGGGATATTGTCTATTTACATTCAGGTTTTAGCAGAGCCTCTGACGAGATAGACAGTGGGACTCCACACTTTCTTTTTATAATAACCTGATGTCTGATTGGAGTTAAAGACAAAGAAAAATAGTTGTATTATGAAGAACTTAAGCAAAATTGTAGTGATGTTTTTGGCGGTTTTGTCTTGCATAAACTTTGCCGCATGCAGTGATGAAGATAAGAATGAGGAAATACCGGAGACTCCTGCACTTGTCAATCCTTCGAACGTATTTATAAATGGTTCGCCCAAGGAAGCCGAAGGTTTGACCTTTATATATAATGCGGAAGGGCTCCTCACCAGCATATCGGAAAAAGGAGGAGGCGACCGTGTTTCGCTTGATTATTCCACACTGGGGCAATCGAAAGTGCAAATGGTAATCTATGGCACCTACGGTACTTACATTTTGGATATGACGATAGGCGACAATGGGTTTGTCACGAGTTGTGTAGAATCCGGTCCGGACGGAAACGACACTTGGAGCTTTGGTTATACCGCCTCCGGGCAGTTGAATTATATGAAACGCTCGGAAGGAGGAGACGAAATTACGAATATAACCTATGACGCGGAAGGCGACATCACCCGCGTCACCATGCAGTCGGATGACGAACGGATGGATTGTGACATCAGTTATACGACCAAAGAAATCAATACCCCCATAGAAAACAAAGGCTATCTGATGCTTTTCGACACGACATTCGACATCGACTTGGACGAAATGCGGTACGCTTATTACGCCGGGCTGTTAGGAAAAGCCACCAAGCACCTGCCTTTAAGCAGCTCAAGAGATGGTGATGTGGACTTTTTCGACTGGAGTTTCAATGCCAACGGTTTCCCCACCAGTCTGTCGACAGGTTATGAAACAATAGAATTTGCATGGTAACCAACAAATAGAAAAGAATAACATGAATGCGATCAGTAAATTTTTAGACGAGTATCTACAGACAACCGGACGCGAAAGCATCGGTGCGGTAGAAGCCAATGCCCTGCTCGACAAAGCGGGTATCTTGAAAGACAATCCCCAAAGGCCAGGCTTGCCTTTGCGAAACAAACTGCGTAAAGGTGAGTTGCCCTATGCCTATCAAGTAGCGGGGAAAGGCTCGGAATGGGTCATTCCGCTTTCAACGGCGAAGCGGGAGGAGACGGCTCAACGAGAAAGAGGTGGAAGTAAGTTTTTTCAAGGGGTTACGGAGGAGTTGTTTCGAGGAAACAATCAATAAATAACAATTAAAACACAAGCGATATGAGCAATTTGAAAATCTATCAGGAAGCCGGGTTTGAAGGTTTTAAAACCATTAGGGAACTTATGGATGATATTAATGCAGTTCCTAAGGATAAAGGTATATACTTAATTCTTCAAGATTCAAAATCTATGCCTAATTTTATAAATCAAGGTACAGGAGGTTTCTTTAAGGAGAAAAATCCTAATGTACCTATTCAAGATTTGGAAAAGAATTGGATAAAAGACGAGCCTGTTCTCTATATTGGTAAAGCTGGAGGAAAAACTCAGAAAAAGGATGGAACAGTTTCTAATAGCAAGGCTACTCTTCAATCAAGAATTGAACAATATATGCGTTTTGGTCAAGGTGAACCTATTGGTCATTGGGGTGGCCGTCTGATTTGGCAACTTGCAGACGCTAAAGATTTGATTGTTTGCTGGAAAGTTCTTGGAAAGGATGAAGAACCACGGGAAGTGGAAAAGAATATGATCCAGGAGTTTAAGAAAGGACATGGCGGAAAGCGGCCTTTCGCCAATTTGCAAGATTAAATAATGCTCTAAAAGAGATTTGATTATGAATTTAAGAGAATTAAATGAGAAAATTAAAATAGAATATGATTGTCGGGAATTAAAATCCGATGTTCGTTATAAAGCTTTGAATAAAGTAATCGCTTTCTTGAAAGAAAGATACAAGGATGCAACAAAAGATGTAAAAGCTTCATTACCTAAAGAAAAAGAAAGTCTAAAAGCCGCATATACAGAATATAGCGGCAAAAAAATAAATAGTGCAGAAAGTAGCGTAATAAATGAAATTTATAATCAACTGCAGGCAGAACATAACAAATAGGATATAGATTCGTTATGATACTCCCCACCATGACCCTCCCCGAACTTTCCAACGAGCTACTGAAAGACTACAAGGAAGTCGCAGCCCGTTGGAAAGCCTTTGAACCGAAGTTCGTACGTATGAGGAAGCGTTGGGACATCTTCCCTTGGCTATGGGAAACAACGGTTCAAACCAAACGCAAGAATGAATGGTATATAGGTTACTATGCCTATACCAAAAAGGATGCCTGTGCGATTTGGCCTCAGATAGCTATTTATTTCCGATACATGAACGCGACATGGGCGGCCTTTCCTATACAAGGGAAGGGTAAGACTCTGTTATTGATATTTTCTTCTCACTTTTTTGAGCGGTATATGGAACGCTTTTTAAAAATAGCTCAATCGGAGATGCAATGTCCTGTCAAAGAGGTCGTGAAATTCTTCTTTTTACGCAACTACCATATTTATCCCTATAAGCCGGAAGCGGAAGATCAGGTAAGAGGTTTTTGTGAAGACGGCATGTTTTTAGGAGATTGGATTTCTAAAGATGTTGGCTTGGTAAAAACTTTTTTGTCACGTAATGAATTGAAGGTGAATCAACGTACTGAATATTATGGAGCGATGCTGAATTGGATTATTGGCGATATGTATATGGTACGTTCAGGTGGATCATTGACTTTGGAGGAGTTTGATAAATTGCCGGATGAGTGGTTTTCCATACAGACTTGGAGGGCTTTCGTGGCAAGCCGAGGAAACCCGATGTGGAATAATCTGCTAATAGATTACGTGACATTCAGGAAAGAACACCCTAAAGAATACAAACTCTGTTCGGACATGCTGGAACGTATAGCGGATAACCGTATTCTTGATGAAGAGTAATCTACGAACACTAAAAAAAATAGGATTATCCTCTCTGCCGGAGAGGATAATCCTATTTTCAATATCAGTTCATCCTCTTTTTAAAAGAGGATAAACCTCTATTTTATCCCAAGAAAGAAATCAGCACACCGGCAGCTACGGCAGAGCCGATAACGCCGGAAATGTTGCTGGACATGCAGTAGTTCAACACATGGTTCTTGGGGTCGTACTTCGTGGCGATCTCGTTGCAAACGCGACTGGCCATAGGCACGGCACTCAACCCCGTAGCGCCAATCAGCGGATTGATTTTCTTCTTCGAGAACATATTCACGACCTTTACGCCAAGAATACCGCCGGAGATGGACAGAGCAAACGCCAGGAAACCACCGATTACGATACCGATTGTCGTCCAGTTGAGGAAGGCTTCACTGGTCATGGTGGCACCTACGCTCAAGCCCAAGAAGATGGTAGCGGTGTTCATGATGCTATTGGCTGCGGCATCGAACAAACGGCTCGTGTCGCTACCGATTTC
>CASGED010000134.1 GCA_949300425.1 uncultured Bacteroides sp.
AAAAGCAATAAGTTTATACTTTTGCATCTGCTAATAATAAATTGTCATAACATGAAACTCAAAAAGATTATCCGTTATCTGCTTAAGACACTGTTTGTCCTGTTCGTGATACTGTTCGCATACTTTGTTTATTTAGCCATTTGGACTTATCAGTTCAATGCCGACCAAGAGAAAATCATCGAAAACATTGATGCAGATTTCTATCAAACCTCTCAGATAATCCGTGACCCGAATGGCTATTTGGGAACGGTTGCTACAATCAATGGTCAACATACCGACACACTCTTGTTCGATACGCAAGCGTCCACTTCTCTTGCCAAGCAAGAAACCCTTGACCGATACGAGGCGGAATATTGGAGACGGAAACCGATGCCGACATTTAATTTCTACAAGCAAGTCTATTTTTCCAAACTATACAGAGTAAATAATATCAATATCGGAAATTGCGAATTGAAAGGAGTCGTTTTCACATCAGTTCCGAAAGATAACGGCATGTATAACGCACTCTATCGCCCGGTATTGGGACGTTCCGTCATGGAAAATATGGTTTGGAAGTTCGACATGGACAAGAATGAAATGGGGATGTTTCCGTTTAAAAACCGGGAAAAGCTAAAGCAGGAAACAGCAGGATTCACTTCGGTTGAGGGAGGGGTAAACAAGTTCCAGCTTTACAGCGAACAGACCGACACCCTGAGTCTGATGCTTGACTTAGGCTCGAATTATGATATTCTGATAGACAAGGATGTTTACGAGACGTTGCGGCAACATCATGCTTCGAGAAAATATGTCAACTATCGCCGCGAGGGGCTGACAGACACGATTGCCGAGTTCAGCGGGATTACCATGCAGTGTAATGGCGTGGTCGTTCCGGATTGCGTGCTGGATTATATGCCTTCGATAAACAAAAACATCGCGGGAAACATCTTTGCAGGAAAGGTAAATTTCATACTTGCCGGTGAAAACCTGTATCTCAAGCAACGCACCGATACGCTTTCCGCCGTAAACGGATTTCCTGCATTGGGCTTGAACATTTACGTCCGTGAAGGCAATGTCTGCATCACGGCATTGGAAATAAACGGGCTTGCGGAAAAATCCGGACTAAGGTTAGGCGATAAGATAATCTCTGTTGATAATGGAGCGGTAGGCGCAGACATTATGTCCGTGTCAAGCGGCAAATTAGAGAAATACATCCAGCAGGCTGACAGTCTTACATTAGAAATAGAACGTGACGGGAAAAGACAGGTGTTTAATATAGCAAGGGAAGATTAATCTAACCTTTATGTTATAATTTCTTCCTTGCTTTTCGGTCAGCAGCTCCAATCCGCCCCGATAACCGCCGTTTACCCAGTCGACAGCACCAATCCTGCAGGATTAGCCCTGTTGATTCAGTCGACAGCACTAATCCTACAGGATTAGCCCTGCTGATTCAGTCGACAGTACCAATCCTACAGGATTAGCTCTGTCGACTGGTTTTTCGGATATAATTTGTCCCGATGAAGAAAAAAACTATATTTGTCAATGAAAATTTTTGTATAATCCTTAAAACTGAAGCGTATGAAACAATTATCAGCATTGAATATCGCCCGCCTCCGCACCGAGGAAGCGTTCGGCTATCTGAAACAAGTCGTGACGGAAACGGAGAACTTGCCAAGCGAAGAACCGGCTGCCGCGCTTACGGCTGCTGTAACTACCCTGACAACCGGCGTCGATGCTTTCGATGACGCGCTGAAAGCGTCTGCCACCAATCCTGCCACCGCCACGGCGACCGCTGCCGATGACGCACGCGACGCGGCATGGCGCGGGGTGAACAATTACGTGACCGCCATGTGCGCTCATCCTACTCCCGATGTGGCAGCCAATGCCGCCGAGGCGAAATCCCTCTTCGACAAGTACGGCGACCCCACGAAGTTAGCGCAGACCGAAGAGAGCGGTATCCTGCACAACCTGCTGCAAGACCTCGAAGCGCTCGATTCGGGCAAGCGCACCGCGTTGGGGCTGGACGTATGGATTACGGACCTGAAGACGAAGGAAAATGCGTACCTCGCCGCTGCCGCCCAGCGCACGGAAGCAGACGCCGCCCGTCAGGTGGGCATCGTGAAGGAGACCCGCGCCGCCGCCGAAGCCGCCTACCGCTCGTTGGTGAATACGGTGAACGCACTGGCGATGATAAACGGCGACACGGCGTACGCCACGTTTATCGACCACGTGAACGCGATGATTGACCGCCAGAAAGCTATCTCGAAAGCACGCTCCACACGGGCGAAGAATGCGGAAGAGGCGAAATAGCCGTTAATTTTCTTGTATTGAACAAGAGACGCAGAGACACGGAGAAATTGTCAATTAAAAGGCTCTGTGCCTTTGTGTCTCTGTGTTCGATTCCTTTTTGCAAACCTATATACAATTGTCCGCCCTACCGGCGAGTTTCCAGCCCGATATATTTTCCTGAATGTTCCATAAGTGTGCATACAGCCCTTTCTTTCGGATAAGTTCATTGTGCGTACCTTCTTCCTGTATCTGCCCGTTGTCCAGAACAATGATCCGGTCGGCGTTCTGAATGGTTTTAAGTCGGTGGGCAATGGCTATCACGGTACGTCCTTTGATGAGCGTGTCGATGGCTTTCTGCACTTCCACTTCGTTTTCGGGGTCGAGCGAAGCGGTCGCTTCGTCCAGTAGAATGATTGGCGCGTCTTTCAGAATGGCACGGGCTATGGATATGCGCTGCTTCTCACCGCCCGACAGGGTGCAGCCTCCTTCGCCTACCATCGTGTCGTAGCCTTGAGGCAAGCGCATGATGAAGTCGTGGCAACAGGCTTTCTTGGCTGCGGCGATGATTTCCTCCTCCGTCGCATCGGTTTTGCCGAAACGGATGTTGTTGCGCAGGGTGTCCTGGAACAGATAAACATCCTGAAATACCATGGATATGTGGCTCATCAGGCTTTCGGGATCTGTTTCATCCATCGGAACATCGTTGAAGAAGATACGCCCTTTCTGTGGGTCGTAGAAACGGGCACAAAGCTTCATTACCGTACTTTTCCCGCTTCCCGAAGGACCGACAAGAGCCGTCAATGAATTTTTAGGAAGGGTAACGGTTATATCATGCAACACTTCCTTGTCCTGATAAGCGAACGATACGTGCTCGAACCGGATGTCGCCAGCCACCGGAGATTGCCGTTCCCCTTTCATTTCCGGCTCGTTCATCAGTGAAAGGATGCGTCCTCCGGCAATGGAGAAATAACGGAACTCGGTGAAATTGGTCAGGGCGGAAGTCAGCGGATCGAACACACGGGAACCGACCACGAGGAACAGTACGAATACAAGTATGGAAAGCTTGCCCCCTAACAGGAGATAAGTTCCGCACAGAACCATCATCGTCAGTCCGGCACGAACCACTGTGATACTTAGCAAAACGAACGGACCTAACAAAGCTTCCTGCCGGATGCAGGCACGGCGCAGCCGGGCAAAGGCATCACGCAACCGGACGAAACGGTCGCCCAGCAGGTTGTAGGCTTTCATCACCCGGATGCCTTGCAGGTATTCTTCCAGCCGATTTCCGGCACCTATTTTGGCTTGAATCTGCTTGCCGCTCAGTTCCCTTTGTACGCCAGTGCTTGCCCACAATACAAGCATGGCAAGCGGAAGCGCGGCAAACATGCTGACCGCCATCCTCCAGTCTATCCAGACTAGCGAGGCAAAAGCCAGTACGGGCATGACCACGGCACC
>CASGED010000135.1 GCA_949300425.1 uncultured Bacteroides sp.
GCCATGCAACTGGCCGCCGCCACCGCCCTCGACGCGGAGCAGGAGTGGTATGACGGCAACAACGCCAACTACCGCCGCCGCCGCGCCTTGGCAGAGGACATCATGCACGCCCTGGGCTGTACGTTCGACCCCGCGCAGGCAGGCATGTTCCTCTGGGGCCGCATCCCCGACACATATAATAATGTGGAGGAACTGACCGAGCGCGTCTTGCACGAGGCCCGCGTCTTCCTCACCCCCGGCTTCATCTTCGGCACGAACGGAGCAAGGTATGTCCGCATCTCCCTCTGCTGCAAGGACGACCGGCTCCGTGAGGCATTGGAACGCATCCGCAGGTGCCGCCAAAACTACACCAAGGAGTAGCGGAACTTACACCACGGTGTAGCCAAAACTACACCAAGGAGTAGCGAAACTTACACCACGGTGTAGCCGAGACTACACCAAGGGGCAGCGAAACTTACACCACGGTGTAGTCAAACTTACACGCGGGTGTAGCCGAAACCGCTCCCGCAAGCGCTATAAATTACCCGAAGAAATAACAAAAACAATAAATACCGTAAGATTATGGAACTCGAATTGCAGAAAATCGAACTCCCCGGCGTTCCCGCCGAACGCCCCCTGGTCATAGCCGGCCCCTGTAGCGCCGAGACCGAAGAACAAGTGATGGACACCGCACGCCAACTCGCCAAGCACGGTGTCAAGATATTCCGTGCCGGCATCTGGAAGCCCCGCACCAAACCGGGAGGCTTCGAAGGCGTAGGCGTGGAAGGCCTGGCTTGGTTGAAGAAAGTGAAACAAGAAACAGGCATGTACACGGCTACCGAAGTGGCCAACGCCAAACATGTGTTCGAAGCCTTGAAGGCGGGTGTGGACATCCTCTGGATAGGCGCCCGCACTACGGCCAACCCCTTCGCCATGCAGGAGATAGCCGACGCTCTGCGCGGCGTGGACATACCCGTTCTAGTAAAGAACCCGGTAAGCCCGGACCTCGAACTTTGGATAGGCGCCCTGGAACGCATCAACCAAGCCGGACTGAAACGGCTGGCCGCCATCCATCGCGGCTTCTCGTCTTTCGACAAGAAGATATACCGCAACCTGCCCCAATGGCACATCCCTATCGAGCTGCGCCGGCGCATCCCCGACCTGCCCATCTTCTGCGACCCCAGCCATATCGGCGGCAAGCGCGAACTGGTAGCCCCTCTGTGCCAGCAGGCCATGGATTTAGGCTTCGACGGCCTCATCATAGAAAGCCACTGCAACCCGGACAAAGCCTGGAGCGACGCTTCGCAACAAGTGACGCCCGATGTGCTGGACTTCATCTTGGACCAACTCGTCATACGCGACACGCACCAAAGCACCGAAAACCTGAAAGACCTGCGCAAGCAGATAGACGAGTGCGACGATGACCTCATCCAGATATTGGCCAAGCGTATGCGGGTGGCACGCGAGATTGGCACTTACAAAAAGGAGCACGATATGACCATCCTGCAGACCGACCGCTACAGCGAGATTCTGAACAAGCGGGGCGCGCAGGGCACACAGTGCGACATGGACGCCGACTTCATCAAGAAAGTGTTTGAGGCCATCCACGAGGAGAGCGTACATCAACAGATGGAAATCATTAACAAATAAATGAAGAAGCCCCCTCCAAACCTCCCCCCGAAGGGGAGGCTTCGGGGCAAGCGAGAGACATATACCATATTATATTGATAAACTAAAACAATCCTTCCAAGTCCCCTCCCCGCAGGGGGAGGGTTAGGGAGGGGCTACTAAAATGAGAATACTGATCCTTGGAGCCGGCAAGATGGGCTCCTTCTTTACAGACATACTGAGTTTCCAGCACGAAACGGCCGTGTACGACACCAACCCCATGCAGTTGCGCTTCGTGTACAACACCTACCGCTTCACCACGCTGGACGAAATCAAGGACTTCGAGCCGGAGTTGGTCATCAACGCCGTGACCGTGAAGTACACCCTCGACGCCTTCCGCCAGGTGCTGCCCGTCCTGCCCAAGGACTGCATCATCAGCGACATCGCCTCCGTCAAGACCGGGCTGAAACGGTTCTACGAAGAGAGCGGCTTCCGCTACGTCTCCACCCACCCCATGTTCGGCCCCACCTTCGCCAGCCTCAGCAACCTGAGCCACGAGAACGCCATCATCATCACCGAGGGCGACCACCTGGGCCGCGTCTTCTTCAAGGACCTCTACCAGACGCTGAAGCTGAACATCTTCGAGTACACCTTTGAAGAACATGACGAGACGGTGGCCTACTCGCTCAGCATCCCGTTCGTGTCCACCTTCGTCTTCGCCGCCGTCATGAAGCACCAGGAGGCGCCGGGCACCACGTTCAAGAAGCACATGAACATTGCCCGCGGCCTGCTCAGCGAAGATGACTTCCTGCTGCAAGAAGTGCTCTTCAATCCCCGCACCCCCGCCCAGGTGGAGAACATCCGCCTCGAACTGAAGCAACTGCTGGAAATCATCACCAACAAGGACGCGGAGGGGATGAAACGGTATCTGACGAAGATTAGGGAGAAGATAAAATAATTCCTCAAAGCCTTGCGGGTATAAAAATTTATCCCAATCTTTGCAGGAGAAAATGTATGCAAATATGCCTACACTATTCACCATATTCGGGTTACGGTTCTACTTTTACTCGGACGAACACCTGCCGATTCATGTACACATAGAGAACAGTGATGGAAAAGCCAAGATAAACGTAGAACCTGACATCGAAATAGTCAGCAACAACGGCATAAAGCCAAAGGACTTGAAAAAGGCTCTGACTATCATTGAAATATACAGAGATGACATTATTCAAGAATGGAAAGAATATCACGGAGACTGACAGACATGGAAACAATTAAAGACATTTGGTTCGAACAGGGACGCATCTTTATGAAGACGGATGGTGGCTCGGTTTATAGTCGTCCTTTGGAGGCCTTTCCCATATTAAAAGAAGCCTCAGACGAAGCCCGCAAGCAATACACTATCGGCCGCTTTGGCGATGACGTTCGTTGGGAGGCTTTGGATGAAGACATCCATATCTCCAGCTTTTACGATACGACAGAGCCTGATTACAAGAACGAAATCGCCCGTATCTTCAAACGTTTCCCTCAATTGAATGTGTCGGAAGTGGCACGCAGCATCGGCATCAACAAAAGCCTGTTGGCCAAATACATCTACGGAATCAAGAAGCCCAGTGAAAGCCGCAAACTGCAAATCAAGGAAGCATTGCACGTATTGGGACAAGAATTAATCACCGTTTAATGATTGACCAACCCACCATCGACCGCATCATGGACGCGGCGCAAATCTACGACGTCGTGTCCGACTTTGTCACCCTGCGAAAGCGCGGGGTGAACTATGTCGGGCTGTGCCCCTTCCACGACGACAAGACGCCGTCGTTCTACGTCTCGCCCGCCAAGAAC
>CASGED010000136.1 GCA_949300425.1 uncultured Bacteroides sp.
GAAGCCCTTTAAAATCTGTGTAAATCTGTCTCATCAGTGTCATCTGTGTGCCATTAAACACAATGCTAAATTATCATTTATGATACAATTAGCTGTGTGAAACATCCGTGAAGGATGTATCTTTCACAGGATTACGCTTATAATCAGCAAGTTGAAACGCTGTGAAGGCGTGAAGGCAAATCCGGGAAGACACATGCTGACGGTGAAGACATGGTTCCTTTCACGTCCCAAGAGGGACTTTAGGATTGCAAAGTCCGTCTTTACAAACATAAAGTCCCTCTTCAGTCAGCATAGGCTCGTGTGTCCCAAAACAGTGCTTCATATTTGACAAAACACAGGGACGTTTAATGGGAAACACCGTCCCATTTAATGGGAAGCACCGTGACATTTAATGGGACGGGCGTTCACATTAAATGTCACGGTAGGGAACATGGTTTGTGATTGTCTTTGTAGGGAGCTTTCACTATTGTTTCACCGGAATATATCCTCCTTTTTTGATGATGGCTTGTCCCCGGGCGGAGAGGATGAAATCGAGTAGGGGGGTGACTTTCTCCGTATTCGTGGCATCGTAGTAATAGTAGAGCGGGCGGACAATGGGGTAGGTGCCGTTAGTGGCGTTTTCGGGGGTGGGCAGGGCATAGTCGCCGCCTTCGTAAGAAACTGCAAGGGCTTTGATGCGGGGCGATACATAAGCTAAGCCTACATAGCCGATAGCGCCTTTCGTCTGGCTTACGGATTGGATAACGGCTCCCGTGGCGGGCATGGAGAGGCTGCTACTCATGTAGTTTTTGTTTTTCAGGACGCTCTCTTTGAAAAACTCGTAGGTGCCCGAAGATGTTTCGCGGGAGTAGACCACGATTTTGCGGTCTTCGCCTCCCACTTCTTTCCAGTTGGTTATCTTTCCTCGGAAGATGTCTTCCAGTTGTTGGCGAGTGAGCTTGGAAACGGGGTTGCCGGGGTGCACCACGACGGCCAGGGCATCTCCGGCTATGATGACTTCTTTGATGTCTTTTCCGGTGGATTTGGCTTTCATCTTTTCGCTGAACTTGATGGCACGTGAGGCCATGGCAAGGTCGGCCGTTCCGTCCAGCAGGGCGCTGATGCCTACACCGCTTCCGCCTCCGGTCACGGTGACTCGGGCGTCGGGCTTTTTTTTCATGTATTCTTCAGCCGTTTGCTGGGCGATGGGCAGCACGGTGTCGCTTCCTTTAATGCGTTGGGCACACAGATTTTGAACGGGGATGAGCATTGCGCTTATCACGACAAGGGGGAAAAGTTTTAGTCTCATACTTATTTTTATATGTTTTCGTCCGCAAAGAACGTATCTTCATGTTTCATAGGCATTACAAAACAGGTCGGGGATGCGTATGTAATAGGAATGTAACAGAAATGAAATAGTTCTTTCAAACAGGGGAAACACCTTTTTAATATTTGCGGCCTACTTTTGCACCCGGAAATCATTATCAAACTATGAACCAATGAGAAAGATTTTTGAGAGAATTATTGAAGGTGTCTTGGCTTGTAGCGGATTCGTGACGAGCATCGCCATCGTGCTCATCGTGTTGTTCTTGTTTTCCGAGGCCATGGGCTTGTTCAACAGCAAGGTCGTGGAGGAAGGCTACGTTCTGGCTTTGCATAAGGACAATGAAGTGGACGAACTTTCTCCGATGGAGATAAAGAACGTGTTCGATAGCGAGATTACCAATTGGAAGGAAGTGGGCGGAAAGGACATGCCCATTGTACTATTCCGTCTGGAGGACGCCGAGCGCTATTTCACCGAGGAGCAGTTGGGCGAAGGATACGAGAAAGCGGGCGAGTGCATCACGGGCTTGGTGGAGCGTACACCGGGTATTGTGGCGTTTGTGCCGCGCCAGTTCGTCACCCGTCCGGAAGCTGTGCATTTGCTCAAAGATAATACCATTTCGGTGAAAGACGTGTTTGCCGGCGCCGAGTGGTTTCCTACGGCTACGCCCGCTCCTTTGTTCGGTTTCCTGCCTTTGATAACGGGCACGTTGTGGGTCAGCCTTTTTGCCATCCTGATAGCCTTGCCTTTCGGGTTGGCGGTGGCCATTTACATGAGCGAGGTGGCCAACCGGAAGATTCGTGATATATTGAAGCCGGTCATTGAATTATTAAGTGGCATTCCCTCGGTGGTTTACGGCTTCTTCGGATTGATAGTCATTGTGCCTTTACTTCAGCAGGTGTTCGATCTCCCGGTGGGCGAGAGTGGCTTGGCGGGAAGCATCGTGCTGGCCATTATGGCGTTGCCTACCATCATCACCGTGACGGAAGATGCCATGCGAAATTGTCCGCGGGCCATGCGCGAAGCCAGTCTGGCGCTGGGCGCTTCGCAATGGCAGACTATATATAAAGTGGTGATACCTTATTCCATATCGGGTATCACGTCGGGTGTCGTGTTGGGCATCGGACGTGCCGTGGGCGAGACCATGGCCGTGCTGATGGTGACGGGCAACGCGGCGGTGATACCGACTTCCATCTTGGAACCTCTACGCACCATCCCCGCCACGATAGCCGCCGAGCTGGGCGAGGCTCCGGCCGGAGGCGCGCACTATGCGTCGTTGTTCTTGCTGGGCGTGGTGTTGTTCTTCATCAGTTTGCTCATCAACTTTACGGTGGAGGCGGTGTCCAAACGAAGCAGATAAAAATGTAGTAGGATAGGCGTTGACTTTCCTTGGAGAAGGCGATGCCTTGTCTTGGAGAAGAGAACGCCTTCTCGAGAACTTGTCAACGATAAGCTAATTATAAAAGAAAATAGATATGTCGATAAATCGGAAACGTCTTTCTCAGAGCGTCGCTTTCGGAGTCTTTCGCCTGCTGAGCCTGAGTGTGGTATTGGTGTTGTTCGCCATCCTGTTCTTTATTATATATAAAGGTATAGGAGTTATCAACTGGGAGTTTCTTACCACGGCTCCTACGGATGGCATGACCGCGGGCGGCATTTGGCCCGCCATCGTGGGTACCTTCTACTTAATGATAGGAAGCGCCTTGTTCGCCTTCCCGGTAGGGGTGATGAGCGGCATCTACATGAACGAGTATGCCCCAAAGAAAGGCTGGCTTGTGAGATTCATCCGCGTGATGACCAATAACTTGAGCGGCATTCCTTCCATCGTATTCGGCTTGTTCGGTATGGCCTTGTTTGTTAATTGGCTCGATTTTGGCGATAGCGTCCTGGCCGGTTCGCTCACATTAGGCTTGCTCAGCCTGCCTTTGGTCATCCGCACGACGGAAGAAGCCCTGAAAGCCATCCCCGACAGCATGCGCGAGGGAAGCCGTGCGTTGGGCGCCACGAAGTTGCAGACCATCTGGCACGTCATTCTTCCCATGGGTATGCCCAACATCATCACCGGCTTGATTCTGGCCTTGGGACGTGTGTCGGGCGAGACGGCTCCTATCCTCTTCACCTGCGCGGCTTACTTCTTGCCCCAGCTTCCGGAGAGCATCTTCGACCAGTGCATGGCTTTGCCCTACCACTTGTACGTGATTTCTACCAGCGGCACGGACATTGACGCCCAGCTTCCCATCGCTTACGGCACGGCCCTTGTGCTGATAGTTATCATCCTGTTTGTGAACTTGCTGGCCAACGCCCTGCGCAAGTATTTTGAGAATAAAGTGAAGTCTAATTAAGAAAATGATAATTTATCGGGGGGAACCACAGATAACACAGATAGTACGGATTTACACGGATTTTAAGGTATCTGTCATGTCGAGCTTGTCGAGACATCTCACGTAGCGTATGAGGAGGTCTTACATGAGACCCTTCGACTACGCTCAGGGTGACAGATACATCTGTGCTCATCCCGTTTAATCCGTGTTCATCAGTGGTTTAAATTCCCATTTATAAACTTATGAAGAATATAATCGAAACTCACGACGTGAACTTTTGGTATGGTGATTTCCATGCCTTGAAAGGTATTAGTATGGACATCGAGGAGAAATCCGTGGTGGCTTTTATCGGTCCTTCAGGATGTGGCAAGTCCACCTTCCTGCGTCTGTTGAACCGCATGAACGACCTCATTCCCGACACCCGCCTGGAAGGAAGCATCCTGATAAACGGACAGGATATCTATGGAAAAGGGGTGAAGGTGGACGAGCTGCGCAAGAACGTGGGCATGGTGTTTCAACGCCCCAATCCTTTCCCAAAAAGTATTTTTGAAAATGTGGCCTACGGCCTGCGTGTAAATGGAGTGACCGATAACGGATTTATCCGCCAGCGTGTGGAGGAGAGCCTGCGCGGGGCGGCTTTATGGGATGAAGTAAAGGATAAGTTGAAGGAATCCGCCTATGCCCTTTCCGGTGGCCAGCAACAACGCCTTTGCATCGCACGTGCCATGGCCGTGTCGCCCTCGGTGTTGCTCATGGACGAACCTGCCTCGGCACTCGACCCCATCTCCACCACGAAAGTGGAGGAACTGATACACGAGCTGAAGAACGACTATACCATCGTCATCGTGACGCACAACATGCAACAGGCCGCCCGTGTGAGCGACAAGACGGCTTTCTTCTACATGGGACAGATGGTGGAGTATGGCGATACGAAAACCATCTTTACCAATCCCCAAAAGGAGCAAACGCAAAATTATATCACCGGCCGTTTCGGTTAAGTCAGTATTTTGCTTAACTTTGGGGCGGGAAATGATAATTTATCGGGGGTAACCACAGATAACACAGATAGTACGGATTTACACGGATTTTAAGGTATCTGTCATGTCGAGCTTGTCGAGACATCTCACGTAGCGCATGAGGAGGTCTTACATGAGACCCTTCGACTACGCTCAGGGTGACAGATAC
>CASGED010000137.1 GCA_949300425.1 uncultured Bacteroides sp.
GATACGCCTGCCGGCATGGTGGAATCGTGCATGGAGTTCTTGCGCATCTGCGTGGAAGAAAACTTTAAGAATGTAGTCATTTCCATTAAGGCTTCAAATACCGTCATCATGGTGAAAACCGTCCGCTTATTGGTGGAACAGATGGAGAAAGAGGGCATGAATTTCCCACTTCATTTAGGAGTAACCGAAGCAGGAGACGGAGAAGACGGACGCATCAAGTCGGCATTGGGTATCGGAGCCTTACTGTGTGACGGATTAGGCGATACTATCCGCGTTTCGCTTACCGAAGCTCCCGAAGCTGAAATACCTGTAGCACGCAAGTTAACAGATTACATCGCGAAACGGAAAGACCATGTATATATACCGGGAAAAGAAGCGGAAGGTTTTTGTTATACCGACCCAGTCCGCCGCACCACAAATCCCGTGGGGAATATCGGTGGAGACCATGTGCCTGTAGTTATTTCGGCACGCCTCAACGGAAAGATGGATACCAGCGAACAGTTCTGCCCGGACTATATCTATTGCGGACAAACTTTGCCCGAAGAACGCCGTGCAGACATCGGCTACATCGTAGACGCGAACCGTTGGGACGGAAGCGAAGGCACATATCCGGCATTCAGCCACAAACAACTGATAGAACTTCATTTCAGCCAAGCGGAACGGAAATTCCTCTTCCTTACTTATATGACATTAGATGAAGAAGCCATTGCCTGCCTGCGCCGCCATCCGGAAACCGTCATCATCGCACAAAGCAATCACGCGAACCGATTGGGCGAATTCCGCGGCTTGGCTCACCAACTGATGACATTGGGGCTGAAGAATCCGTTGGTCTTCTTCCAGTTCTACCAAGAAACCGACATCGAAGACTTCCAATTGAAAGCCGCAACTGACATGGGCGCCTTAATCATCGACGGTTTGTGCGACGGTATTTTGCTCTACAATAACGGTGACGCGATTCCCGACACCAAGATAGACGAAACGGCATTCGGCATCCTACAGGCAGGACGCCTGCGGACTTCGAAAACCGAATACATCTCTTGCCCGGGATGCGGACGCACGCTCTACGACTTAGAGGCAACCATTGCCCGCATCAAAGCTGCCACCTCTCACCTGAAAGGACTGAAGATTGGCATCATGGGCTGCATCGTAAACGGTCCGGGTGAAATGGCAGATGCCGACTATGGCTATGTAGGTGCCGGAAGAGGCAAAATCAGCCTTTACCGCAAGAAAGAATGCATCGAAAAGAATATTCCCGAAGAGCAAGCGGTAGAAAAGCTATTGGAACTGATTGCAAAAGATACTGAATAATTAAAATTGAACACAGAGACACAGAGGCACAGAGTTTTAATTTCTCTGTGCCTCTGTGTCTCTGTGTTCAATTTTAATTAAAAACTCTGCGCTTTTGCGTCTCTGCGTTTGACAAAATTCAATAATTCACTACGGGCCAACCATCGGGAGTCCATGTCATTTCACGGATGAAAAGCTTGGGCGCACCGTCTTCGGCTACGGAATAAGCATGACAAAGGAAATAATCTTTTCCGTCA
>CASGED010000138.1 GCA_949300425.1 uncultured Bacteroides sp.
CGTCACCCCCGCCGAAGAGTTAATCAGCTCCTGTTTCCGCTTTGCCGAGGCGGGCGAGGAAGGCGCGAGGCTGATGTCCGCGGCGGACATCTACGCCACGTTGAGGCGGAAGAATCCCGCGGCGTTGCGGGACTGCACGTGTACGGCGTTCAGCCGCCTGCTGGCGCAGGTGGGGCGCAGGGTACATACACGGTATGGGAACGGGTATTGGGTAGCACTGGTTTAGTTTACAGCATCCAACAGGATGAACGCTGCCCAATACTTGGGATGGGCATAGGGATGGATTTTGCGGACTTCCTTTTGCGCTTCCCAGGTGATGCCTTGCCGTTCCATCCGCCGTTTTTGGCTTGGGGTCACTTCATTGACTATGACGGTTTCTTCCGTCTCGTAGTCACGCACATATCGTTGGGCTTCCCGCAAAGCCTCGTATATGCTTTGACCCTTAATCAAATTGGCATAGAATTGCGTCATCAACATTTGGGTGGCCTGGTCGTCTACTTTCCAAAGGCTCATTAAAAGCGATTGGGCACCCGCCTTCTTGAAGCCCCGTTGCAGGCCGAAGACGCCGTCACCCGTAATCTCGCCCAGTCCGGTTTGGCAGGCGGAAAGTACTACCAAGTCCAGCCCCCGTAAGTCCAGTCCGGCAATTTCCTTGGCTGTCAGGATGCCGTTGTCTATTTCCTCCGGCATTTCGATTCCCATTAAGGCATTATTGGCGCCGGACATTAGCAGGCCGGAGCGTGTCAAGGCTTTATCTTCAACGTATGGGGAGCGGTTATTGTCGTCCAATTGCAGGAAATTCAGTTTCTTCAACTGTTGCGCCTCCCGTTCGGTCCAATAGAAACCGTGCGTGGCTATGTGTAAAGTCTTAATTCGTTTGCCGGACATGGCCTTGAAGGAGGCTTCTGTGCCGATTGTATCCGTATAAAGTTCATTCTTTACATGCGCTCTGTCCAAACTTCGCTTGATGTTTTCCGCTTCTATCTTTGTGCCGGGCAATTCTTCCGCCCCGCTCCGCAAATGCAAGGAGTCCGCAATGAAGCTGTCTTCAAATGAACGGGTAGAAACCAGAGATTCATCCCGTTTGTATTTCAGGTTATCTTTGACAAGTTGCGATATCCCTGTGTCATATTTCAAACCGCCATAAATGCGTGCGCCATTGCCCTCATGGTTTTCGCCGACCAACGCCAACTGGCGTGTGGAAGACAGGCGGTATAAGTTGAAACGGTCTGAGACAAGTGTACTGTCCGTATCGGGCAAGGACTCAATGGCGATGTTATACAGTTCTCCGCTGGGGGCGAAATAAATGTTTTTCACCCCCTTCAGTTTCTCTTCCATGGGTTGCCAAACCAACTTATACAAGTCTGTTGTACTATATAAATTGGAAGGAACGATTTGTTTCAGTTGTTCCTCTTCAAACAACGGAACCATCTCTGGAAGTTCCGCTCCCTGTTTCAAGGTCAAAGCTGCATACATGACACTGTCTTTCCCGGTGGGGAATGCCAAAAACTCTACCGCAATATCCGTTGCGTCCAGTTCCTTTTGTACCTCTTGCCAGTTGATGGCAAGGTTATGCGTGAAGTCACCATACGTTTTACTTCGTTGGATGAGTTCTTGTTCCTGCCGTTTGATGAGCCTTTGCAAGGAGTCTACATTGAAATAACGTTCATTCACAGGTCGTTCCAAGGTTTTGTTCAGCAGGATTCTATTAGTCCTTGCCTGTTCGTAGAGTGTTACGACAGCCGTGTCTCCGCTTTCCTGCAAAAGCTTCTTCATCTCCGTCTCGGCATTCAGCAACAATCCTTTGCTGAGGAGAATGCCGTTGTAGGCCGAAGCGTAGAGGGAGTCATTGGACAAGGCGTATGCCCGCTGGGGGAGCTCGGTGTTGAAATAGTTGTAGTATTTGCTCCAAAACATGGATTGTTCATAGGGGGTTAAGTCGGCGAAAGTTGAAAGGATAAGGTCGGAATATAGGGTTGTGACTTCGGCGTAGAGTTTTGTTGCTTCTGTGTGATTGCTTACGCAGGAATTATAATATGCCAAATCATGCAGTGCTGTTATGTAATAAGGATGTTTTTCTCCCAACTTGTTTTTGTATATATCTAAAGTCTCTTTCATTAACTGTATGGCATCTGAGTAATTTCCTAAATGAAATTTGAGATTTGACAAAAACCTCAAAGACACAGCATATTCCGGATGATTTTTACCCAAAACTTTTTTTCTAATGTCTAATGCTTTTATAGTGAACCGTACAGCCTCTTCATAATGTCCCACCTTGTATTTATAGCCTGATAAATTATGT
Source organism: uncultured Bacteroides sp. (assembly GCA_949300425.1). Classification (GTDB taxonomy): domain Bacteria; phylum Bacteroidota; class Bacteroidia; order Bacteroidales; family Bacteroidaceae; genus Bacteroides. Next base: position 2,303 of record CASGED010000138.1, read on the forward strand.
AAGTATAGAGCATAATTGGAACAAGAATCACCTAACGTCTTCTCACAAACATTCAGAGCTTCCGTTACATATTGTATAGCTTCAGAATAATTTCCTGAATCAGCAATAAAAGTAGATAAATTGCTCAAAGTGTTGAAATAGGCATAAGTATTTATTTTTAAAATTTCCAATGCTTCTTTCCCTAATCGTATACTTGTTGAATAATTCCCTAAACGAGAAATATACGCTGCCAAATTGATTAAGCATCCAGCGTAATATGGATGTTCCTTTCCTAATGTCTTTTCCAATGCATTTAACGCTTTCTCCGCAAGTCGTATTGCATCGGTATAACGTCCCCAATTTGCATTATATAATGCTAAATTGTTTAAATCTACAGCATAATCAAAAGAACTTTCTCCGTAGATATTTTTATCCATCTCCAATATTTCTATTCCAAACCGTATGGCTTCCTTATAATCTCCCATTTTAAAATAACAATCAGCTACATTCTTCATGATGGAAATACACACGGGGCTATTCTCATCCGATAATGCTTTATAGGTGTTTAATGCGTTTTGACCATAGAATATCGCATTTTTATAATCTTCCATATTCAGACTGTAGTGCATCAGGTTTTCTAAACTTATCGCACAATTCAAATGCTTTTCTCCATAAATACGTTTACATAAGCGTAGAGCTTCTGTGTCAAGTTCTATTGCTTTTTTATTATCTCCTGCGTTTGCGTAATAAATTGCTAATTTAGACAAATCATTTGAATAATAAGGATGCCTCTTCCCATATAAACTTTCGCATATTGCTAATGTTTTTGTTCCCCAATCAATAGCTTCATTGTTCATTCTCAATTTGCCATACTCATCAGCTATTTCACGTGCAAAATGCAGGCAATATTCTGGGAGATGTAATGAGTCTGATAAAGTATAGCCTTTTTCATAATTTTGAGCCGATAATAGATGTTGGTTATACGCATCATATAAAAATCCATAGCCGGAAAGTATATCTAAATATTGGGTAGATAGCACTCCATAATTATGTTTAGTGATATTTTCAGCTAATGCCTGATGCTTGAAAGATTGAATTGAATCTTTCAGATTGTGAAAACAATTAACTAAAGAATTGATAGTCCCTAAATACCACACATGTTTTTTCCCTACTACCTTTTCCTCAATCTCCCCACTGCTTTTGAAATACTTCAATGCTTCCTCATAATCCCCCCGTTCATAACAAGCTACTCCTAATGCGCTTAATGAATCCGACTGAACCGTCAGTCTCCTGTCTACCGGGGCAAACCGATAGTATTCATGAATGGACTGCGCCTTGGTGGTATCACCCAAGTGATAATAACAAGAAGCCAACCACATAGCTGAATAGTCGCGGCGATTGCTGGCCGAGTCAAGTTTCGCCTTGTCTATGCGGTCGCTCTCCTCAAAAAGATGTATCGCTTCTTTGTATTTGTCCTGTCGGAAAAGATCAACTCCGGCGGCAAATAGGGAATCCGAACGAGACAATAAAATATCCCGTCTTTTGTCGTCTTGGACAAAAGGAGAGGCTTTCATCTGCATGACAAAACAGATGGAAACCATCCATACAATCAAAAGCAGGAGGCGTCTCATGGGATGTGTTTTTTTGAAAAAGATTATTCGGAAGGAGTCAGCTTTAATTCTTCTATCAATTTATTGGAGATAAGTCCAGCCGGAGCCGAAAGGGTAGTGATGACCCACGATTGGGTAATCTCATCCCATTGTTGCGAAGAAACAGTTTGCCAAACACCGGTAAAGAAGCCTTCTTTGGGTTCCATTTCTTTGCGGCGTTTGCGGTCTTTCTTCCAGTTGGCGCGATAGGCTTCAGTGATGCCGCAAGTCTCTTTCAGTTCTATATCCAACTTGTATTGGCCTGTGCCCCAAATATTGTTATAATTACCTTTTTCATCTCTGTATCCCATGTAAGAGCGTGGCACAATGAAACTTTCCCCATTTACCTTATATTTCGACGGTTCACCTTGCGGACGTACGTAGCGCAAAAAGCCTTTATCGTCCAAGTCTTCCGGCTCTACCGGAATGGAAATGGTAAACTCACCCAATTGGGCGTCCGTGTGCAGTTCGATGGCATCGGTAAACCAAGAGGAAGAGAGTCTGAGGCGCATGGACAAGTTGAAGTTTTGACGTTCCGCAAAAGAGTACTCAATGGGCAGATAAGTATTCGGGAGATTAGAGCGCATAGGGCTGATAATCAGTGTATCAAGTACCAGCTCAAATTTAGAATGGTTGACAATGCGGTGTAGCTTGGAACGGTCGATGTGGCAAGAAAGGAAAAAGACTGTGTCATTACCTTCCATACGCAAGCAACCAATGCCGTCAAAACACATGTCCATAGGGTCTAATGCTCCGGCACGGGACGGCTCCTTATAAAAGTCCCTCATTTCTTCGACAGAACTGATAGGATAAGTCCAAGTGTTTTCTGCGTTCACGGTTTCTTCCCATTCTTGTTTCAGACGAGCGTTACGGGTCAATAAGGAAGCTATCGCATTGACACCCATATCTATGAAGGAAGTGACATAGCCGGAGGCAATGCCTTTGCTTGCGTTTAACGTGGCATTTAACAAATCGGAACCGAAACGACGTGTGGCGTCTTGCGAGGCATTGACTTGCTGTATCTCAGCGGCTAAATCATTACTGGTATAGATGAAAGTCTTGTATTCCAACGTTTGCGCTACACCTGCAAAAGACAAAGAAAGTGTAAATAGAAATAGGAAAAACTTTTTCATGGGTATCTGTATTAAATAAGTTAGATTCAATGTATTGCCGGAACAAATATACTACTTTTTCTTTTGTGAGCAATATGGAATGGAAATTTTTCATACTTTAATCTATTAGGCTGAATTAACCTGAACGAGTTCAGCCCACCTGCTGGCGCAAGTGGGCGTAGGGTGCATACGAAGTATGGGAACGGGTGTTACGACGCCTTCTTCTCTTTGATGTCGCAACTCGCCTCTACCACGTTCATCACGTAGTCGCCCAACTTCTCACACTCGGCAATGATGTCCATGTAGTAGACACCCATCTGATAACTGTAATCCTTGTTGTTGACATCTACGATGTTTTGATTCTTCAGTTGGTTGCGGAAGTTGTTGATTTCATTCTCCAGATTATAGGACTTGTTGACGTCCGTAGCTGGATGGTCGGTGTGCTCTATGACGGTAATCATCTGTGCAAGCGCCTCGTCATCCAAGGTCATCATGCTATGGATGTGCTCGTATTGCTGTTCGGTAAAGTCTTCGTTGGACTGGCGTTTTCGGTTGATGGTGCGGGCCAAATTATAGCAACTGTCGCCAATGCTCTCTATCTCCGTCACTTCGCGCAGCATACCTCTTATCTGCAACTTACTTTCCGAACTCAATCTTCCCTCGGACACTTGGTTCAAGTAGTTGGCTATCTCCAGTTCCATGCTGTCGCTGATGTTCTCGTACTTTTCCACACGGCTGAAGATGCGGTTGAAGTCATCATCCTTCTCCGTATGAAGCAATTCGCGCACCATGCCGAACATGCGTCGCGTACGCTCTGCAAAAAGGTGAATCTCCTTGCTGGCCTGCAAGATGGAAAGCTCGGCTGTGGACAACATACCACCGGTGATATACCGCAAACGATATTCCTCGTCCTGCTCCTTCTGCGGGATAATGGCACACACCGTACGCTCGATGAAAGGCACAAACCAAATTAGGATAAGCACGTTGCAGATGTTGAAAGCAGAGTGGAAGGCGGATAGCTTGAACGGTACGGCAACGGACATTTCCGTGCTGCCCATAACATTCTCCACAAACCAGGACACAGCTCCTGTAAAGAAGGGAAATACGCAAAGTACCCAAATGACACCAAATACGTTGAACATCAGGTGAGCCATGGCCGCCCGTCGTGCCTGGGTGTTTCCCGTCAGTGCGGCAAGATTGGCCGTAATAGTGGTTCCGATGTTCTCGCCCAACACCAATGCCGCTCCCAACTCAAAACTGATCCAGCCGTTGGCGCACATAATCAAAGTGATAGCCATCGTCGCCGCCGACGCCTGCACAATCATCGTCAATATCGTGCCAATGAAGACGAACAACAGGATGGAAAGGACCCCCATGTCCGTATAATTTTGCACAAAGGCCAGCATGTCGGGATTCTTCTGTAAGTCGGGAGCATTGGCCTGCAACATGGAAAGTCCCATAAAGAGGAAGGAGAAACCAAAAATAAACTCACCGATTGACTTGCGGTTGCTTTTCTGGGAGAAGAGGAGGGGAATGCCGAAAGCTAACAAAGGCAGGGCAAAAGCCGCAATGTCTACCTTGAAGCCCAATGCGGAAATAATCCACGCAGTAACCGTGGTACCGATGTTGGCACCCATGATAACGCCAATGGATTGGGAAAGAGTCAGCAACCCTGCGTTAACGAAACTGACCACCATCACCGTAGTGGCGGACGAGGATTGTACCAGGGCGGTAATCAACATACCGGTCAGTACACCGGTCACCCGATTGGTGGTCATTGCGGTCAAAATACGTCGGAGCCGGTCGCCGGCAAACTTTTGAAGGCCCTCGCTCATGATCTTCATACCATACAGAAACAAGGCTAACGAGCCGAACAGCTTTAATAAATCATAAAAAGAATATTCCATCTTCTAATTAATTATGAGGTTTCTTTGCTCCATCTGTTATTACTCCTATCTTTATTGCCATCAAACTCTAAAAAGGAAGATTATGAAACACATGTTACAAATCTATTGCAAAAATAATAATATTTATAAAGAATTTCCAATAGGAAGCACTCTTTTGGAGATTTATTCCGGTTTTAACCTCGATTTTCCCTATCAAGTGGTCAGCGCAAGGGTCAATAACCGGTCGGAAGGCTTGAATTTCCGAGTCTATAATAATAAGGATGTAGAGTTCCTCGATGTCCGCAATCCGTCGGGCATGCGCACCTATGTCCGCACTCTCTGTTTCATCCTCTACAAAGCGGTCAGTGAGATTTTCCCCGAAGGCAAACTTTACGTGGAGCACCCGGTGTCCAAAGGATATTTCTGCAACCTGCGCATCGGCCGCCCCATCGAATTGGAAGACGTGCTGGCCGTGAAGCAAAGGATGCAGGAAATCATCGCGGAGGACATCCCTTTCCATCGCACTGAATGCCACGTCACGGAAGCTGTTCGCGTGTTCAGCGAGCGGGGCATGAAGGATAAAGTAAGACTGCTCGAATCATCCGGTTCGCTCTATACCTATTATTATACATTGGGCGACACGGTGGATTATTATTATGGCAACCTGCTTCCCAGTACGGGCTTCATCAAATTGTTTGACCTTGTGAAGTATTACGACGGCCTGCTGTTGCGCATCCCCAACAAAGAAAATCCCAACGTGTTGGAGGATGTGGTGAAACAGGAGAAAATGCTGGACGTGTTCAAAGAACACCTGCGCTGGAACCACATTATGGGGCTGAGCAACATCGGCGACTTCAACCTTGCCTGTCAGGAAGGACATGCCACCGACCTCATCAAAGTGGCTGAGGCTTTACAGGAAAAGAGAATCGCGCAGATAGCGGACGAGATTTTTCACCGGGGGCAAGAAGGACATCCCGTGAAAATCGTATTGATTTCAGGTCCTTCTTCATCGGGGAAAACGACATTCAGCAAACGCCTTTCCATCCAACTGATGACGAACGGGCTTCATCCCTATCCCATAGCCATGGACAATTACTTCGTCAACCGGGAAGATACTCCCCGCGATGCCAACGGAGACTATGATTATGAATCGCTTTACGCCCTCGACATCAAGAAATTCGAAGAGGACTTGCAGGCGTTGTTGCGGGGTGAGGAAATAGAACTTCCCACTTACAACTTCATAGACGGACGGCGTGAATACAAAGGAGACCGGCTGAAGGCAGACGAGCATACAATTCTTGTCCTTGAAGGCATTCACGCGCTAAATCCCGAACTTACGCCCCAAATTCCGGCCGATAAGAAATATAAGATTTATGTGTCCGCCCTGACCACTATTTCCATTGATGACCATAACTGGATTCCGACAACCGACAACCGGTTGATACGTCGCATCATCCGTGACTATAACTACCGGGGATGTTCCGCCCAAGAAACCATCTCGCGCTGGGGCAGTGTACGGGCAGGTGAAGACAAATGGATATTCCCTTACCAAGAAAACGCAGACGTCATGTTCAACTCCGCCTTGCTATTCGAGCTGGCCGTATTGCGTTGTCACGTAGAGCCGTTGCTCAACACCGTGCCCCGTAATTGTCCCGAATACGCCGAGGCTTACCGTCTGCTGAAGTTCATCCAATACTTCACCCCCGTGCAGGATAAAGAACTGCCGCCCACATCTCTGCTGCGCGAGTTCTTAGGAGGGAGCAGTTTTACTTATTAGGAAAACCGATTAAGCTAAACAAACTTCAAGTCTGTAAACTGCTTGGAGAAATACAGGTTCGTCTGATATTGGGGCAAAAATAAAAACTGACTTACACAATATAGGCAGACACATAAAAGTATGCATCTGCCTATATCTAAATAACAAGTGAAATAGAATTAATCAATACTTTAATTCTATGAGACCAAATTGGCCATTCCCAATAAGATTACCATTCTTTGGTAATCTCACTACCTCCCTTTGGTAATCTCATTACCTCCCTTTGGTAATCTCATTACCAATCTTTGGTAATCTCATTACCAAGGTATGTCTAAAATTCCTCACTTCAGCCACGTCCCCCGCTTCCAAAGATACTCCAACGGCCCGTGCGAATGCCGCTTCATCCACCAGTAGCAAAAAGCATATTGCGTCAGGAAGAGCAGGATGCCTACCAGGAAGCTGGCCGTGATGCCCAAATCGTCGTGCAATGAAAATCCCCAATTATAGAATAGCAGAGAGCCGGCCATACTTTGGGTGACGTAGCAGGTAAGGCTCATGCGCCCGTAAGGAATGATGCGACGCAAAAGGGGCTGCATATTCGTACGGTAGTAAGCCATCAGAACCGCCGAAACCAACACGAGCATGAACGCGAATTTATATAATGAAGAGATAATAAGCAGCAAGGGGGTACGGATGGAGGCGTTGTTGATGAAATCCGGCAACATGTTCCCCAACCCGTAAAGCGGGAAGAAAGCAATCAACGCACCGCACAACACCTTATTCCACACTTTCAGATTCTCTTCCAGGAATAACCTCCGCTTACCAACCAGGAAACCCAAGATGAACAAAGCTATGGTCTGGAAGACACGCCCGTTATCCCACGCCCATGCCAGACTGGCCAACTGGCCTTCCCACAAATTGACGCGCAATGTCTCAAGGAATGTGCCGTTGCTCTGCGCCTCGAACGTTGCCGCCCACAAATCGCCCGTAGGCAAAACCGGGGTCACAAACGAGGGGTCGAAGCAGGCACGCAGCGTATAATAAAGAGGTATAGGCTGGATAAGCAACACGCAAGCCAACAGAAACAACCATTTGTCTTTCAGCCGACATACCAAAGGAAGTGCGAAACCAGCCAGCGCATAGAGTACCAACACTTCGGCCGTGAAGAAGGATGCGTTCAGATTGCCGAAAAGGAACAGTAAAAACAAACGCCAACAAAAACGCAAACGGAAATCATGCCCGCGCAAACGCTGGTTATCGTATTGGATGAAATAGCTGAAACCGAACAACAACGCAAACACCGCATACGCCTTGCCGCCTAACATGAAGAATAGCCCATCCCACACGGCCTGGTCGGTAAAAGCCAGCCACGCACTGCGCCCGGCTTCATCGGGATAGGAATAAAAGTTGAAATGCTCGATACTGTGCAGCAAAATAATGCCCATCACGGCCAGTCCGCGCAATACGTCGGCCACGTCCACACGGGGATGTCTCAAGATTTGTTGTTCCATTGCAAAATAATAATATGTAGAGAGGGCAAAGATACACTTTTATTTTTCCTCTACCAACAAAATATCAGCCATGATGTGAACAAAAATCAAAAAATCCTATAACTTTGCAAGCCAATAAAACTATTTTATGTGAAATGAAAAAGATTCTTTTGTTATGCCTTGTGGCAATATGCTGTATATGCACACAAAGCTATGCGCAAAACAACCGCGCAGACGATTTGAAGAAACAGGCACAGGAAAGCCTGGAAAAAAAAGAATACATCAAAGCCCGCTACTTGTTCCTACAGGCCTACAACGCCTATAGCGCAGCCAAGGATTATGAAAACGCCGTGACTTGCGGGGTGAACGCCAGCGCCTTGTATCACCGGGAGAACTATTACAAAGAGGCATTCGAACTGTTGGCGGGCGCCGAACAATTAGTAACGGCCGGAGAAAGCGGTTCCGGCAAAAAGTTGCCCGCCCTGCGCTATCCCATCGCTAAGGAACGGATGCGCATGTATCTCAACATGGGAAGGTTGGCTAACGCCAAAACCCAATTGGGGCTGCTGGAGAGTTCAGCTAAAGCGGCTGACAACGACTCGCTGACCACCGACCTGCTTTACACACGGGCCGCCTACTACTACGTGACCCGGCAGGACAAGCAGGGCGACGAAGCCGTCAAGCAATTGTTGGCCGAGAGCAGCCGGATGCAGGCAGAACAGGCACAGGCCAAGTATGACGCACTGAAAAAACAATATGACGACAGCCTGCAAACCATAGCCGACAAGGACAGTTCGCTCTCTACCAAGCAATACCTCATCATCGGGCTCTGCGTGTTGGCTGCTATCCTTGCCGCTTCACTCATCGGAGTGGCGCTTGTCCTCTTGCGCTTCGTCATGCTGACGCGCAAACAGAAAAAGACCATCCGGATAGCGAACGAGAACAACGAACAGAAAACCCAATTTATCCGTAACATATCGGCGCAAATGGAGCCAACCTTAGGCACGTTGGACGCTTCGCAACCCGGAGTTAAAGCACTCCGTACATTTGCCGAACACATTCAAACATTATCCGACTTGGAAAACTCTCTTTCTGAACCATACGAAATGCAGGAAAAGAACATCGCGACCTTCTGTGAGGATGTGATGGACAAAATTCGCGGGAAAGTGCAAGACAATGTCACGCTGACCGTAAACGCTCCTAAATTAGCCGTAAAGATAGCCCCCGAACCGTTGGAACTCGTCTTGCTTCATCTGTTGGAGAATGCGGCTTACTATACTCCGGCTGAAGGAAAAATATGGCTGGACTTCAAGAAACGTGGCGCGCATACTCACCAGTTTATCATTACCGATACAGGATGTGGCGTGTCCGACGAGAAACGGGAATTGATATTCAAGCCTTTCAGCGAAATAAAGGATTTGACGCAAGGGGACGGATTGGGGCTTCCCATCTGCTCGCTGCTCGCTGCCAAAATGAACGGCAATCTGACATTGGATGCCGCTTACACGAAAGGCGCGCGGTTTGTGCTGGAACTGCACGTGTAAATGGGAATTTAGAAGCCCCCTCAACTCCCCCCGAGGGGGAGCTTATGATACTCCGTAGTAGTCTTAGCCTCCCCTCCGGGGGGAGGAGGGAGGGGGCTAAATTATCATTTATTTTGTACACTTACTTATCTCAGGGCTTCTACCTCTTCCGGAGTTAACGGTATCTTCTTGCCTAAACGGCGTGAACCGGTTTCGGTGATGAGATAATCTTCTTCATTGCGAATGCCACCAAAATGGCGATATTCTTCTACTTTATCGTAATTGATAAAGTCGGTGAACTTCTTCTGCCCCCGCCACAGGTCTATCAATTCAGGGATGAAGTAAATGCCAGGCTCTACGGTGTGTACAAATCCGGGTTGTAAGGGAATAGCCAGACGCTGGCTCTTCCGGCCGAACTGGGTGCTCTTGGGCTGCCCGTCGTAGCCTACCCATACTTCGCCTAAGTTCTCCATGTCATGCACGTCCAGCCCCATCATGTGGCCTAAGCCGTGCGGATAGAACAAGGCGTGGGCGCCTTCACGTACAGCATCCTCGGCATTGCCTTTCATCAGGCCCAACTCTTTCAAACCTTCCACCATGACACGGGCCGACAAGTCGTACACGTCCATATAGGGAATGCCCGGCTTCAATGCTTTCACACTCTCCAGATGCATGCGATTTTGAATCTCATAAACGGCACGTTGGCGAGGCGTAAAGGTCTTGTCCACAGGAATGGTGGACGACATGTCGCCACAATAGCCTGACGGGAGCTCGGCACCGGCATCAATCAGGAACAGCTGGCCGGCGGATATCTTATTGCCATGATAGTGGTTATGCAACGTCTGTCCGTTAATCGTGGCAATCGTCGGGAAAGACAACTGGCAGTTATGGCTCTCGGCCACATGGTTCATTTCGGCCACTACTTCATATTCATACATACCCGGACGGATAAACTTCGTGGCGGCAATGTGCATGTCGGCCGTTACGTCGCAAGCTTTCTCTATTTCGGCAATTTCCTCCGGCGTCTTGTAGTTGCGTTGAGCCACCACGGCGCGGATAAACGGGACGGAACCATCCTGGCGTGCAGGCGGTATGCCCAGCCAATCCATCAACTTCAGCTTGTGCTCAGCCCGATAAGGCGGCAAGTAATGGATGGTCTGCCTGCGTTGTATGGCCTTATGAAGATAAGTGGCCAATTCTGCAGAAGGGCGCGTGTCTGCGATACCCACGGTCGAGGCCTTCTCGCGCAACGTTGGTTGCGTACCCATCCATACGATGTAATCAATGGTCAGTTCGTCGCCAAAAATGATTTCCCGGTCCTCGTCAATGTCGATTACAGCCGACAAACCGGCAAACGACAAGCCAAAATAATAGAGAAATGTAGAATCTTGACGATAGCGGAAAGCGTTGTCTTCGTAGTTCAGGCCCTGCTCGTCATTACCTAAAAACAGCAACACACCCGAGCCTACAGTCTTTTTCAGCTGTGCTCGGCGTTGTACATAAGTCTCTTTTGCAAACATAGTTATCCAAAGTTTAATATTAACTGTTGCAAACTTAGCAAAAATCTACGGGAAAGAACGCCGCAAATAAAAAAAAACATAAACTTTTCTTTTGTCTTTTGTCCTTTAGACATTAAAATGGAAGCAACAACTGGGCGGGTATGACATTCCGACCGATAACGGCAGCCTGAAACCGGCTGACTGGACAATAGATGCCGGCTATGCAACAAGACTGTCCGATCATTTTTCGGACTGACCCGGAGTTCTCGCGAACCAAATCATCCATAATAGAAAAATCCCCTTCCTGAGCTTATCTCAAGAGGGGACTTTTTGTTGGGCTACCTGGATTCGAACCAGGAATGACAGGACCAGAATCTGTAGTGTTACCATTACACCATAGCCCAATACAAGACGACCTTTCGGTTTTGCGGTTGCAAAGATACGAACTTTTTTAAAAACAAAAACTATTTTGGGCATTTTTTCTTCAGAAAATTGATAATAGAGACTTTTTCAAAGACTTATATCCCTAAAAAAAATCAAAAAACAAAAGAGTTTTCACTTTTTCGGCGATAGATACAAGAAATCGACGTATATTTGCCAACTGTTTAAAAACTATAATAACGTATAATGAACGAAACGAAAAAACTGATTGAACAAATCACTGAAGGTATTCAAGATAAAAAAGGGAAAAAGATAGTCATTGCGGACTTGACGCAAATAGACGACACCATTTGCAACTATTTCATTATTTGCCAAGGAAACTCCCCCAGCCAGGTAACAGCCATTGTAGAATCCGTGAAAGAGTTTACCCGCAAAGGGGCTAACACTAAGCCGTATGCAGTAGACGGACTGCGAAACGCCCAATGGGTGGCCATGGACTATGCGGATGTGCTGGTACATGTTTTTATGCCGGAAGCCAGAGAATTTTACAACTTGGAAACTTTGTGGGCAGACGCCCGATTAATCCAAATACCTGACCTCGATTAATACGATTATGAATAACAATATTAATAAAGACATCAATAAACCTACTAACGACAAGATGCGCTTCAAGTTCAACTTGAACTGGTTCTATCTGCTGATTCTTTTAATGATAGGCGTCTTGTGGTTTACCAATCTGAACAGCTCGAACTCCAAAGAAATCCCCTATAATGAATTCAAGAGCTATGTGCAACAGGGCTATGTCAACCGGATTATCGGTTATGACGACAATAGCGTGGAAGCATATATCAAGGCTCAGCACGTGAAAGACGTCTTTGGAAGCGATTCCAGTCACATTGGACGCAATCCGATGATTATGACCGAGGCTCCTACGCGCGAAAGCCTGGAGAACTTCCTGCAGGAGGTGCAGTTTGATGGCTCCATCACCTATGAGAAGAAAGGCAATTACATAGGTGCCATTTTCTGGAATTTATTGCCAATCCTTTTCTTTATAGGTTTTTGGATGTACCTGTCCCGCCGATGGACCGGAGGCGCAGGCACTGGTGGCGGAGGCATCTTCAGCGTAGGCCGGTCGAAAGCCCAGCTTTTTGAAAAAGGCTCCAACAACGTGAAAGTAACCTTTAAAGATGTGGCCGGATTAGCCGAAGCCAAACAGGAAGTACAGGAGATTGTAGAGTTCCTGAAAGAGCCTCAGAAATATACCGACTTGGGTGGCAAGATACCCAAGGGTGCTTTGCTGGTAGGCCCTCCGGGAACCGGCAAGACCTTGTTGGCCAAAGCCGTAGCAGGCGAGGCGGATGTGCCGTTCTTCTCATTGGCGGGTTCTGACTTCGTGGAAATGTTTGTCGGAGTAGGCGCTTCACGCGTACGCGATCTCTTCCGCCAAGCCAAGGAAAAAGCGCCCTGCATTGTGTTCATCGATGAGATAGACGCCGTAGGACGCGCCCGTGCCAAAGCTGCCGCCATGGGTGGAAACGATGAACGCGAAAACACCTTGAACCAATTGCTGACCGAAATGGACGGTTTTGGTTCAAACAGCGGTATCATCATATTGGCCGCCACCAACCGTGTGGACGTATTGGACAAAGCCTTGCTGCGTGCCGGACGTTTTGACCGGCAGATACACGTAGACTTGCCCGACCTGAATGAGCGCAAAGAAGTATTCGGCGTACACCTGCGTCCGCTGAAATTAGACAATACGGTAGATGTAGACTTGCTGGCCCGCCAGACTCCGGGATTCTCCGGTGCCGACATCGCCAATGTATGTAACGAAGCCGCACTGATAGCCGCCCGCCACGGAAAAAAGGCGGTAGGCAAACAGGATTTCTTAGATGCCGTAGACCGCATCGTGGGCGGACTGGAGAAGAAAACGAAAATCACGACAGAAGAGGAACGCCGCTCCATCGCTATCCATGAGGCGGGGCACGCCAGTATATCGTGGTTGCTGCAATACGCCAACCCGCTTATCAAGGTGACCATCGTACCCCGCGGGCGGGCTTTGGGAGCCGCCTGGTATCTGCCGGAAGAGCGCCAAATCACGACCAAAGAACAAATGCTCGACGAAATGTGCGCAACACTTGGCGGAAGGGCTGCCGAAGATTTGTTTTTAGGACGTATATCTACCGGTGCCATGAACGATTTGGAGCGTGTGACCAAACAGGCATACGGCATGATTGCCTACTTGGGCATGAGCGAGAAACTCCCCAACTTGTGCTATTATAGCAACGATGAATACTCGTTCCAACGCCCGTATAGCGAAAAGACGGCTGAGCTAATCGATGAGGAAGTGAAACACATGGTAAACGAACAGTATGCGCGTGCCAAACAAATCCTGTCCGACCACAAAGAGGGACATAACCGTTTAGCTCAATTGCTGATTGACAAGGAAGTCATTTTCTCGGATGATGTCGAGCAGATTTTCGGTCCCCGCCCATGGGCTTCTCGTTCAGAGGAAATCATTACCGCTAACGAAACAGCCAAAGAGCTGAAAAAAGTGGCCGAGGAAGAAAGCCGGAAGGCTGAACAAGTAGTCAAGGAAGTAAAGGAACAAGCACAAGATAATGCGCCAGCACTGCCGGAAAAACCGTCTGAACCGAAAGGCTCAAAAGACGACGAAGAGGATGCGCCCAAGGCATAAAAGTGTGTATATATAATATGTAATAAGGAGAAAAGACGTGAAAAGTAATTTTACCCAACGTGCCATAACAGGCATTGTATTCGTTGTAGTGTTGGTGGGCTGTATTCTTTGGGGGGCCATCTCGTTCAGCCTGCTGTTTACACTCATCACCGCACTCAGCGTACACGAGTTCGGTCATTTGATGAATACATACAACGGAGGAAGCCTGAACAAGACCATCACCGCCTTAGGTGGCGCCTATCTTTTTCTGGCACTGGGTAGTTTTTGCATTGGGGCAACCGACGCGCGTATCTTCCTGCCTTATTTATTCCTGCTACTTTACGTGATGATAACAGAACTCTATTTGAAAAAGGCCAATCCGCTGGGCAATTGGGCATTCTCCATGTTGAGCCAACTTTATATCGCCTTGCCATTCGCCTTGCTCAACATTTTGGCTTATCACAATTCACCGGAGAACAGCAGCGTCACTTACAACCCCATTCTGCCTTTATCCATTTTTGTATTTATTTGGCTAAGCGATACCGGAGCCTACTGCGTCGGCTCGCTCATCGGAAAACACCGTCTATTTGAACGCATTTCTCCGAAGAAGTCTTGGGAAGGAAGTGTCGGAGGGGCAGTTTTCTCCATTGCCTCCTCACTGATTTTCGCCCACTGCTACCCCTTCTTCTCCATCGCTCAATGGGCAGGGTTAGCCGCCGTGGTGGTTGTATTCGGTACATGGGGCGACTTGACTGAATCGCTGATGAAACGCCAGTTAGGCATCAAAGATTCCGGTAATATTCTCCCCGGACACGGTGGCATGCTCGACCGCTTCGATAGCGCCTTGATGGCCATCCCCGCTGCCGTGATTTACATCTATGTCTTGACGCTATAATCCCAAGAGCGGATAAATGAGCATGTTTCACGCTTTCACAACATTTCATCTCCTTGATTCTCAGATATATGTTGTGAAACATAGATTTCTTTCACGCTCAGATATGTTTCACGCAGTATGGTAAAATCGTACATCTATATGCATAAATCGTACAGAAGCGGTTCGTAAGGGAATGCCCCGTATCTTTCACAAAATGGAGATGTGAAACATCCGTGAAGGATGTATCTTTCACAGCATTTGTCTCAAGCTCAGTCGATTATGATGCCGTGAAGGCGTGAAACTTACAACGGAAAGATTTGTGTAGAGGGTGAAACATACAGTTTTGCTGGTTCAAACACGACCTGTTTTCAAGCGTTCAAATTACGTTTAATCAGAAGGTCGTTTCCATTTAAAGGGACAGGGCGGGACATTAAATCAGACGAGGCGGGAGATTAAATGACAATTTAACCCCTTCCCAGAGGGTGTGTCAAAACGGAAAAGGATAATCTTTTAGACGCAGATTTAGCGGATGGTGCGGATTATTAAGTTATGAACTAAAGTAAAATTGCTAATGAAGTGGAACAAGGCTTAAACAGTATCCTACTAAACCATTTCCAATCCCGAATAAGGACAGGAAAGGCGGGGCGGACTGACGGAAATGGATTTCCGCTATCCCGGCAGGCTTTTCACGCCCGCAGGCTTCATCTTCTTCATGGCGGCGCCGGGCATCGTGCCGCTGCGGTTCGGGAGAGGGTGCATTTATTCATACATTACCGATAACGGCTAAAGTTATAGACATGAAACATATACAAATGATAACAATGATGTGTGTAATTTGCGTAACGGCAAGTTGTACAACGCAAAAGGTTGCGTATAGAGAACGGTTTGAAGAAGCAAAAGGATATGCCCTTTATGCTTGTATCGCACACATGAACAAGTTTGTTGATAGTACATCAGTTATCAACAAAGATTATTCCGGTGAATATTTTGTTCAATTAAGCCGTTTATCGCTGGAGGAAATTATCAGAATTAAGGAATATGTGGATAAAGAATGTATGAAGTATTGGAGCATATCACACAATCCGGAAGGTAATATGATTGCATATTCATCATGGAAATTCTATAACTCCAAAGACTTGGATAACTTTATCCGTAAGACATTAAGGAAAAAATATCGGTAGCAACGAAAGATAGCATCTGACGATGCTCCTTTCTAACCATTAACAGCATGATGAAATTATTGGAGAAATATTACAATATCAATTATTACTGCGCTTATAAGCTGCTGTTCTTCCTTTGTTGGAGGCTGCTAAACCCTTTGTATTGGCTAAGCCTCTTGAAATGGGATAACCGCTACATAAAATGGTGCATTTCAATTGACAAGCGACAAGAAGCAGCCGAAATGGATAAAGGCATCAATGGCACCATCTGCATTTGGGCGACCCACACCCCATGCATCATCAGCTTTTGGATGCTCTGCCTTGTCTGCCTTGCCTGC
>CASGED010000139.1 GCA_949300425.1 uncultured Bacteroides sp.
CGCTCAGCCTTGATTTTCCCTGCCACCTGCATGGCGTGGGCGTTCTGTTGCTTGTCAATCGGTGTCTGTTCCGGCACAAGGTACAATCCGAGGGATTCAACCTTGCGTACCCCTTTCACATAGACATCGAGATACAGGCTCATGTTTCCGTTTGCCAACTTGCGCTTGCGGATGCGCACAGGCTCTTTTACCTTTTGTACTTTCTTCGGTCGTGCCATGCTCTTTTCCCTTTCTTTGATTTGGTTTCAACAGGAGGATTTTCCTCTGTCTTGCGAGGGCAAAATTAACAATTAAATCTGTTACGCGCAACAAATATGCAACAAAATATCGTTAAAACTATGGCATTCTATGCTATTTAGGCCAAAACAGGAAAATTATATAAGAACCTAATATAATGCGCTTTATATTGATTTCCTTTCCGATTTTATGCCTTTATTTTCACTATTAGAACCCTATACTTCGTACTTTTGCATTTTTCGTTTAGAGTTCCTAAGTGTATTTTATATTTTTGCAGAAAATAGCTTGTCTATGGAAATAATCGAACGCCCCAAGTATCTCAACCATATCCTATCTTTGTTGGGTAGAGATATGATAATCATCCTTGTCGGCCAGCACCGTGTCGGCAAAAGTTATATGCTCAAACAATTGCAAAATTGGCTTCAAACCCATAGAAGCACAGCCAATGTCGTATATATCAATAAGGAACTCCATGCGTTCAAGAGTATTCTCTCGACCGATGATTTAACAGAACTATAAATACTATTTTGCGGATCACGGCCTGCGCAACCTGCTTTGCGGGTTTAATCTGCGTGGCAGTATCGAGAAAGTGATGGAGAATGTCATCTTTCACCACCTTGTTACGCAAGGATTCAAGGTGACGATCGGCATCCTCCGAAGTGGTGAAATAGACTTCGTAGCCACACGTGGAGAACAGACACTCTATGTACAGGCTGTGTATCTGCTCGCTTCCGAAGATACCATCACAAGAATATTCGGCAACCTGCGCGGCATACGGGACAACGGGGACGTGAAACATCCGTGAAGGATGTACCTTTCACAGCATTCAATTCAAAATCAAGCGGTTGGGGATGCCGTGAAGGCGTGAAACTTACATCGGAGAGATTGGTGTAGAGGGTGAAACACACAGTCTTTCCGGTACAGACACGGCTTGTTATCAAGCGGCCAAATTACGTTTAATCAGAAGGCCGCTCCCATTTAATGGGACGGGACGGCACATTAAATGAGAAGTGATGGGAGATTAAATGATAATTCAGCGGGATGATTTCAGTCCCCCGAAGGGGTCTTTCGTGCTCATTTATCACATAAATTTAGAATGCGACAAAGAATTAAGAATAAAGTTTTGTTATTTGATCTATTTTTTGTAAATTGCGCACATAAAAAGTAATTATTTTACCTATAATTAACCAATTAATAATCTTGTGAACCATGAAAAAGTTTTTCTTGGGTGCAATATCGTTGCTGATAGCAAGCGCATGTACAAATGACGAGTATGTAATGGAAAACATTAGTAACTCTTCTACAGAGACTTGCATGACAAGAAGCATGAATGAAGTATTGCAGATTGCGAGCAATGCTACCCAACTTCTTCAGAATGCTAACACTCGATCGGTGACTCGTACCGTAGACCCGACTGCGACACAATATGTTATTGCTCCAAGTACCAGAAGTTCCGGAGGGAATGATACCTTATTATATATAGTGAACTATGCGGATGGGCAAGGCTTTGCCGTGGTGGCAGCCAATAAGCAAGCAGAAGGACTGTTAGCGGTAGTCGAAAAAGGTTCATACGGAATGGATGGGGAATATTATACGGAAAATCCCGGATTTACAGTCTTTATGGAACAAGCTCAGGAGTATGCGAAAACACTATCGCTTAAGACGGGAAATAATTCGGGTGGTGAATTAGTATTAACTGAACATAAATTGGTACGTGATACTACATATTTAAATAAAATAGAGCCAATGGTAAACGTACGTTGGGGACAAACTGGTATTGAAGGGAAATATTGCCCGAATAAAGTTGCGGGATGTTCGAATGTCGCAATGGCACAAATTATGTCTTATTTTCAATATCCTCTTAGTATAAATATTAATTATCCAGATGCTTCTGTAACATCGCAATATCTAAATTGGTCAGCTATCAAGGAACATGAAGTTGTTGATATATACCAAGAATGTAATGCAACGTATGACACCCACGAGGCAATTAGCCAACTTTTGCGCCAATTAGGATATATGAATAATAGTTCTTATATAACAAATCCTAATAAAACTATGACTTATGATAATAATGTAAGAATTAGTTTTTCTCAGTTAGGGTATAATGTCTCCAGTAGTTTAATTAGTTATAATAATCAAGATATAGAAACGCTTTTAGCTAATGGAAGTCTGTTATACATGCGAGGCAATCACAAAGATAAAGAAACTGGAGAAGAAATGGGACATGCATGGGTTGCGGATGGCATACATAAAGTAAGTGTTCATTCTACGGAATGGACTCGCCCGATGGGACAATTAGGCTGGACATTAACAATAGATTACGGAACTCAAACTACTGAATATTTGCATTATAATTGGGGATGGGATGGTAATTGTAATGGTTTCTTCGTAGCAGGTATTTTCAATCCTAACAGCGGTAGTAACTATGACAACAATAAGAATTGGTTTTACCGCAATACTTCCGATTACAATTTCACAACAAGCATACAGTATTTTACTGTAAGTAGATAGAGACAATACTCTTATCACTAATCATTAAATAGTAGAATTATGAAAAAATTAATGTTCGCATGTGCCGCTACGCTAAGTATGGTAGCGGCCTGCCAGAATGACGAAGGGGTAAACAACAAGGTACCGAAAGAGTACAAGCCCATTGAACTGACAGAAGCGCAAACCCGCATGGCTTCCGAGAGCACGGACTTCGCTTTTCGCTTTTTCCAAACAGCCAGTGAGGTATTGGGGAAAGAAGAACAGAACAAGAATAAGCTGATACTGTCGCCCGTCAGTGCATCGTATGCACTCTCCATGGCAGCCAACGGAGCAGAGGGGGCGACACTGACCGAACTGATCGAAGTGCTTGGCTTTTCCGGTTTCAGCATTGACGAAATCAACGCTTACAACCAAAAGTTGGTGCAGGAACTGGTGCAACAGGACAATACAACCCTGCTTAGCATGGCCAACTCATTGTGGCTGTTAGATGATTTCCAAGTGCTAAGCACTTACCGGAATGCCTTGAAAAAGAACTACGATGCCGAGGTACGGAGAGAGGAACGAGCAAAAGCTAAAGATGCCATCAATGCTTGGTGTGCCGACAAAACGAACGGCTGCATTCCGGATTTTTTGAAAGATGACCCGGAAGGGAAAGCCCTGTTGCTGAATGCGCTTTACTTCAAAGGATTATGGGCAGAACCTTTTGATAAAGGTCTGACCCAGAACGAACTGTTTACCAACGAAGACGGTACGCAAACGGAAGTCGCCATGTTGAACCGGCAATCCGGTTACTTACTTGCGCAAAACGACTTGTATGCCACGGTGCGCCTACCCTACGGTAATGGTGCGTTCGCCTTGCAGGTGATATTACCGCAGGAAGGTGTGTCGTTGGCGCAATGTATCGAAGCCTTGAACGGTGCAAGTTGGAAAGCCTTGCAGGAAAGCATGATGTGGAAAGAAGTGGACGTGAAACTTCCTAAATTTACCATTGAAGATTACCAAAACAGCTTGATTAGGGTGCTGATGGCTATGGGCGTTCAAGAAGCGTTCCGTAATTCAGCCGATTTCAGTAAAATGGCGAATAAGGATTTGATGATAAGTTCCGTGGATCAATCTGTCTATTTCAGGCTGGATGAAGAAGGAACGGAAGCGGCTGCGGTAACAGGAATAGGAATGTCACAAGCGCTTCCCCAAAACCCCTATGGTGTGTATGAATTCCACGTTGACCGTCCTTTCCTCTTCCTGTTGACGGAGAAGAGCACGGATAGTGTACTGTTTATGGGGCAGGTTACGGGATTCTGATAATGTGTGCCCCTAAAAAGGAAATAAAAGAACCGCCTGCCTTCTGCGAATGTTCCGCAAAGACAGGCGGTTGGTATATAAAACAGGAAAAGACTTCAAAAAGAGGTCTTACTTCAGGGCGGCCAAAGCCTCCTTGATGCGGCGGATGGCCTCAACAATGTTTTCATCGCTCGTGGCGTAACTCATGCGGATGCAGTCGGGCGCGCCGAAAGACGTACCGCCTACGCAAGCCACATGACCGACTTCAAGCAGATACATGGCCAGGTCGTCCGATGTATTGATGACACGGTCGCCGGCACGCTTACCGAAGTAGTAGCTGCATTTTGGGAAGAGGTAGAAGGCTCCTTCGGGCACGTTCACTTCCAGACCGGGAACTTCCTTGGCTAACTTCACGATGAGGTCGCGGCGGCGTTGGAAGGCCTGACGCATTTCTTCCACCGGAACCTGGGTACCGGTGTAGGCAGCTTCGGCGGCTTTCTGCGATACGGAGCAGGGACCGGACGTGTATTGACCTTGCAGCTTGTTCACGCCTTTCACAATCCACTCGGGCGCGGCAATGAAACCAATGCGCCAGCCCGTCATGGCATACGCTTTGGACACGCCGTTGACAATAACCGTGCGCTCTTTCATCGCAGGAATCTGGGCAATGCTGTGATGACGGCCTATATAATTAATGTGCTCGTAGATTTCATCGGCAATGACAATGACCTGCGGATGCTTCTCCAATACGGCGGCGAGGCCGGCCAATTCTTCGGCACTGTAGACGGAGCCGGTCGGGTTGGACGGAGAGCAAAGAATCAACGCTTTGGTCTTAGGCGTGATGGCGGCCTCCAGCTGGTCGGGCGTTATCTTGAAGTCTTGCTCGATGCCGGCGGTTACAATGACCGGTTTGCCTTCGGCCAACTTCACCATTTCCGGATAGCTCACCCAATAGGGAGCAGGCACGATGACTTCATCGCCCGGATTGACAAGTGCCAAGATGGTGTTGCACACCGACTGCTTGGCACCGTTGGCACAGGAGATTTGAGCGGCTGTATAGTCCAGACCGTTTTCATTCTTCAGTTTCGCTACAATGGCGTTGCGCAACGCGGGATAACCGGCCACGGGCGAATAGCGCGAATAGTTTTCGTCGATGGCTTTCTTGGCCGCTTCTTTGATGTGGTCGGGCGTGTTGAAGTCCGGCTCACCCACACTCAGGTTAATTACATCCACGCCCTGTGCCTTCAGTTCGGCACTCTTTTGGGACATGGCCAGCGTCGCGGACGGCGACAGGCTGTTCAAACGATCGGATAATTGGTTCATCTTTCTATTATTTACAAATTACCATTTACAAATTACTTATTCATTTGTTGAAGTGCAACGTGTGTCCCATACGCTCCTTCTTGGTGCGCAGGTAGCGTTCATTATACGGATTGGGAGTGATTTCAATGGGCACGTTTTCGGTGATTTCCAATCCGTAGGCCTCCAGCCCCACACGCTTCACGGGATTGTTGGTCAGCAGGCGCATCTTGTGTACGCCCAACTCACGAAGGATTTGCGCCCCTACGCCATAATCGCGCTCGTCCGCCAAATGTCCCAAGCAGATGTTGGCGTCTACGGTGTCCATGCCGTCCTCCTGCAGCTTATAGGCTTTCATCTTCTCCATCAGTCCGATGCCGCGGCCTTCCTGATTCAGGTAGACCACCACTCCTTTGCCCGCCTGTTCAATCATCTGCATGGCCTTGTGCAACTGTTCTCCACAATCGCAACGCATGGAGCCGAGAATGTCGCCTGTAGCGCACGAAGAGTGGACACGCACCAAGATAGGCTCATCCGGCTCCCACGAACCTTTGAAGAGAGCCATGTGCTCCAGTCCGTTGGACTTCTGGCGGAATGCTATCAGGCGGAAATCACCGTAGGCGGTAGGCATGTGTACTTCTACCCCTTTCTCTACGATGGATTCTTGTTTTAAACGGTAGGCTATCAGGTCGCGGATGGAAATGAGTTTCAGCCCGTACTTGTCTGCCATCTGGCGTAACTCGGGCAGACGGGCCATGGTGCCGTCCTCGTTCATAATCTCCATCAGCGCACCTGCGGGATAAAGTCCGGCCAAACGGCAGAGGTCAATCGTAGCCTCCGTATGTCCGGCACGGCGCAGCACGCCTTTCTCTTGGGCATAGAGCGGGTTGATGTGTCCCGGACGGCCAAAGGTAGAGGGCGTTGAGGCCGGGTCGGCCAATGCCTGAATGGTAGCGGCACGGTCGGCGGCAGACACACCGGTGGTACATCCTTCCAGTTTGTCTATCGTGACGGTGAAAGGAGTGCCAAGTACGGAGGTGTTGTCCATCACCTGATGCGGCAAGTCCAGCTCCTTGCAGCGTGAGACGGTAATGGGTGCGCACAATACGCCACGGGCATGTATCAGCATGAAGTTCACTTTCTCAGGGGTGATTTTCTCGGCAGCGATAATCAGGTCGCCCTCATTCTCGCGGTCTTCGTCATCCACCACTATCACAAAGTTGCCGGCCTTGAATTCCTCAATGGCCTCTTCAATCGTATTTAGTCTTACGTTCTCCATACATTATAGGGTTTTATAAGTTTTTGTCTTTCTCTATTACGGTTATCACATCGTTGTTTGTCTTGACGATTCGTTCCAGATCCTTGTACAGGCGCAAGCGGAAAATCCAGATGCGGAAGTACAGGAACAGCCCGATGGGGAATACAATGCCGCATGCCAGGTTCAGCCAATACGTGCGGAAAGGACGGGTGTGCGCCCGGGTCGGAATAATGGGGTAGTTGTTCAGCACATTAAGCAGAGTTGCCGAACGGGAGTTGGACATCTCTTCTACCAGTGCTTCCAGCCGGTAGTGTATGTGCTCCACTTCTTCGTCTTGCGCGTCCTTCATCCATAGCCTGAAGTAGTTGGGGGCACGCTTCAAGTTGCGCTCTTGCATGTAGCGCAGGCAATGTTCGCTGAGTTGCCGCAGGTCGCCGGGCAGGCGTGCGTAGTCGGGGTCGTTGATGATGACTTCCTTACGGGACAGGTGGCGCACGCTGCGTATGCCTATTATCTTTTTAATCCAATGCAGATAGGCGTCGGCGTTGAGCACCACTGAGTCGTTGTTGGACTTGTAAGTGAGGAACGCTCCGAGCGGAGCCAGCACAGCCGTACTGGTCCACATGCCCATCCAGACAATCCACTTACCGTCACGGGCCATTTTGTAACCTGTATTATTAATAATGTAGTAGACGATGAATATCATTACGGAGACTACTACCGGCATGCCCAAACCACCTTTGCGGATGATGCCTCCCAAGGGAGCGCCGATGAAGAAAAAGATGAGGCAGGCCAGCGAGAGAGTCAGCTTTTCGTGCCAGGCGGTCATGTGGCGGCGCATGTTGTTGTCGGTTTGAGTGATGTTGAAACTCTTGAAGTTCCAATCGCTTGCCGAACTTTCAGCCCTGCTTACGGCCGACTTGATGATTTTCTC
The DNA here is from genome assembly GCA_949300425.1 of uncultured Bacteroides sp. Lineage (GTDB taxonomy): Bacteria > Bacteroidota > Bacteroidia > Bacteroidales > Bacteroidaceae > Bacteroides. The sequence goes on from CASGED010000139.1 coordinate 7,503, forward strand.
CTTCACGGAGAGCGTTTGCACACTATATAGGCTGTCCACATTGTAATAGGCCCGGTTGGCTTCTTCGATGCGGGCGGTATCTCTTTTGGAAAGCGAGGATACTACAGAATAAGCGCCAGACATGGCTTCGGTGAAGTAGGTACGCCCGATACTGTCGTTGCGCACCGCCATGGAGTCAATGTCCGCCTGCAAGGTAGCCATATCCTTGCTATTGGACTGACCGCTCATGATACCTTCGTCCGCCATATTGAAATCGGAGTCGAATTCAATGATGGCATGCTTCTCCCGGAAAGTCTCACGCCGGTAGGGCACGTTGCGCTGATTCATGTTTTGCGATTTCAGGTTTTCAAACTGCTCCCCGCTGTACAGGTGCAGGTAGAGGTGTTGCTTGTCGGCCGTCATTTCCAGCCGTCCGGAATCTGCCTTGATGATTTGCGCATTCTCGAATCCCTTTTCAAAGTTATATATCAGCACGTCATACAGCATGCCCGTATCGCGGTCTTTGTGTTTAACGTACAGGTTGTAGCCGTCTATCTCGTCGTAGAACACGCCTTCGGGGATATCCAGCTCGGGCGACTTTTGCCGCATGGATATCAGCAGCGTCCAAAGTTTCGTCTGCGCCTTGGGGCCGATGACATTCTGAAAGTAGAAGGAGACACAACAGATAAGACACGTGAAAACTATTAGCGGACGCATAATCTTTATTAAAGAGATGCCGGCGGCCTTCATGGCCAGCAACTCGAAGCGTTCGCCAAAGTTTCCGAATGTAATCAGCGCCGCCAACAGAACCGCCAAAGGCAACGACACCGGCACTAACGTCAACGCCGAATAGAAGAAGAATTGGGCGAGCACACTCATCTCCAGCCCTTTGCCCACCATCTCATCTACGTATTTCCATAAGAATTGCATCATAAAGATGAACAGGCAGATGAAGAAAGTCCCGGCAAAAAGCCAGCAATAACTTTTCAAGATGAATCTATCTAATTTTTTTATGCGCAGCATTTTACTCGTTTCATGCAATGAGAGCACAAAAGTAGTACAAAAAAAGAAGTGCGTAAAATTTTTAATTGAAAGTTAACTAAAATCCGCATTTCCTACGTAAAGTTTCCACTTCCGAGTTCCATAATTCGCAGGAATCATCCACCTCGTCCGCATCAGCGAAGTCGGTTATTTCCAAAGTGAAATCATTGGTCAGTTCGCTATTTGTCATTCTTATCTCGAAATATTCGCGGTCGTTATCGCCATCCAGCCAACGGAATCGGATAAACGAATAAACCCGCATGGCAATGATGGAAGCACTCCTCGATTCCGTTTTTCCCCAATAGAAGGTAACGGTCTTGTTGTCAGACTGCACCCTGTCCGCAAACCAGTCTTCCAGTCCACTCGGAGTACTGATGGCATTCCAAAGAAGCGTTTTCGACGTAGCGTTCAACGAATATTGTAAATGAATTTTTTGTCTTTCCATAGTCTTTCTACTCTAACGGCCGCCAAGATAGACACTTTATTTCTAATAACAAAAAGCATCGGCATATTTTTAACGAAAAAGATGCGTAGCCTTACCTATGAGAAAGCGAAACTTTGTCCAAAGCACCGCGGTGTTTTGCCCGAAGCTATGCGATACTTTGCCAACGGAGGAAGAAAGGAAAAGAAAAATGAAAAGAAAAATGCGTTTTCTTTTGGTAATTCAAATAAAAGCCGTATCTTTGCACCCGCAATCGAGAAACGATGGCGGGATAGCTCAGCTGGTTAGAGCGCATGATTCATAATCATGAGGTCCCCGGTTCAATCCCGGGTCCCGCTACTACTAAAGACGTAAGACTGTTGAGTGGCTTCCACACTTGGCGGTCTTTTTTTATAAATCACTTTTCCACCAACTCTATGTACCCGATTTCGGATTTATAGAAATAGCAGATTCGTCTCCCTCCCAACACTTCGACGGAGGCGGGAGTAAACAAAGCCTCATAACCCAATGCGATGAGTTCAGAGCAGTCTTTGTCAAAGTCTTCCGATTCAAGCCCTAAATGATAAGGCATGACATCGTGGGCGCGCAACAATTTCGCCTCCAACGAATCTTCTTGCAATTGATGTACTAATTCGATAGTTGCGCTACCGACCTTCGTCAGATAGCAAAGTTCTACTTGCAGCCCTTTGTCATAAAGGATTCCGTCCGCTTGATAACCCAATGCGACAAATTGCTCTGCCGTTGTTTTTATATCGGCTACCACATAACCGATATGATGTAAGGTACAGTTCTTTATCATGTATTTACATATTTAGAATTTGTCATTATGAATTTTCCCTTCATTCCACTTATTCTTAGGCAAGGAGGACGCTACGGGATGACCCACTAAAATAAGATTTAAGGGTACTATATAATCCGGGATGGAAAGTAACGCGCGTAGTTTCCCGAACCGGCTTTCCAATGGATAAACACCTGTCCACACGGCTCCCAGCCCTATGGCATGAGCCGCCAACAACAGGTTTTCGGAAGCGGCCGAACAATCCTGCACCCAATAAAGAGTATTATCCTCTTTATCAATATGGTTAATCCGTTCATACAGAGAAATGTCGCCACACACTACGATGCCGGTGCATCCCTTGTTTATCATCTTAGCATAAGGCAAAGCGGCTTTTAATTGCCGCTTCAGGCCTTCGTCTTTAATCACAATAAAGTGCCACGGTTGCAGATTCATGGAACTGGGCGCAGCCATAGCCGCCTGCAACAATAAACGAATGTCTTCATCGCTTACAGGCTCTTCCGTAAAATTGCGGATGGTGACGCGGGTCAGGATGTTGGTGATGGTTTCATTAAGCATTATAAAAGCATTTTTAATTTGTACGGTCAAATGGAATGAATGGTGCTGTTCACCTTCCGTATATGTCCTATATATATAATGGCCAAGGCAAGAATGAGTGAAAAACCGACCATATAAATGTTCCGCTTTTGTATGGAGGTGGCCTGTTGCGTTATTTGTTGCGCCTGTTCGTTGGTTTTGTAAATCTCGGCAAGTTCTAATGCGTCCTCGCTCCTTTCGCGTTTACGGAGCGAATCGGCCAAGGCAAGCATGGTGGCCTGCACGCGCGAAGCCGACCGCCATTTCCCCTTCCCGCAATAGGCTTCATACTCCATGCGAAGATGCGGATCGATATAATCCCAATTGACAGTATCGGTGGTCTCCTGCAGAAACCGCTTTTGCCGATGCAGGTAATAAAGGGCTTCATCATAACGCTTTGCCGGAAGTAAACAAATGGCGCGAAAGTTCTCACCCTCGGGCGTAAGAGAAAAAGGATTGGACACCACGCTTTGATACAAACTGTCGCCCTTCGCCTTATTGCCAACAGCATACGCCATAAGACTATAGCACGCGTCCATCTCACACCGGCGTCTGTCCACGACTCCGTCCGGGGTGTCGGCAGCCTTTCGCAACTCGTTCAGGGCCTCAGCAAGAAGCGGGTGCATGGCATCGGCGTCAGCGTAACGTTTTTCGTCGATTAGCAAAGACAGTTTCATGCCTAAAGCGTAAAACAAGTCATCCCAGGTTTGGTAGCAAGGATTCTTGCGAGCTTCTTTCTCCAAGATGCCAATGGCCATATCTATGTGCCTGAACGCTTCGTCAAGTTGCTCCATCTCAAACAGATTCATGCTCCAAGTGACATGCAGATTCGCTTCCTGGTTGATATTCCCCACTTGCTGTGCCAGTTCCAACCCTTCGGCGCAATAATTCACGCTGGAAGCATAGTCTCCGGTGTTGTGACATCCGTCCGCCAATAACGATAACAGCGACATCAACATTTGCGGATTGTGGCGTGCCTCAGGATCGGCATAAGCCTTGCGCGCATATAGCAGAGCCGTTTTATAATGTGATTAGCCATTATAATAAACCGCTCCACGCAGATAGTTTGACTCGAAAGAATTGAAGATTTTCAAGTTTTCCGCTGTGTCAAGCAAAGCAAGAGCCTCTCCCGGTCGGGTAATGGCCAAGTCCAATATATAGTCAGTCGTGTACAGGCTGTCCCTTCCGCTCAAGTCTCTGCTACCGCCTCCAAAGTTGCAGCTACAAAGCAGAAGGAACGTTGACGCAATAAGGCAATATGTTTGAATGAAATGTTTCATGCTATTTTATTCTGGTTCCCGATAATATGGAACAAGGGCTACGTGAAACTGATAATTCCGTCCTCGCCGTCTTTGGTCTCATCGCCCGTGTACGCCTGGCGATCCCGCTCCGCCCGGTCACGTATGGCGTTCAGCGTAGCCTTGTCACGCAGGTAAGTCGGCGAGTTTTCCATCATGGACACGACATCGGCATGATCGAGATCGGCGGAACTGAAGAGATAAAGGTGACGCCGACGGGTACGGTGCGCGCGCCCATTGGCATCGGGACCATAATAGCGCTCACGACGCAGGCGACGACGTTCCTCCTCTTCGGCTTGTTGTTCCATCTCTTCTTCCGTACGGGCGGCCAAACGTTCATCCATTTCCTTCATGTGGATGTCCTGAATGCCGAAACCGGTGGCAAGCAACGTGACTTTCACTTTGGATCCCAACGTCTCGTCACGCTCGACACCGTGTTTGGTAGTGATGTCACGGTTGAAGCGATTCATGAACTCGGTCACTTCGTCCAGTTCGCTCATAATAAGTTCGCTCTCGGAACTGTAGGAAATGCAAATGACGACTTTCTTGGCATTAAACACGTTGTTCTCGTTGAGCAAAGGGGAATTCTGGGCATCATCGAAAGCCTTGGTCAGACGCCCTTCGCCTTCGCCGTAGCCGGTACCGATGATGGCCACGCCGCCGTCTTGAAGCACCATGCGGACATCGTTGAAGTCGAGGTTGATTTTGCCGTGCATGGTGATGATGTCCGAGATGCTCTTAGCGGCCACCAGAGCGACATCGTCGGCACGGGCATAGCCTTCTTCAAACTTCAGGTCTCCATATATTTTCAGTATATTATCGTTCTTTACCACGATAAGCGCGTCTACATAACGGCTTATTTCCTCTACGCCATCCAAGGCTTGGTCTATTTTGCGATCTGCCTCCCAACTATAAGGAATGGTCACGATGCCAACCGACAAGATGCCCATTTCCCGCGCGACTTTTGCCACAACGGGAGCGGCTCCGGTACCGGTACCTCCGCCCATACCGGCTGTAATAAAGACCATGCGGGTACCGTCATCAAGCTTTTCACGTATCTGGTCAACGCAGGATTCCGCTTTTCTGCGCCCTTCCTCCGGATCGTTGCCCGCGCCTAAGCCTTCGCCTAACAAGAGTTTGTCACGTACAGGAGAATCGTTGACGGATTTCATGTCGGTGTTACATACCATAAAAGAAACACCGTCGATGCCTTCGCGATACATGTGGCTGACGGCATTGCAACCGCCACCGCCTACACCGATGACTTTGATAATCCGGGGTATGTCTGTGGCGAATTTGAAGTCTTTGATTATTTCGTCCATCTTTCTAATTTACTATTTACAATTTACAATCTAATTATTCACTATCGGCACATTGAATCAAGACATTTTCTCGTCATTGTCGCCGAAGAGTTCTTCCGTGACGTTGCCCGCCAAGCGCTGGAACCAATTGGGCTTGCCGTCTTTCTCCTTTTTCTTTTTCTTCTCTTCCTCTTTACGACGTTTTTCTTCTTCTTTACGACGCCGGTCTTCTTCCTCTTTCTTGCGGCGGTTCTCTTCTTCCTGCGCTTTCAAATCCTCATCGTCACGGAACATGTCAACCGGTTTCCCCGGCTCGATGTGAGGGATTTTCGGCTCTTCCGGCTGGCGACAATCTTCCTTGCCCGCTAAGAGCAAAGCCAGGAGGGTGTTCCGTGTGCCATCCTGCGGCATTTCCGTCTGATAGCCGCGAACAGTATCTTGCACAAAGCGTGCCGTGCGGATTTTCCTCTGCTTACTCAGCCGGAGCAGGGCTTCGTCTATGTGGCGCAGATTGGAGGCACCGCCCGTCAGAACGATGCCGGCCAATAGCTTGTCCTCGTAACCTGAGAGCTTAATTTGATTCCATACGTTGGCTAAGATTTCCTCAGCACGTGCGCCGACGACATCGTTCAGTTCGCTCAACCGAATCGGACGCCCGTCTTCTGTCATCACCGTGGTGGATGCTTCACCGTCTTCAGTCTCTTCCTGATAGAGGGCGTCGCCGTAGTGCAGTTTCAACCGTTCGGCTTCGTCTTCTTCCAATTGCAGGCTGGTGATGTCGCGCGTGATGTTGCTTCCTCCCAAAGGCAGGACGCAAAGGTAGCGCAAGAGGTTGTTTTTATACACCATGACAGTAGTGGTGTCCGCGCCCAAGTCGACAAGTGCGCAGCCTGAGCGCAATTCAGTTTCTGTCAGCACAGCGTGAGCCAAACACAGAGGAGCGGTCAGCAAATCAGCGATTTCCGTCTTCGCCTGGGAGAAACTCATTTCAAGATTCTTCTTGAGTGACGGGGACGCCACGATATTCAGGAACTTGCCCGTAACAGATGTGCCGGTGACACCTACAGGGTCGGCATACAAGTGGTTGTCTATTTCATATTCCTGCGGAACTACCTCCAGGATATCCATGTTGACAATCGGATAGGTCAGGTTCTCATCGTTCATGCTGTCTATCAGCTCCTGAGAGATGACTTCCGTGTCCGACATCCGGCCTATCTTGTTCACAACCGTGCGCATGGACTGTCCGCCGATGCCTACATACACTTTAGCAATCGTACACTTCAGCTGTTCTTCCAGCTTGTTGACGATGGATGTCAGTCCTTGAGCGGCTTTCCCTATGTTGTAAACGGTTCCCTTGCGGACAAAGGAGGCCGAGGGTTCTGTGGCGTAAGCCAATATCTGCATGCTGCCATCACTGTTTCGATGCCCGGCAATGCCGGACAACTTTGACGAGCTCAGCTCAATAGCGGCTATAAAATCTGTTGTTGCCATATTTTTATTTACTATTAACCAATTACAATTTACATATACTTATAATGTGTCTGTCAATCTATTCGGGTACAGATGATTTGGTTGCTAAACTCTACGTTGATGCGTCCGTATTTGTTCCATCCTACCTTGTTCAGTGCCTTGCGGTAGAACTTCTTAACGCGGCTCAACTTCCGTTCATAATCTTCCGCTTTTCCCAAATAGATAATATGGTCACCTACACGAGGAACCAGCTCGATGGAACGGTCGGGCAGGACATGTATTTGTTCTATCTGGGCTTCCCAAAACGGGTCATTCTGTAGGTACATGCCGAACGGGTATAAACCGGAAACGGCAAACGTCTTGTCAATGAAACCTGTGGCCAATGGTACCAAGGCCGTACATTTGGCATCGGAGGGCATGACAGTTCCCTTATTGTCCAAATAGTAATTCTCGCCCCGACTGTTGATGACGTGCAGGATGGGGATGCGCTGAGTGACTTCTACGCATATCTTGTGGCTGGGCGTCTTATAGCACTCCACACGGTCAATAAGTGGCTGGGTGGCTAATGCTTCTTCTAATTCAGCGGTGCGTATCTCGTCCATATTCTTTCCTACCGGATTGAGTTTCTTCTTCGTAAGGATAGCAGCTATCTCCTTGGTCGTGACAAAACCGGCGTAGGCCGTGTCTTTGATTACCAACTCAATATCGGTGCAAGTAGCTCCGGCCGGCTTCCGGTTGAAGGCGGTGATTGCTACCAGCAGATAAGCGGTAATGAGCAGCAGGACGATGGTCAGTAGAATTTTCTTCAGCATGATGACAACACGTTAAGTGGTTTCACAAGAAGCGTCATTCTTCAAGCGCTTTTGTAGCAGCTGGGTGATTGCAGGCGCGTAGTTGTCCAGGTCGCCCGCTCCTAGCACGATCAACACTTCCACCGGCTTGCGGGCGAGGAGATTCAGCACGTCTTCTTTCCGGCAGAGTGTCTTCTCAATGCCCGGGCGCAAGTGGTCATATATCAGTTGGCTGGTTACACCGGGGATGGGTTGTTCGCGCGCCGGATATATCTCCGTCAAGATGACTTCGTCCAGCAGGGAAAGGCTGTCAGCAAACTCCTGATAGAAGTCACGGGTACGAGTGTACAAGTGAGGTTGGAAAATGCCGGTCAGTTTCCTGTCGTTATACAACTCGCGCATGGAGCGGACGCATTGGGCTATCTCGGCCGGATGATGGGCGTAGTCGCTGAGAAAGACGATACGGTCGGTCTTCAACTTGAAATCGAACCTGCGGTCAACACCACGGAAGCTATCCATGCCACGGCGGATTTCTTCATCGGTCGCTCCATTCAGATGGGCCAATGCCATAGCCGCCACTCCATTCTCGATGTTAATGCTGACGGGCACACCCAAACGGATGTCGTTAATGCGTGCATCGGGAGCTACGAAGTCAATGTAGATTTCACCGCCGCCGATACGTATGTTCTCTGCATGGAAGTCACCTTCATCCCGACTATACGTGTAGACACGGACGCCGGTTTGTACATCGGGTTGCAGACTTAATCCTGTATGCAGAATCAAAGCTCCCCCCGGTTGAATCAGGGAAGTGTAGTGACGAAAACTCTCCAAATAAGCTTCGTAAGTGCCGTAGATGTCGAGGTGGTCGGGGTCTGTAGCCGTAATGACACTCATATAAGGCGACAACTGGTGGAAGGAACGGTCGAACTCATCGGCCTCAATCACCGTGTAGGGGCTGTCTTGCGAAAGCAACAGGTTGGTGCCGTAGTTCTTGGAGATGCCTCCTAAGAAAGCGGTGCATCCTATGGCCGACTGATGCAGTAGGTGAGCCGTCAGGGTGCTGGTTGTGGTCTTGCCATGGGTACCGGCCACACAAAGCGCTTTGCTGCTGCGGGTGATGAGCCCCAATACCTGAGCACGTTTGTGCACTTCAAAGCCGTGCTCGCGGAAGTAGACAAGTTCGACATGCGTAGCGGGTACGGCGGGTGTATAGACTACTAACGTGGTGGCCGGATTCTTGCATTCGTCAGGAATTAGGGCGACATCCTCCTCGTAATGTATTTGCGCTCCTTCGGCCATGAGGCGTGCGGTCAGTTCGCTGGGCGTACGGTCATAGCCGGCCACCCGCTTCCCTTTCGAAAGGAAGTAGCGCACCAACGCACTCATGCCGATGCCACCGGCACCTACGAAATATACGGATTGTATAGTATGTATCTCCATTGTTTCTTTCATCTCATTATCTGTTATCTATCAGTTTTAATACTTCTTCGGCAATGTCGCGGGCGGCGTTCGGACGAGCCAGCCGACTGATGTTGTTTCTTAGCTCAGCCAGCTTCTCATTATCAGCTAATGCTTCCAGTGCGACATTCAACAGACAATCCTTGGCTTCGGCATCCTTTACGCAAAGGGCAGCATGCTTCTCCACCAAGGCTAAGGCGTTCTTCGTCTGATGGTCTTCGGCCACATTGGGTGAAGGCACTAAGATACAAGGCTTTCCCAACAGGCAAAGTTCGGAAATGGAACCGGCTCCGGCGCGCGAGATGACCAAATCGGCCAAGGCATAGGCGCAGTCCATGTGTTTGATAAAATCGGTCACATACAGGTTGGGCAAACTGCTGACGCGAGAACTCCGCACCGGTTCTCCCGTAAAAGTGGTAATGGCCTCCTTCACCTGGTCGATGTAAATCTTGCCCGTCTGCCAAATGAACTGCACATCCGGATGAGCCTTGATGAGCGGCAAGCCCGCCATCAGCGTCTGGTTGATGGTGCGCGCCCCCAAGCTACCCCCTATGACGAGGACGGTCTTCTTATTTGCATCAAAGCCGAAGAATTTGGCAGCTTCTTCACGATTGGTTGAATCGGTAAGCAATGCTTGACGCACAGGATTGCCGGTCTGCACAATGCGGTCGGCAGGAAAGAAACGTTCCATTCCGTCGTAAGCCACGCAAATGCGCGAAGCTTTCTTTGCCAGCAGTTTATTGGTGACCCCGGCGTAAGAGTTTTGTTCTTGTATCAAAGTGGGAATGCCCATCATGGATGCAGTCTTCAACGTAGGGCCACTGGCATAGCCGCCCACGCCCACCGCCACCTGCGGACGGAAGCCGCGGATGATTTTGCGGGCTTTCCATTGGCTGCGCAATAATTTCAGGATTACCGCAAAGTTCTTCCACAAGTGTTGGCGGTCGAATCCGGCTACGGGCAATCCGATGATGCGATAGCCTGCATCGGGCACACGTTGCATTTCCATGCGCCCCTCCGCACCGACAAAAAGAATCTCGGCTTGCGGACGAAGCTCGCGGATGGCATTGGCAATGGAGATGGCCGGAAAGATGTGTCCTCCGGTTCCTCCGCCACTGATGATGACGCGCGGCTTCGTGTTTTTATTGCTCACGTTCTCTTTCATGCTATTGTTCTTTATATCGTTTATTTAAATTCACTATCACTATTCAGCAGGGGCGATGTCGGCTCGGCTGCCACTTCACTCTCGGGAGGAGGAGGAACGTCAGGCATGTTCATCGGCTCGGCTTGAACCGCCAACAATGCGGCATCCTGTTTCTGCTGTTCTTCCAATTTGGCGGTATAGCGGCTCACACTCAGTATCATGCCGATGTAGGCGCAATTGATGAATGTCGATGTTCCGCCTTTGCTGATAAGTGGCAAAGGCTGACCCGTAACGGGCGCCAATCCCACGGCCACCATCATGTTGAACAACGCTTGCGTGACCAGCAGCAAAGCGATGCCTATCACCAGAAAGGCCGGGAACGTCCGGTCGCACTTGCAGGCTATCCGTCCTGCTTGAATCAGCAGCCAAATATAAAGAAAAACTACGATAATACCACCAATAAGTCCCAATTCTTCAATGATTATGGCATAAATAAAGTCCGAATAGGCTTGGCTGAGGAAATCGCGTTGCACGGAGTTGCCCGGTCCTTTGCCTAAGACATGGCTCGTAGCCACCGCTATACGGGCATGAGCCACCTGGGCATCCCCGTCGATGTCGAACTTAGCAGGCGGCACTTCCTTGGCATAGGCAAAGTCGGCGATGCGCGCCTTTACGGTGGTGAAGCGGTGTCCCATGGGGATTTTCTCCAGCGTTTCATTGGGTGTAGCCAAGAGGAATGCCACAAACAAAGCGGCCGCTCCCGCCAGTCCTCCACCCAACAACACCAACTTCCGCGTCTGCACCCGCCCGATAATCATCATCAGGAAAACGGTGCCGAATAACAAAACACCGGTGGAATAATTCTCCGGAAGGATTAGTCCGCAGACAATACAGGTCATAATCATAATGCGCTTGAAAGCCTTGGGCGAAGCTCCGTGTTCATCTTGGCCCCTCGAAAGAATGACCGCCGTACCCATAATTACTCCCATCTTGGCCAACTCTGACGGTTGAAATTGGATACCCATGAACGTCATCCAACGTGCCGCCCCATTGATGCGGTCGCCCGTAACGAAACCTGTAATCATGACAAAAGCCAACAACACGACCGACACCAACAACAACGGATAAGGAAACATCTGAAACCATTTGTAGGGTATGTTGTGTACCAGCACCACAATCAGTGCTCCGATGGAGAGCAGGATGGTGTGTTGGGTGATGGGTCCCCAATGGTCGCCGCTCTTGTAGGTCAGCGTGGAAGCTGCCGAGAACACCTCTATAATAGAGATGAGACAGAGCGCCAGGAAGATAATCCATATCACTTTGTTGCCTTTAAATATGCTGCGTAGTAAATCCACTTTTCTAATGGTTAATGGTTAATGATTAATGGGGTTATAAAGCTCTCACGCATTCCTTGAACTGGTCGCCCCGGTCTTCGTAACTCTTGAAAAGGTCAAACGAGGCGCAACAGGGACTTAGTAACACGGTCTCGCCTTTCTTCGCCAAACGGTAGGCAGCGTCCACCGCATCCTTCATGCCCGTCTGCACATCGGCCACGGGCAAGCCCAAGCGGTCGAAGAAATCGTGCAGCTTTTCGTTGTGCAGACCTAAGTAAACCAAAGCGGAGCACTTTTGGCGCACCAAATCTTCTATCTCGCTATAGTCATTCCCTTTGTCCTTTCCCCCTAAGATAAGCACCACCTTGGTGGTCATGCTCTGTAAGGCATACCAACAGGAATTGACGTTGGTGGCTTTCGAGTCGTTGATGAAATGCACGCCTCGCACATCGCATACCCGCTCCAGCCGATGGGGAACGCCCTGAAAGTCGCTCAACGCCTTGCGAATATCTTCGTTTTTGACGCCTGCCAAGTTGGCCGATATGCCCGCCGCCAACGAGTTATAAAGGTTATGCGTGCCACGCAAGGCCAATTCTTCCTGCTCCATGTTGAAAGCGATGGGCGTATTGATTTCCACTTCTCCGTCCTCCACGTAAGCGATGGCTCCGTCTTCTTTGACAGCGGAGAAAGGATAAAGATGCGCCTTCAGTCCGTGTTTGGCCAATTCGCGACGGATGATGGGATCATCGTTCCAAAAGATGAAAGCATCGTCCGGAGTCTGATTTTGCGTGATGCGGAACTTGGCATCCACATAGTTCTGCATGCAATGGTCGTAACGGTCTAAATGGTCAGGCGTGATGTTCATCAGCACGGCTATGTTGGCGCGGAAGTCATACATGTTGTCCAATTGAAAGGAACTAAGTTCGATAACGTAATAATCGTGCTGCTCGGTGGCCACTTGCAGCGCGAGACTGTTGCCAATGTTACCGGCTAGCCCCACGTTCTTCCCGGCACTCTTCAAGATGTGATAGATGAGCGAGGTGGTGGTCGTCTTGCCGTTGGAACCGGTGATACATATCATCATGGCGCTCGTATAGCGTCCTGCGAACTCTATTTCGGAGATAATAGGCGTACCTTGCGCCTTGAGTTTCAGGATTAACGGAGCGTCATTGGGAATGCCGGGGCTTTTGATGACTTCATCGGCATTCAGAATCTTCGTTTCCGTATGTCCATTCTCTTCCCAAGGAATGTCATAATGTTCCAGCAGTTCTTTGTACTTGCTTTTAATGGCTCCCATGTCAGAAACAAAGGTGTCAAAGCCTTTCACTTTAGCCAGTACAGCGGCTCCCGCACCGCTCTCTCCTGCACCTAAAACAACAATTCTCTTCATCCTATATTCTATTTAATAAGTTCTTTTATCTAATCTTCAATGTTATAATGGTTATCGCTGCCAGTATGATAGTGATAATCCAGAAACGGACGGTTATCTTAGACTCGTGGAACAGTTGGTCGGGCTTGGTGAACACAACCCTGCATCCCGGTTCCACCAGGTTCATACTCGTGCGGAAGTGGTCGTGTATGGGCGTACGCTTGAAGAGACGTTGTTTCACTCCGCGCCGTTTGCCCGCCTTGTAGTAGACCCGTTGCAGAATGACCGACAAATTCTCCACCAGGAACACGCCGCACAGGATGGGTATGAGCAACTCTTTGTGGATGATGATGGCCAGCACGGCGATGATGCCGCCGATGGTCAGACTGCCCGTATCACCCATGAACACTTGTGCCGGATAAGCGTTGTACCACAGGAAGCCGATGAGCGCACCGATGAACGCACAGACAAAGACCACCAGCTCCTGCGAGCCGGGGATGTACATGATGTTCAAGTAACCGGCATACTCAATGTGGCTGGAAACGTAAGCCAGTATACCAAGCGTAACGCCCATGATGGCAGAGTTTCCTGCCGCCATGCCGTCCATGCCGTCGTTCAGGTTGGCACCGTTGCTCACGGCCGTCACTACGAAGATGGTCACTAACACGAAGAGTATCCAGCCGGCCGTCTGCGCATGTTCGCCCAGAAAGCCCATGATGTCAGCATAGTCCAAGTTGTTGCTCTTGAAGAAAGGAATGGTGGTTTGTGTCGCTTTGATTTCCTTGGCGGCATGCACTACCTCGATTTGCCCATTGGGGCGTTCTACCTCAATGTTCTCGCGAATGACCACTTGCGGACTAAGGTATAACGTAAGGCCCACAATCAGTCCCAAACCCACCTGTCCTATAATCTTAAACTTGCCGTGCAGTCCCTCCTTGTCCCGCTTGAATATCTTGATATAGTCGTCGGCAAATCCCAATGAACCGAGCCACACGATGGTGATGAGCATCAATATCATATAGATGTTACCCAACCGTCCTAACAGCAGGCAGGGAATCAGCGTAGCGAATATAATGATGACTCCCCCCATGCTGGGCACACCCACTTTCTTCACGCCAAAGGGGTCGATGGAAGCGTCACGCTGGGTCTCGGTGATTTGTTTTCTCTTCAACAGATTGATGAAACGGTCGCCCCATATCGTCGAGATAAGCAGCGCCAGAATGACTGCCACCAACGCCCTGAACGAAGTGTAGGCAAACATGCCTGCACCTGGGAAATCGTATTGATCAAGCCAACGGAATAAATAGTATAACATCTTTCTAATTTACGGTTTACTAAATTACTAATTTACGATTTATCAGCTTACGGAACTGGCTATCTGGTTCTTGGTAAATGCAATAGCTTCTTCTTTGTCATCGAAGTGATGTTTCACTCCTTTTATTTCCTGATAGCTCTCATGTCCCTTGCCAGCTATGAGCACCACATCTCCTTTCTGGGCCATCATGCAAGCGGCACGGATGGCTTCGCGACGGTCGGCGATACTCAATGTTTTCTGCATATCGTTAGAATCGAGTCCAGCCAGCATATCGTTGATGATGTCCTGCGGCTCTTCAAAACGAGGATTGTCGCTGGTGATGATGAGGCGGTCACTTTGGCGCGCGGCTTCCTTGGCCATAAGGGGACGTTTGCCTTTATCGCGGTTGCCTCCGGCTCCCACCACGGTAATGACTTTACCTTTGCCTTCCAGCACGTCGTGAATAGCGTTCAGCACATTAGTCAGCGCATCGGGCGTGTGGGCATAATCTATGATAATTGTAAAGCCTTTTGGTGAGCGAACAGTGTCCAAGCGTCCTGCCACCGGGCGCAAAGTGCTGAGTGCGACCAACACATCTTCTTCTTTTTTGCCTAACAGCACTGCGGCCCCAAATACGGCCAAGAGGTTGGAAGCGTTGAAACGTCCGATGAACTGCACGGCCACTTCATGATTATTGAAGTCGAGCAACATGCCTTCAAAATGGGATTCCAACACTTTCCCTTTGAAGTCGGCTAAGCTGCGCAAGGAATAGGTGCAGACCTTTGCACGGGAATTTTGCGCCATCACCATTCCGTTCTTATCATCCAAGTTGGTCAGAAAGAAGGCACTTTTAGGCAAGTCATCGAAGAATCTTTTCTTGGCGCGCAAGTAATTCTCCACGGTTTTATGATAGTCTAAATGGTCGCGCGTCAGATTGGTAAAGATACCTCCGGCAAAACGCAGCCCGCTAATGCGCTTTTGGGCAACGGCGTGCGAGCTTACCTCCATGAAGGCGTACTTGCAGCCCTCATCGGCCATCTGCCCTAATAAACGATTCAATGTGATGGGGTCGGGCGTAGTATGTTCGGTAGGGACGGGCTTATCATCAATATAGTTACACACTGTGGATATCAATCCTACCTTATAGCCGAAATAACGGAATATATTATATAATAAGGTGGCGATAGTGGTTTTCCCGTTAGTGCCCGTCACGCCTACCAATTCCATCTTCGAAGTAGGGTCACCGTAAAATGCGGTGGCTACTTTCCCGGCGGCGTCTTCACTATCCTTTACCTGTATATAGGTCACATGGTCTTGCAATGACTCCGGGAAATCTTCGCAAAGGATAGCAATAGCACCTTTGCCAAGAGCTGCGGGGATATAAACATGCCCATCAGCCTGTGTTCCCCGCATGGCTATGAACAGATTGCCAGTCTCCACTTGACGAGAGTCGATGTTGATGCCGGTTATTTCAATATCCGTACTTCCAACGACCTGTATCGGATGTACGGCTTTTAATAATTCGTTCAGTTTCATATTGTCATTTACCATTTTACTGATTTATAATCGAATTTTACTACTAACGCAGTTGTAGTCCGATAGTCTGTCCTTTTACCAATCGGCTTCCGGGCGTAATGGATTGTCTGCGAACCTTGCCCACTCCACTGAGCCGTACTTTTAATCCCTTGCTTTCCAGTAAGTAAACAGCATCTTTGGCTCCCATGCCTATTACGCTGGGAACAAGATTGGCTGTAAATTCTTGCTTTTGTAGGACTATGGCATCGGGTGTGTGGTCGGCCTGCCCCCAAACATCTTTGCCCTTTGGACTGTTAAAATCCTGTCGGGTAGGTATGTTCAATTCATCTAACACAAAGAGTGTTTCGTTCAAATTACCGGTCTTAACAGAGGGAATGACGTTGGATGTGCTATCTATCGCATTGGCCAAATCCAACCGCAGGTCTTTCGCATAAACTCGCTCAGCGATTTTACCGAATACACTACCGGCCATGCCGCCTCCTGAAGGAATGCCACGATCTATCTGTATGGACACGATGCAGCTGTACTTGGGGGCTTCCGAAGGGAAATAGCCACAGAAGCTGACTAAATGATTGCGTTTCCCTGTTTTGTAACCTCCCACTTGCGCCACTTGTGCTGTTCCGGTTTTACCGGAAACGTTGAACTGCTTGCTACCTGCGGGCTTAGCTAAGCCATGACTTACCACCCGTTGAAGAATAGTTCGCATCTCTTCCAAAGTTTTCTCCGAACAAATCTTGGGGTTGATGATTTCTACGGGGAACTCTTCTACTGTTTTGTCATCTTTAACCGCTTTGGTCACAAAACGCGGCTTCACCATTGTACCGTTGTTGGCGATGGCATTGTAGAATGTCAGCACATTAATGGGGGGCAGTTGCACCTCGTACCCGATGCTCATCCAAGGCAGGCTGGTCTTCCAAAAAGTGGGGTCATCGGCATTCTTTATGTAAGGCTTTCCTTCACCCGGTATTTGTAGATGCAACGGCTGGTCGAGGCTCATGCGTTTTAGCCCGTCTATAAATTTTTGTGGGTCATCCTTATAGTTTTGGTCAATGAGGTAGGATACACCGATATTGGACGAGACTTCCACGATTCGGGTGACATCTATCACTCCATAACCGCCACGATGCCAATTGTGGTCGCGCATCAGGCTACCGTGCATCTTCATCACGCCATTTCCTGTATCTACGGTCGTGTGAGGCGTAATCTTTCCGTCTTCTAAGGCGACCATGATGGAGGCGGTCTTGAACGTTGAGCCAGGTTCCATCAAAGCATTGATGGCAAGGTTTTGCCGTTCGCGATAGTTTCCGTCCGCGCAACGTGACAGATTGACTATCGCTTTTACGTCTCCCGTCTGCACATCCATCAATACCGCCACGCCCCATACAGCCTCTATTTCTTTCAGTTTATCCATTAAGGCTTTCTCACAGATATCCTGCATGTCTACGTCAATGGTTGTAATGATATCGCATCCGTCTACCGCCGGCTTGTCTACAATGTTCAGATACTTGTTCATTACTTTTTGGCGATGCGTGATGCCTTCTTTCCCTTTCAACAAGGTATCAAAAGCCAATTCGATACCATTCTTTGCTCCTTGGGCAGCGTCCGCATATACATCCCCCAGCGTACGTTCTGCCAACGAGCCAAAGGGCTTCTTACGCTGGTTATAAGCCAATTCGTGAAAGCCTCCCCGGTATTTATTCAGACAAAACACCGGCAACTGCTTCACTTCCTTGTATTGAATGTACGAAATTCGCTTGGGATAGAGCAGATAATTCCTGCTTCCCCGTTTGCGTCCTTCCAACAACCGTGCCCTGAACCACGCAGCACTGCGGTCCGGCAATATCCGGTGCAATCCCTTGCAAATCTCCGTCAGGTGGTTCATCAGCATCGTGTCTTTCCGGTAACCTCCCGCCTTGAAGTCCATATAGATGCGGTATTCCGGCAGCGAGCTTGCCATCAGTTTTCCGTCTGCCGAAAGTATGTTACCCCGGTTGGGCTTCACCGGTACACCCTCACGTACAAAGCGGTCGGCTACATCTTTCCAATATTGCTGCTCGGCAAACATGATGACACCTGCTTTCACCACGATAGCAATGCCTACCAATGACAACAATAACACTACAAAGAAGTAGCGGGTCATTATATTTTTCTTGTTTACTGCCATCTGTTCATTTTCCGTTTACATTTATCAGCGCATTCTTATTTTATCACATACGGAGGCTTCGTGGCTGTTTGCAGTTCGCTTTCGCCAACCGAGATATACTCCTCCACGCGCGACTGGCGACTGCGTTCCATCCATTCCGAACTTCGCGTCAGCGCATCATACCGGATATCCGTCAGTTCCTTTTTCAAGCGGTCCATCTCTATCAGTTGCCGCTGGCACGCATAACGGTTATGAATATAGAAAATAATCATTGCCATAACCAGCACCAACAGCTTCGTCTGTCGACGAAAGAAGTCCGTGGCCAGGATGTCTCCACCCACGATTCCCTTCCACGAAGTCCGTTTCCTCGTTTTCCCGTCGTTTCCCAGCTTATTTTCCATCCTCTGCGCCTCCTTCCACTTTTTCCGCTATTCTCAGTTTGGCGCTGCGCGAGCGCGGGTTTCGCTCCACCTCTCCATCATCGGGCACGATGACCTTGCCGTTCACCGCTTTAAGCGGCGCATGCAGCCGTCCGTAGAAATCCCGTTCCTCCTTTCCGGCCACGTTTCCCGTTTTCACTATATTCTTCACCATGCGGTCCTCCAGCGAGTGGTACGTAATGACCACCAGCCTTCCGCCCGGCTTCAATGCCCGTATGGCGGCTTGCAACATTTCTTTCAGTGCGTCCATTTCCTGGTTCACCTCTATGCGCAAAGCCTGGAACACCCTGGCCAATTCCTTTTTTTCCCGTCCACGACTTAAGAGCGGTTCTACGACGTTTGCCAGTTGTCCTGTCGTCATTATTCTCTCCGTGCTCCGGGCCTTGACCAGCGCGGCCGCCAACCTGCGGCTGTTCTTCAGTTCCCCATAAAGGTAAAAGATGTCGGCCAACCGCCCCTCATCATAATCGTTCACCACGTCCGCGGCAGTCTTTCCGTTCCGTTTATTCATGCGCATGTCCAATGCCCCGTCCAGCCGGAAGGAGAAGCCCCGCTCTCCCTCGTCCAAATGATGGGACGACACGCCCAAATCCGCCAAGACACCGTCCACCCGCTCCGCGCCGTAATAGCGCAGGAAGTTGCGCAGGTATCGGAAGTTACTCCTGACGAAAGTAAAACGGGGGTCACTGACAATGTTTCGTTCCGCGTCCCCATCTTGGTCAAAGCCAAGCAGGCGCCCGCGTTCTCCCAGTCGGGAGAGTATCTCCCGCGAGTGTCCTCCGCCTCCGAAGGTGACATCTACGTAGGTGCCATCCGGGTGAATATTCAAACCGTCCACACTGGGAGTCAACAAGACCGGGATGTGATATGTGGTTCCTTCTGCGCTCATGTTTACCTCTTTATGAAATCGAGCGTAAAAGTACGCATTTCTTTTCGATAACCTGCAAGGATTCCAAGAAAAATCGCGAACAAGTTTTCAACAGTCTTAATGCGCTTGTTTGCAGGACGTTCTGAGAACTTGTGAAAACAACACTTTAAGTGGCATTTCTCTTTTTACCCCTCTTTGCCTATCGGATGTTGCTTTCGCGCTTCTTCCCGGTAGGCCCGGGGAGATACGCCCAAATGCTGACGGACATACTTGCCGAAAAAAGAAAGAGTAGGAAAATCCAATTCAATGGCTATTTCCTTGATGCTTCTTGAAGTATGTGTCAGCAGATATTCAATGTCTTTCACCATGTAGAGATCAATGATGTGGGAAGGGGTTTGCCTCACAACATTCTTGCATACGGCGGCCAAGTATTTAGGAGTGACATGCAGGCGATCGGCATAATAATCCACTCGCCGGTTTTTGGGATACATGGAGATAAGCAGGTCGATGAAGTTCTTGAAAAGGTGCTCTCCCGAAGTGAAAGGGCGCGGGGTGGTTTGTATCAGCCTGTCCATGGCGCTGCGCATGTCATAGAAGAAGGCGGTTATGAGGCCGTCAATAATTTCCCTGCGATACTTAGAGGGCTGTACGGCTTTACGGCACAACATATTATAATAGCGGCAAAACTCGTTGACCTCATCAGGAGTAAGCGACATAAAGGGATGTTTTTCGAAAAAAAGCCGAACGTTCCAATTGTTATTGGTCATCATCACAATGCGCTGGATGTAGTCTGCCGTAATGCCGATACAATGGCATTGGAAGTCAGCGCTTATCAGTGCGTCGTTCAATATGGCGTCCGGTGTGCAGACAAACATGTCACCCGGCTCGGCCACATAGGGATTACCGTCAATATAAACCGACGCTTTTCCTTGCGTACACAGCACGATGGCGAAAAAATCCGTCCGGATTGTCCGGTTTAGTTTGATGTCACTAAAGTCATCCCACAGGGCCAGATTGCCATCATTATACGTGGCCACGTTCACTATCTCGGGGGCATTCAGGTTCTTTTTCTCGCCAATCATGTTCTTTACGTTTTAAGTTGAGGCTGCAAATTAAGCCTTTTTTTCTTAGAAAAGCATACTCTACGGGACACTAATA
Source organism: uncultured Bacteroides sp. (assembly GCA_949300425.1). GTDB lineage: Bacteria > Bacteroidota > Bacteroidia > Bacteroidales > Bacteroidaceae > Bacteroides. Next base: position 27,941 of record CASGED010000139.1, read on the forward strand.
GTGTTCCATTCCTCTTCTCCACCGGGCAAAATATGAATGAGGTCGATAAAACAGGAACAGGCAAACGTCATACCTGAAAGAGCCTGAATACAGAAAGCGATTGACATGTTGCGCAAAGTCCCGTCAACAATCATAAAGATTCACGGGCAACAGAGCATCCCCGGTCCAAAACATTCTCTGACAAGGGCAAGGGAATGTTAGAAACATAGGGGGCGAATGTTTCTAACATTCGGCCCTTAACTTAGAAACCTTCAGCCTTCGTGTTAGTAGCATTCTGACCGGATGCAAATCCGAGACTTCATACTTGTAGTTCATTTTAACCAAGACAAATCAGAAAATATCTCACAACCATTTATCCATTGAACAATTAGGCATCTGCCGTATGATGCCTGCCAATACAAGAAAAACAAGAGAGGCGTATCCAAGGAGTATTGATACCCCCCCGGATACGCCTCTTAATCATAATATAGCAGCTAAGGGAATCGTCAGAATCCCCTTATTCTTCCACTCCCAAGTCCTTCAATGTGCGCGGAGCAGGTACGCCCGGCAAAGGTTTGCGGTCTTTCAATTGTTGAAGAGCCACTTCGATGGCTTTCTCCAGCTGTTGGTCTACGCCAGCTTGCTCCTGAATGGGATCATTGTCTATCAGGATGTCCGGGTCTACACCGTGGTTCTCCACAATCCAACGGCCGGTCTTAGCGTCATAGTTGGTGAAGAAAGGCACGCGGATATCCGTTCCATCCATGTAGGGCAGAGAACCACTGATACCCACAATACCACCCCAGGTGCGTGTTCCGATAACCGTTCCAAGGTTATTTGCCTTGAAACTCCAGGGGAAGAGGTCGCCGTCCGAAGCCGAATACTTGTTGATGAGCAATATCTTCGGTCCGTATTGGGTGGCATCCGGGATAGTCCCCACCTGGGTCGACACGCGCGACATGGTCATGCGATAAGGCTTGCGCAAAAGGCGTTCGATAATCATCGGGGAAACATTGCCCCCGCCATTGGCACGGTCATCAATGATTAACGCTTCCTTGTCCAATTGGGGATAGAAGTAACGGGCGAACTCGTTGAGGCCTTCCGGACCCATGTCGGGGATGTAGATATAACCGACACGTCCGTTGGTGGCTTCTTCCACTCGGCGGATGTTGTTTTGCACCCAATTATAATGGTAAAGCGGATATTCGTTGTCCGTAGGTTCTACAACCACCTTGCGGGCGCCTTCGGCAGAGGCTTTCGTGTTCACGCTCAGTTCGGTCAGCACCCCGGCCTTGCCGATAAGCAATTGGTAGATATTATCCACCGTAGCCGTAGATACGCCATCAATGGCCGTGATGTAATCGCCTTCTTTCACGTTCATACCCGGCTCGGTAAGCGGAGAACGAAGTTTCTCGCTATAAGGTGCGCCGGGGATTATCTTGTCAATGCGGTAGAATCCGCTCTTGTCACGGCTCAACTCAGCGCCTAACAATCCCATCGGAACGCGTTCAGGCTTTGGATAATCGCCCGGATTAACGTAAGCGTGCCCGCAAGCCAATTCACTAATCATCTCGCCGATGACATAATTCAGGTCGAGACGGGTCTTGACGTACGGAAGTAATACGGCATATTTCTCCTTGACGGCTTTCCAATCTACCCCGTGCATATTCTCTACATAGAAACCGTCGCGATAGGCACGCCAAGCCTCATCGAATATCTGCGCCCACTCTTGCTCATAGTCGACAGGGGCTACCATGTCTGAGAGGTCTACGGCTTTCTCTAATGAGGCTTTGCCCGTGCCCAATGTACCGATGTAGAAGCTGTTTCCTTTCCAATACATCACTTTGTCCGTGCCCATAGCAGCCAGCATCATGGCACCTTCGGCCACGGTATGGTCTTCTTGCGCTTCCAGGTCGTAGGCGTGGGTAGAGCCATTGTTGTAATACCATACGCATTTCCCGTTGCTGAACAGGTTGTAATAGTTTCCTGCGGAGAGCGGAAGCTTTACAATACGGGCCAGGATGCCTTCAGGGTCAATCTTTACGGTCTTCTGTTCTTCCTTCTGAGAGGTTTCGGCTTTCTTGTCTGCTTTGCTCTCGTCTTTGCCAAGCTTTGTGGCGGTCACCGCTTCGTCTTGTGGCAGGAAAGGCGAAGGCGTGTCCGCCTGCAACATAGCCAGGTAAATGCCGCCCATACGGGTATAGACATGATTCCACTCTAAGCGTCCGTAGATAGGGTTGAAGTCGCGGTCGGACTCAAACACCAGATACTTGCCGTCCGTACTGAAAGCAGGCGAAGAAGAGTTATACCACTTTTCGGTGATGGGATATTCCTTTCCCTCCGCCAAGTTGTAGACATAGACTACGGAGAATTGGTTGGACGCCGGCTTGGTGTAGGTTATCCAACGGCTATCCGGCGAAAAAGCCACTTCGTAGAACTCACTCTCAGGATTTTGCATCACGGTTTTCTTAGTCTTTGTAGCCACGTCCACGGTCACGATGCGGTTCTTCCGGTCGGTGTAGAGCACGGTCTTGCTATCCGGACTCCATTGGATCTGGCGGATGTAGGTGTCGTTTCCGGTGGTCAGCTGGACGGGTTCTCCTCCCGCGGCGGGTTGCAGATAGATTTCCGTCTCGCCCGTACGGTCGGAAATGTAGGCGATGTATTGGCCATTAGGACTCCAGTCGGCGCCCCGCTCATTGGCGCCCGGCGTGCGGCTGACGTTTCTGGTTACGCCTTTTTCTACCGGCACATCGAACACTTCACCCCGGGCGGAAATGGCCAACCGTTTGCCGTCGGCCGAGAAGCCGGCTGAACGAATGTCATCCGCCACATGCTTCTGCACGGTGCGAGCATACACGTTTTCAGCGTTAAGCGTAATGTGGATTTGCTCGGCACGGCGTGTTTTCGGGTCGAGTTTATAGAGATATCCGGCCTGTTCGTACACAATGATGTTTCCGTCCGTGCTGGGGAATTTCACGTCATAGTCCGTGTAGTTCGTCACCTTTTCGGTGGCCTTTGTACGGGTGTTGTAGACGAAGATGTTCATCGTCTTGTCACGGTCGGAGATGAAGAAGATTTCTTCGCCTATCCACATGGGCATGATGTCCTGCGCCACGTTGTCCGTGATGTTTTCCACCTTTTTCTGAGCAGGGTCATAGAGCCAGATGTCATCGGCCATGCCGCCCTTATAGTATTTCCAGGTACGGAATTCGCGGAATACACGGTTGTAGGCCAATCGTTTGCCATCCGGCGAATAGCTACAAAAGCCTCCTTCGGGCAAGGGCAGAGCTTCGGGCATGCCGCCTTGAGGCGAAACCGTCCAAAGTTTACCTTGGAAGCCGTCACTGATGCGGTTCCGGTAAACCACCCGTCCGTCTTTTGTCCATGTCAGCACCACATTATTGGGGCCCATGCGGTCGCCCACATCGTCACGCTCATTGGTCGAGGTGTAAGTCAAGCGTTGAGGCTCGCCACCTTCCGAGGACATGAGATATACCTCACGGTTTCCGTCATACTCGCCCGTAAAAGCGATGGATTTTCCGTCCGGCGAGAAGCGCGGAAAGATTTCATAGCCGATGTGTGAGGTCAGCCGTTGCGCCTCGCCTCCCGCCAGGGGAACTTTGTAAAGATCGCCGGCATAGGAAAAGACCACTTCCGTTCCGTTTGTTGCCGGGAAACGAAGCAAGCGGGCTTCGCCGGCATTTGCTCCCGCCAGTCCACCCAGGGCCAACAGGGAGATAAGCAATTGTTTCTTCATTGGATTCATATATGATAAAATCTATCTTTAATTATCGGATGCGAATATAGCTATTTTTCATTGGATTATCATGTAGATGAAATGTTATCGCAAAAAAAGATGCATTCCTTCTCATTTTATAAATTATATTTTTACCTTTGTTCTTACCAAACGCCTATTAAATCACATGAAGCGTCGCATTTCAACGTGATTGATGGCGGAAACATAATTATCATAATATTCATTTTAAAAAACAAAAGCATTATGAAGAAGTTTTTTGTGACATTGCTGGTTTGCCTCATGACATCAGCATCCCTGTGGGCACAGGATAGCAAATGGGGCGTTGGTTTGAACTTGGGTTATGGGACAGATCTTTCCCAAGCATTTTTAGGCGGACGTGTGTTGTATGACATTGACGACCGCTTTGATGTAGTAGGTAGTTTCAACCGTTATTTCAAGGATCATGGGTTGAAGTCTTGGGACATTAATGCAGATTTCCACTGGAATGTTTATCACCATGAATATTTCGAAGTATATCCATTGGTTGGTCTTAGCTTCTTGCATCAAAAATGGGGTGATTGGGATGATTCATTCTTTGGTGTAAACATCGGTGGCGGTATTATGTTCAACATCACTGACGCCTGGAAAATAGGAGCCGAACTGAAGGGGCAGATTATGAGCGATAGCCAGTTCGTTCCGCTTGTCACGGCCATGTATCGTTTCTAAACAAGAAGAATACAACTTAATATTATCAACGGCTGCTCCATATATCTTATATATATAAGAGCAGCCGTTGTTGTATGATGTCAAAGGGACGTGCGATATGAACGGTGCTCTATATATCTTTTAAATTGTCTCACATCCGTGTTCACTATGAAGGCTTCAGGGAACTCGACTTCGTTTATCAACTCGAGCGCATAATCGTAACGGGCGATATCGAAAGAGATGTGGGCGTCGCTGCCAAGGATGATGGGGACTTCGTATTGTTTGCACAAGCGGAGAATCTCCAGATTGTTGGGACGGGCTTCCTCTTTGTGGCGACAAGGGCGTAGGGAGCTGTTGTTGATTTCCAGTAAGGTATGATGCTCTTTGGCGGCACGCACAAGCGGTTCGAAGTGGAGTTGGGCGGTGCCG
>CASGED010000140.1 GCA_949300425.1 uncultured Bacteroides sp.
CAACATGATTGTCTTCTGCGGCGGCTTCTCCAACTCAGACGTGCTCGGCTCCGCCAAGGGATGGGCCGGTGCCTTCCTGTTCAACCCGAAGGCGAAGGAAACCCTTGACCGCTACTATGCCCGCGAGGACACGTTGTCCTTGGGCGTGTGCAACGGCTGCCAGCTGATGATGGAGTTGAACCTCATCGCCCCCGAGGACGAAAAGCGCATCCGCATGTTGCACAACGACTCGCACAAGTTCGAGAGCCGCTTCCTGGGCGTCACCATCCCGACCAACCGCAGCGTGATGTTCGGCTCGTTGAGCGGCAGCAAGCTGGGCATCTGGGTGGCCCACGGCGAAGGCAAGTTCTCCCTGCCCTACGACGAAGACCATTATAACATCGTAGCGCAATACACGTATGACGAATATCCCGGCAACCCGAACGGCTCGGATTACTCCGTGGCCGGCATCGCAAGCCCCGACGGACGCCACCTGGCCATCATGCCCCACTTGGAGCGTGCCATCTTCCCGTGGCAGAACGCCTACTATCCCGCCGACCGCTTAGGCAGCGACCAGGTGACGCCGTGGATAGAAGCCTTTGTCAACGCGCGCAAGTGGATAGAGGAGAAGAAGAAATAACGAGCAATGAATAATATCTACCTCAAATTATTCGCCATCTTCTGCAAAATCGGTATGTTCACCATCGGCGGAGGCTACGCCATGGTGCCCCTGATAGAAGACGAACTGATTGAGAAACGGAAATGGGTGGCCAAAGAGGACTTCATCGACCTCATGGCCATCGCCCAGTCCACTCCCGGCATCTTTGCCGTGAACATCGCCATCTTCATCGGGTACCGGTTGCGCGGGGTACGGGGAAGTATCGCGTCCGCATTGGGCACGATACTTCCCTCGTTCGTTGTCATATTGGCGGTTGCGCTCTTCTTCCGCAACTTCAAGGACAACCACGTGGTGGAAAGCATCTTCAAAGGCATCCGCCCGGCGGTGGTAGCCCTCATCGCCGCCCCTACGTTCAGCATGGCGAAGTCAGCTAAAATAAATAAATATAATATATGGATTCCCATTGTGTCGGCCTTGCTTATCTGGCTGCTGGGCTTCTCCCCCATCTGGATTATCATAGGGGCAGGCGTAGGAGGATACATTTGGGGAAGATACAAACATAAATTAAGAATGAAGAATGATGAATGAAGAATTTCTTCCTGCCAATACACCTTCTTCATTCTTCATTCATCATTCTTCATTCAATATGATTTACCTGCATTTGTTCTATACCTTCTTCAAGATTGGCCTGTTCGGCTTCGGCGGAGGCTACGCTATGCTTTCCATGATACAGGGCGAAGTGGTGACCCGCTACGGCTGGCTCACGTCACAGGAGTTTACGGACATTGTGGCCATCAGCCAGATGACGCCCGGCCCTATCGGCATCAACTCGGCCACCTACGTAGGCTTCACCGCTACGGGCAATGTTTGGGGAGCCATCATCGCCACCTTTGCCGTCGTGCTGCCCTCGTTCATCCTGATGCTCACCATCAGCCGCTTCTTCCTGAAGTACCAGAAGCATCCGGCGGTGGAAGCCGTGTTCAGCGGATTGCGTCCGGCGGTAGTGGGCCTGCTGGCTTCGGCGGCCTTGGTACTGATGAATGTGGAGAACTTCGGTTCGCCCACCGAGGACACCCGCTCGTTCCTCATCAGCGTCCTCATCTTCCTCGTAGCTTTCATCGGCACACGCAAGTACAAGCTCAACCCCATCGGGATGATTGTGGCGTGCGGCGTGGCGGGACTGTTGCTGTACTAACTATCTTTGAAAGATACGTCCTCCGCGGATATTAGCAATCGTATCAAGGAATCTGTTATATCATCGCGACACTCTCCCCGACGTGTTTCCTTGCATCAGGCTTTCCACTTCGTCTACCGTAACCAGATTGAAATCACCATACACGGTATTTTTCAGCGTAGAAGCCGCTAAGGCAAAATCCAACGCGCGCTGGGCATCGCCGGGATAGGCCAACAAACCATATATCAAACCACCGACGAAAGCGTCCCCCGCCCCCACACGGTCTACTTCGTGCGTGATGTCATAGATACCCGTATGATGGAATACACCGTTGGCCAGCAGCACAGCCGCCAGCAGATTGTGATTAGACGTCATGGAGTGGCGCAGTTCCAGAAAAACGTGCTTGCACCGAGGTACCCGTTCGGCTACTTCACGCGTAAAGGCTTCAAAGCGGGGCAGGTCGGCGGTGAATGACGCGTCAGCCGCGGTGGTGGCCTTGAAGCCTATCGGCTGAATGCCCATTATTTCTTTATACTCCGGCTCAGCGCCGAAAATCACATCACTATATTGCACCAAAGGCATCATAACTTCAGCGGCCGTGCGCCCGTAGTTCCATAACTTCTTACGGTAGTTCAGGTCACACGAAATAATCAGCCCCATGCGATGAGCCTTTTCCAAAGCTTCGCGGCACGCTTCGGCTCCTTCCGGGGAAAGCGCGGCGGCAATGCCTGACCAATGGAACCAGCCGACATCCTTAAAAACCGTTTCCCAATCTATCATGCCCGGACGCAGGGTGGCAAAAGAGGAATCTGCCCGGTCGTACACCACATTAGAATTTCGGAAAGCGGCGCCTTGCTCCAAAAAGTAAAGCCCCATGCGGCGACCTCCGTACACGATACCCTCCGTACCTAAACCTAACGCACGCAGCGAAGCCACACATGCATGTCCTAAAGCATTGTCGGGCAAGCGGGTCACAAGCTCCGTCGGTACTCCAAAATTAGCCAACGAAACAGCAACATTCGCTTCGCTTCCTCCAAAGGTTGACACATACTCGTCCGCCTGGGCAAAGCGTCGGAATCCCTTCGTTGTAAGCCTCATCATGACCTCGCCAAAGGTCACCACTTTCTTCCTCTGACAATTACTTCCCATATTCATTTCTCATCATTTCTAATTATTTAACTTATTGTTTCGATGCAAAGATAGGTATTTCTAAAGACACAGCCCATTTTTCTTGCAAACATTCATATTAATTCGTAAGTTTGCACGCAAATCATCTTTAACATCTTATATGGAATTTATCATTATTCTGCTTCTTTTAATTCTCAACGGCATTTTTGCCATGTATGAAATCGCGCTGGTATCGTCCAGCAAAGCACGACTGGAAACACTTGTCAGCAAAGGAAACAAACGAGCCAAAGGCGTATTAAGCCAACTTGAAGAACCTGAGAAATTTCTCAGTACCATTCAAATAGGCATCACATTGATAGGCATTGTATCCGGTGCGTATGGTGGCGCCAACATTGCGGACAACCTGATACCGCTGTTCAATCTCATCCCCGGCGCCGAGCCATACGCCGCCGAGCTGGCCATGATAACTACCGTCGCCATCATCACTTACTTGAGCCTTATCATCGGCGAGTTGGTACCCAAGACCATCGCCATGAGCAATCCCGAAAAATGGGCCACACGCTTCAGTCCCTTTATGATAGTGCTTAGCAAGGTATCCTACCCTTTTGTCTGCCTGCTCAGCGCCTCTACCCGGCTGGTCAACCGGCTGATGGGTACGGCTCACGGTGAGGAACGGCAGATAACACAAGACGAAATCAAAATGATTCTGCACCAAAGTTCAGAACAAGGCGTCATAGACAAAGAAGAGACGGAAATGCTGAAAGACGTGTTCCGCTTCTCGGACAAGCGTGCCAACGACCTGATGACCTACCGGCGCGACATCGTCGTATTGCATCCTGACGATTCGCCCGAACAAGTGCTGCAGACCATCCGCGAGCAACATTTCAGCAAGTACCTGTTGGTGGAACACGGCATGGACGAAATCATCGGCGTTGTCTCCGTGAAAGACATCATCCTGATGATGGGGAATACCGACCAACACTTCGACCTGCGCAGCATAGCCCGTCCCGCCCAGTTCATTCCTGAAAGCCTTTACGCCAAGAAAGTATTAGAGATATTCAAGAAGAACAAAAACAAATTTGGCGTGGTGGTAGACGAGTATGGCAATACGCAAGGCATCATTACCCTGCACGACTTGACAGAAAGCATCTTCGGCGACATCCTGGAGGAGAACGAAACGGAAGAGCAGGACATCGTAACCCGTCAGGACGGTTCGTTGCTGGTAGAAGCCTCGATGAACATAGACGACTTCATGGAAGCGATGGGCATCCTCGACTACGAAGACCTGAAAGAAGAAGACTTTACTACCCTCTCCGGACTGGCCATGTTCTTGGTGGGCCGTGTCCCCAAGGCTGGCGACACCTTTATCTATAAGAATCTCCACTTTGAAATTGTCGACATGGATCGCGGCCGCGTAGACAAACTGCTCGTAGTGAAGGACAAGGAAGAGGAAGAGGAAAAGAAAGACGAATAAAAAAAGGGCTGCCTCCTACCTTCACAGGCAAGAGGCAGCAAAAAAACCACAAATACAAATACAACTAAACAAAGTTTTCTCTTATCAAATAATGCCTTGGCCCATCATGGCATGCGCCACTTTCATGAAGCCGGCAACGTTTGCACCTTTCACATAATTGATGTAACCATCAGGCTCAGTACCATATTTAACGCATTGCGCATGGATGGCATGCATAATGCCGTGCAGTTTCTCATCTATTTCGGCGGCACTCCAGCTGAGGTGCATGGCGTTTTGCGACATTTCCAATCCGCTGGTAGCCACACCGCCCGCATTGACGGCTTTGCCCGGAGCGTACATCATCTTATGCTCGATGAAAAGGTCAATAGCCTCGGGCGTACAACCCATGTTCGATATTTCACCCACGCACAAGACATTGTTCGCTATCAACTGACGGGCGTCATCGCCATTCAGTTCATTCTGCGTAGCGCAAGGCAAGGCAATGTCCACCTTCACTTCCCACGGACGCTTACCGGGAACGAACTTGGCACCGGGGAACTGTTCTACATAAGGTTCTACGATGTCATTACCCGATGCGCGAAGCTCCAACATATAGTCAATCTTCTCGCCGCTGATTCCGTCCGGATCGTAGACATAACCGTCCGGTCCTGAAATGGTAACGACCTTAGCGCCCAATTGGGTAGCTTTCGTAGCAGCTCCCCAAGCTACATTTCCGAAACCGGAAACTGCCACCGTCTTACCCTTGATGTCTATACCCTTGGTCTGCAACATCTGGTTGACGAAATACAATCCGCCGAAACCCGTAGCCTCCGGACGAATCAACGAACCGCCAAACTCCAATCCTTTACCCGTAAAGGTTCCTGTAAATTCACGGGTCAATTTCTTATACATGCCGAACATATAGCCTACTTCACGCCCGCCTACACCGATGTCACCCGCAGGTACATCCATATCCGGACCCAAATGACGCCACAATTCCAAAATAAACGCTTGGCAGAAACGCATGATTTCCGCATCACTCTTCCCGCGCGGGGAGAAATCCGAGCCACCTTTGCCACCGCCCATCGGCAACGTGGTCAACGCATTCTTGAAGGTCTGCTCAAAGCCCAGGAACTTCAAGATGGACAGATTGACGGAGGCATGGAAACGAATACCGCCTTTATAAGGACCAATGGCGTTGTTGAACTGCACACGATACCCCAGGTTGGTCTGCACCTCGCCTTTATCGTCTACCCATGTCACACGGAAAGTAAAGATACGGTCGGGCTCCACCAAACGCTCGATAATCTTGGCTTTCTCAAACTCAGGATGCTGGTTGTAGACATCCTCTATCGAAAGAAGCACTTCACGCACGGCTTGCAGATACTCTGACTCGCCGGGATGTTTCGCCTCCAGAGAGGCCATGATACGCTCGATATTCATACTATTATATTTTAAAATTAGGTCACTCAAACAAAATGTCAGCTATTCGTGGTGCAAATATAGTCATTCTTTTTATATCTCCTACATTTTAAGTGAAAAAATTGAGGTAATCCCGTAAAAATGTCATTCCGTTCACAATCTTTCGTGAAAGAGAAGTCTTTCTTTCGCCAAAAGGGTACCTTTCTTTCGCCGTTCTCCCCCAAGCGCTTTTTATACAAAATCCGCCCGAAATTTTGTTTTTCCGGAGAAAAAACACGACTTTTGCCTGAACAAATTTTGAAAGAGAATGCTCAGTAAACTGAAATTGAACCTGCTTTATCTGAAAGATACGCAATTTGCCAACCTGATGACGCGCCGTATCTTCAACGTACTTCTGATAGCTAATCCTTACGACGCCTTTATGCTGGAGGATGACGGACGCATCGAGGAGAAGATTTTCAACGAATACGCTTCCCTGTCACTGCGTTACCCGCCGCGATTTACGCAAGCGACGACGTGCGACGAAGCCTTGTCCCACCTCTCGGCCCTGACGTACGATCTCATCATCTGCATGCCGGGCACGGGCGATAACGAGAGTTTCGACACGGCCCGCCACATCAAGGAGGCCTACCCGCACATACCGATGGTGATATTGACTCCCTTCAGCCATGGCATCACCGAACGTTTCGCCAACGAGGACCTCAGTCCCTTCGAGTATGTATTCTGCTGGTTGGGCAATACGGACCTGCTGGTATCCATCATCAAACTGATAGAGGATAAAATGAACCTGGAACACGATGTGCAGGAAGTAGGCGTACAGGCCATCTTATTAGTGGAGGACAGCATCCGTTTTTACTCTTCCCTGTTGCCCAATCTCTACAAGTTCGTGTTGCAACAAAGCCAGGAATTCAGCACCGAGGCTCTCAACGCCCACCAACGTACGTTGCGCATGAGAGGGCGCCCTAAAATCGTATTGGCACGCAACTACGAGGAGGCCATCAGTGTCTACACGAAATATAAGAATAACATACTGGGCGTCATTACCGATGTACGTTTCCCGCGAAACGACCGGGGCGAGAAAGACGCCCTGGCCGGCATACGCCTCTGTGCCGCCATCCGCCAGGAAGATCCCTTTGTACCGCTCATCATCCAATCGTCCGAGACGGAGAACATGGCATACGCCGCCAAGTACGGCGCCGTCTTTATCGACAAAAATTCCAAGAAGATGGACGTAGACCTGCGCCGTGTCGTGTCTGCGAACTTCGGTTTCGGAGACTTCATTTTCCGCAATCCGGAAACGATGGAGGAGATAGCTCGTGTGCGTAACCTCAAGGAGTTACAGAACATCCTGTTTGCCGTTCCGTCCGAGTCATTTCTCTACCACATCAGCCGCAACCACATCAGCCGCTGGCTTTATTCGCGGGCGATGTTTCCCATTGCCGAGTTTCTGAAGCCCATCACGTGGAATGAGTTACAGGACATCGACGCACACCGGCAAATCATCTTCGAAGCCATCGTGAAGTATCGCAAGATGAAAAACCAGGGTGTAGTAGCCGTATTCAAGCGCGACCGCTTCGACCGTTACTCCAACTTTGCCCGAATCGGCGAAGGTTCCTTGGGAGGCAAAGGCCGTGGCCTGGCCTTCATCGACCACTTGCTGAAGCGGCATCCCGAGTTCGAGGAGTTCGACAATGCCCACGTAGCCATCCCCAAGACCGTGGTACTCTGCACCGACGTGTTCGACGAGTTCATGGAAACCAACAACCTGTATCAGGTGGCCTTGTCCGACGTGGACGACCACACCCTCCTGCGCTACTTCCTGAAGGCTAAGCTGCCCGACCGACTGGTGGAAGACTTCTTCACCTTCTTCGATGTGGTGAAGTCACCTATCGCCATCCGTTCGTCCTCCCTGTTGGAAGACTCGCACTACCAGCCTTTCGCCGGCATCTACAATACTTACATGATACCTTTTCTGGATGATAAATACGAAATGCTGCGCATGCTGAGCGATGCCATCAAGGGCGTCTACGCATCGGTATTCTTCCGCGACTCCAAAGCCTACATGCAGGCCACGAGCAACGTCATCGACCAAGAGAAAATGGCCGTTATCCTACAGGAAGTGGTGGGCAACCAGTACGGAGAGCGCTACTACCCCTCTATGTCCGGTGTGGCCCGTTCGCTCAACTATTACCCCTTGGGCGACGAGCAGGCGGAGGAAGGCATTGTCAACCTGGCTTTGGGCTTGGGCAAATACATCGTAGACGGAGGACTGACCCTGCGTTTCTCGCCCTACCACCCCAACAAGATATTGCAAACCAGCGAATTGGACATCGCCCTAAAGGAAACGCAAACACGTTTCTACGCCCTCGACCTGCGCAACGCGGGACATGATTTCTCCATAGACGATGGCTTCAACCTTCTGAAACTCCACGTCAAAGAGGCCGAGAAGGACGGGGCGCTCAACTACATCGCCTCCACTTACGACCCCTATGACCAAATCATACGCGACGGTCTGTACCCCGGCGGACGCAAAGTCATCACCTTCGCCAATATCCTGCAACATGACGTGTTCCCCCTGGCCCGCCTGCTGCAACTCTCATTGAAATACGGACAAGAGGAAATGCGCCGCCCGGTAGAGATTGAGTTTGCCGCCAACCTGAGCCGCGAGAAGGACAAGACCGGCACGTTCTATCTGTTACAAATCCGCCCCATTGTGGACAACAACGCCATGCTGGACGAAGACTTGACGGTCCTGCCGGACGAAAGCCTGTTGTTGCGCTCCAACAATTCGTTAGGGCAAGGCATCATAAACGACCTTTACGACGTGGTTTACGTCAAGACCGACCACTACAGCGCATCACACAACCAAGAGATAGCCTGGGAGATAGAAAAACTGAACCAGCAGTTCCTGGACGCCAAGCGGAACTACATCCTGATAGGTCCGGGCCGATGGGGAAGCAGTGACACGTGGTTGGGCATCCCCGTGAAATGGCCGCACATCAGCGCGGCACGCCTCATCGTGGAAGCCGGACTGACCAACTATCGCGTAGACCCCAGCCAAGGCACGCACTTCTTCCAAAACCTGACTTCCTTCGGAGTGGGCTATTTCACCATCAACGCCTACATGGGCGACGGCCTTTACAACCAGGACTTCCTGAACGCCCAGCCTGCCGTGCACGAGACGGAATACCTGCGCCACGTACGCTTTGCCCGTCCGGCCGTAGTGAAAATGGACGGAAAAAAGAAGCAAGGAGTGGTAATGTTGCCGGAGAAGTCATAAAATTCAGGCGGAAACACGTCCATGAAAAAGAAAAGTAGTATCTTTACGGACTATTTTTCATTAAAAACATACGATTATGTCAAGCAGAAGAGCTTTAAAGAAGAAAGTGAACGCCATTGCCGGCGAACTGTTTACCGATTGTCTCATCAAGAGCCGTTCCGGCGACGTAGACCAACAAAAGGTGTACAAAGTGGTAGCCGACATCGTTTACATGGCGGTCGAGTTCCTCAAGCGCATCAACCACACGGAACCGGGAAACGTTAAGGAATTCTACAAGAAGTTCTACGCGGACTTCGACGCGAAGGTCCAGAAGATTTCCGATGAGATAGCCCAACTGAAGTAAGCCTCTATCGGAATGAAGCAGCAAATTTGCCGTTTTATCTTCTACCGCTTGTTAGGCTGGAAATATGTCATGACGGTGCCTTTCCGTGACAAGTGTGTCATTTGCGTGGCTCCCCATACCACCAATTGGGACTTGGTGATGGGCAAATTGTTTTATGGCGCGTTGGGCCGGAAGGCATGCTTCATGATGAAGAAGGAGTGGTTCGTATTTCCCTTGGGATGGCTGTTCAAGGCAATGGGGGGAATACCTGTGGACAGAAAGCGAAAGAACTCGCTGGTAGACCAAATGGCCGAACGGTTTGCCGGAAGCCATTGGTTCAACCTCGCCATCACCCCCGAAGGCACGCGCAAGGCCAATGCCGAATGGAAGAAAGGTTTCTACTACATCGCCCTGAAAGCCCATGTCCCTATTCTTCTATTCGGCATCGACTATCCCAGCCGTACCATCACCTGTACCCGTTCATTCATTCCCACGGGCGACATCGAAAAGGACATGCGCGAAATAAAAAGCTATTATAAACCGTTCCGCGGGAAACACCCGCGGAATTTCACCACCGGAGAAGAATAAAGACCATGCGCATTACCCTACTCCAAACCGACATCGCCTGGGAGGACAAACAAGAAAACCTCCGGAGGCTCCGCCTGAACTTGGAAAAGCTACAGGGCGAGACCCATCTGGCTATCCTGCCGGAGACGTTTGACACAGGTTTCAGCATGAACACCGCCCGATTGGCCGAACCTACGGGAGGCCCCACCATCGGCTTGCTGCAACAATACGCCTCCAAATACGACATCGCTTTGGCGGGAAGCACCATTGTCTGCCACGAAGGCGGTTTCCGCAACCGTTTCTTCTTTCTGACGCCCGGAGGCGAAGCCACGTATTACGACAAACGCCATCTGTTTCGCATGGGGAACGAGAACCTCCACTTCAGCGCCGGCACCGAACGCCCCATCATCCATTACCGAGAGTTCCGCATCCTGCCCCAGGTATGCTACGATTTACGTTTCCCGGTATGGAGCCGTAACGTAGGCTGCGAGTACGACATCCTCATCTATGCAGCCTGCTGGCCCGCTTCGCGCCGCCTCGTATGGGACACCCTGCTGCGGGCGCGTGCCCTCGAGAACCAATGCTATGTATGCGGCGTAAACCGTGTGGGTACTGACGGAAACGGTGTTCACTATGACGGCGGAAGCGTGGTCTATTCGCCCAAGGGCGAACGTTTGGCCAGCGTAGCGGACGACCACGAAGGCATGGCTACCGTCCGGATTGACCTCGAAAGTCTCCACACTTTCCGCCAGCATTTTCCCGTGTGGAAGGATGCGGACAGTTTCCTAATAACGAAGAATGAAGGCTGATGGCAACCGCCTCAGCACCGTAGCCTGGACAGGCGGAAACCTTTTAGAATAAGCCGGGCAGCCTCGGCCGGAGCGCCGGTTTTGCCCAAACGGACACGGATTTCATCATAACCGTCCAACATACGCGAACGATAGTCCCGGTCAGCCAGCAGGCGATGAAGTTCGGCCTTCATCTGAGCTACCGTCATGGTGTCGGCCACCAGCTCGCGCACAACTTCACGGTCGGCTATCAGATTGACCAACGAAATATACCTTACCTTCAGGAGATGACGTTTCAGGAAAGCGGCGATTTTGCCCATCGGCGTATGGTAACACACCGCTTGGGGCACACGGAACAAGGCTGTCTCCAACGTGGCCGTGCCCGAGGTAACCAACGCCGCCTCGGCATGCGTTAGCAACGGATAGGTCTGCCCGAACACAATCCGCACCTCTGCCTGGCCGACATACTGCTTATAATAATCAGCATCTATGCCGGGAGCGCCGGCCAGCACCAACTGACAAGCAGGAAAGGAGGAAGCCGCCCGAATCATGTCCGGCAGATTGTCCTTAATCTCCTGCTTGCGACTTCCTGCCAGCAGAGCGATAATCGGCTTGTCCGGCAAGGAGTTTCTTCGCAGGAAGCTATCCCGATTTTCGGTATATGCCGAACGGAAAGCCTCAACTTCGTCCAGCGTAGGATTACCCACATAATGAATGGGATAGTGATGCTTCTTCTCAAAGAAGTCCACTTCGAAAGGAAGGATGGAAAACAACTGGTCTACATCGCGCCTGATATTCTTGATGCGATATTCTTTCCAGGCCCATATCTTAGGAGAAATGTAATAATAAACAGGGATACGGGTGTGGGCATGGATGTATTTGGCGATATTCAGGTTGAACCCCGGGTAATCTACCAATATAAGGACATCGGGCCGCCAGGCCACAATGTCCTTCTTGCAAAGAGCCATGTTGGTAAAGATGGTGCGCAGATGAAGCAATACCGGGACAAACCCCATATAGGCCATGTCCCGATAGTGCTTGACCAACGTGCCGCCTACCGCCGCCATCAAATCGCCTCCGAAAAAGCGGAAATCGGCTTGCGGGTCTTGCCCGGCCAAAGCAGCCATTAAATGGGAAGCATGCAAATCGCCCGAAGCTTCACCAACTATCAGATAATACTTCATTTATTCAGCAAACCACGTCTTCAGTTCCTCCATCAGTCCGTAAGCGGTTACGTCTACCGTAGTGGGCGTGATAGCCACATAGCCGTTGGCCAAGGCCCAATGGTCGTTTTTCTCGTTATCGGCATCAGTGTCTTCAAACTCGCCCGTCAACCAATAATAATGAGAATCGCCGCGATGGGCGATGTTCTCCCATTCGTTGACCCACTGCCCTTTGGCTTGCTGGCAGATGCGTACACCTTTCAGGTCTTGCGTGTCGGGGAAATTCACGTTCAGGCAAGTCAACGGAGGCAGCCCCTTTTCCAACACTTTGGTCACAATGTCCCGGACGTAAGGGCCGGCAGCCGTAAAATCGGCATCGGCCTGATGGCTGCACAACGAGAAACCGATGGAAGGCACGCCTTTCAAGCAGCCCTCGACAACGACTCCCATCGTACCGGAGTAGTGCACATTAGTGGCAGAATTGTCGCCATGATTGAAACCTGCCACAATCAGGTCGGGCTTACGGTCGAGCACGGTGGCAAAAGCCAACTTTATACAGTCTACCGGCGTGCCCGAGCATCTGTACACCGTAAGTCCCACATCCTTACGCACCAACTGGTAATGAATGGGCTCGTGGCTGGTCAGCGCACAACTCATGCCCGAACGAGGTCCGTCCGGAGTCATCACCACCACTTCCCCCAGGGGACGAAGGAACTTTATTAATTCACTCAAGCCTTTCGCAACGATGCCGTCATCGTTGGAAACCAATATCAAAGGTCTTTGATTCTCCATACTTTATTCTTTTATGATTTCATTTTTGCAGACAAAGGTAATGTTTTCCGGCGGAATAGCTCTTACCATTTGCGTTATTTTTAGCTATCACCTGTAGGCAAGCACCTGCAATTCTCCCCGCAAAGCTCCTAACGCGTTCAGCGCCAAAGCCTCCAGTTCGTCCTCACCGGGATAGACATGCACGGGCGCCAGGAAGGAAACGCGCTTGCGCAAATGGGAAACAATATAATCGGAATGGGCGATGCCGCCTGTCAGCAGAATGGCATCTACCCGACCGTAGAGCACGACCGAAGCCGCCCCGATGCTTTTGGCTATCTGGTAAATCATGGCATCCAGCACTAAGCGGGCGTGTTCATCGCCTTCCGCAATCCGCCGTTCCACCTCGCGTACATCGGTCGTGCCCAGATGGGCGGCCAATCCGGCACGTCCGGAGATGCGCTTCTTCAATTCCGCCTGCGACAACTTACCGGAGAAGCACAAGTCTATCAAATCGCCCGCAGGCAATGTCCCGGCCCGCTCGGGCGAGAAAGGTCCTTCACCGTCCAACGCATTGTTCACGTCGACGCAACGGCCTTTGTGGTGAGTCCCCACGGAAATTCCTCCGCCCAAATGGCACACAACCAAGTCCAAGTCTTCATAACGTACGGGCTGAGCGGGATGTAAGGCGGTCTGTTCGGCGGCATAACGCCGGGCAATGGCGCGTTGGTTCAGCGCATGCCAGATGACGATACGCGGCATAAGCGGTGAACCAGTGACGCGCGCCACTTCGTCCAGTTCGTCCACCACGCCGGGGTCGGCTATGAAAGCGCGGCAACCGGGCAAGGCATGAGCCAGTTCGGAAGCAATCAGGCAGCCCAGGTTGCAGGCATGGGTACGCATGGCGTGCATAATGTCGTCCAGCATGGCATCGTTCACCTCGTACACTCCGCCGGGGATGGGCTTCAGCAAGCCGCCCCGGCCGATGATGGCGTCGAAGCGGAAAGGGATGCCTTCGCGTTGCAACTCGTCGAGCACCAAGTTCTTACGAAACTCAAACTGGTCGATGATGCGGGGATAACGCATCAGGTCGTCCACGGGATGGCGCAGGGTCTTGACAAACACGGCACGCTCGTCTTCGTAAACCGCCATCTTGGTGGAAGTAGAGCCGGGATTGATAACCAATATATTCATTCGTCCAAATCATTAGAAGTGAGACAAGCCATAGCCATACTATAATATTTAGACAGCCCGCTATCGCTACGCGAAGGAAGCACCACGGGGCAGACAGGGCCTTGCAACAGCCCCGCCATCTCGGCATAGGCAAAGACGGTCATGGCCTTATAGAAGGCATTGCCGGACTCGATATTGGGAAAGATGAGCACGTCGGCTTCCCCGTCGATGGGAGAAACAATGCCTTTGATTTCTCCGCTCGTCTTCTCGCAAGCGGTCTTCACGTCCAGCGGACCGTCGATAATCACATCGCCAAACTCGCCCGCTTCGGCCAGCTCTACGATGTTCACATAATCCAACGAATGGGGGAATTTGGCGCTGACCTTCTCCGTGCAGTGTATCAACGCGATGCGGGGACGGCCGATGCCAAAATGGCGGCACGTGCGGATGGCGTATTGTATCATCTCGATGCGTTGTTGCAAAGTGGGCCGGGGGATGACCGCCGCATCGGAGAAGAACAGCAACTTGTGATACGTAGGAATCTGCATCACGGCCAGATGGGTCAGCACCTTGCCGCGAGGCAAAAGCCCACACTCCTTGTCCAGCACGGCATGAAGCAGATTGTCTGTGTTGATGATGCCTTTCATCAGAATATCCGCTTCGCCCTCGCGCGCCATGCGCACGGCCTCACGCGCCGCTTCATCGGGATTGTCGATGGGGACAATTTTCACATATTCCGGATAACGCCGCAAGGTAGGATACTTATGCAGGATGGCAGGATGGCCCAACATCAAAAACTCGGCAATGCCTTCTTCCAAGGCGCGGGCGATGGCGTACTCCGTATTGGGGTCGTTGGCGCAAACCACCGCGATGCGTTTCCGGCGGTTCAGACTTTTCAAGTGCTCAGTCAACTGGGTAAAGTTTCGTATCGGTTTCATAGAGATTGGATTTACGGCAAATATATGGAAAAATGTCGAGAAATCAAACTTGGAGATGCGTCTTTTTTCATCCGTATGATAACAATCTGTCACATCATTTACCCGCACATTTGTCGGTGACAAGCTATTTTCAGCCCGCACGGACGCCCGTCCCCTTCGGCGGCCTGATTACCATGCTTTTGGGAGTGACATTACCAAGGCGTGGTAATCACATTACCAAAGCGTGGTAATCACATTACCAAGGCATGGTAATCACATTACCAAAACGTGGCAATCACATTGGGAATGACATCCATTCATTCTGCACGCTTACTTACAAATATTAGTCTTTCGCTTTTGTTGTTTCTCTGCAAAAGAAAAAGTAACTTTGCGCCCGATTTTTTGAAACTCTAACTTTTTGTCTGAAAAAAATATGGAAACAAAGCTAAAGGTGCCTTCGCGGAAGGCAGCTCTTCATGAAGTGAAGGATTATGTAATGATTGGCTTGGGCATGGTGTTGTATGGCATCGGGTGGACCATCTTCCTGTTGCCGCAGGACATTACCGCCAGCGGTGTGCCGGGTATCGCTTCTATTGTGTATTTCGCCATCGGGCTTCCCGTGCAGTATGTGTACTTTACCATCAATGCTTTACTGCTGATGTTGGCCATCTGGCAATTGGGGTGGAAGTTCAGCATCAAGACGATTTACGCGGTGATTGTCCTGACGTTGTTCCTGTCGGTGATTCAGCAGTTCACGGGAGACTTGAAACTGTTGCAGGACCAGCCTTTCCTGGCTTGTGTCCTGGGTGCCTGCTTTACCGGTAGCGGCATCGGTCTGGCTTTCTCGTCCAACGGCAGCACGGGAGGAACGGACATCATCGCCGCCGTCATCAACAAGTACCGTGACGTCACGTTGGGACAGGTCATCCGCATTACTGACCTTATCATCATCACTTCCAGTTACTTTGCCTTGCATGATTGGGAAAAAGTGCTGTACGGTTATGTGACGCTCTTCATCAGTAGTTTTGTACTCGACCAGGTGGTGAACAGTGCCCGTCAGTCGGTGCAGTTCTTCATCATCAGCGACAAGTATGAAGAAATAGGCCGCCATATCAACGTATATCCCCACCGGGGCGTAACGGTCATCAACGCCTCCGGCTTCTATACGGGCAAGGAAATCAAGATGTTGTTCATCCTTGCCAAGAAGCGCGAGTCGGGCATCATTTTCCACCTGATAAAGGAGATTGACCCCCATGCGTTCGTATCGCAAAGCGCCGTTATCGGTGTGTATGGTGAAGGATTCGACCGCATCAAAGGGAAGTGACGGGAAGGTAGCGCCCGTCGCGCCATACATACTTCCGTGTCGGGCGGATATAAGGTTTCACTTCATCCGCCGTTTCCGCGTCGAGATAGCGGGGTGTGGTGAAAGTCAGCGTTAACGTGTCGCTGTTGTCGGAAATCTCAGCCGACAGCAGCGACATGTCTATTTTGGCCAAGGCGGGACGTATGCGGTTATCCTGTAGCGAGTCAGGCACGCTTACGAAATCTTCCGCACCGGGTTTCTGAAAAAAATCATCCGCAGGGAGAGGTTTCCAGTCCGTAGTATAAAACAGAATATCGCTGTCCGCCACAGGCCCTTGCACGGTAGCCACGGCGCACACCACTCGTACGGAGTCGTTCAGCGGCAATACTTTCATCTGCCACGAACTGCGCTCCGTCATTTGTATGCGGATATAGTCTTTCGTCAGCCGTGTCATTTCCGATTTCCGGTTGAAGCGGTTCGTCACTTCGGCCCGCATATCGCTCTCCAAGAAATCAATAAAATCCGCCCGATTCACTTGTGTCAACAATGGCATCAAGCTGTCCGGCATCGCCTTAAAACAATCTTTAGCCGTCTGTCCCACCATCGGTGTTACTCCCATTAGGGTCAGACATAGGCTTATTATCATCAGTTTCTTCATATTTTCTTTTCTTCTGTTTAAAATATCACTTCATCCATGCGGACATCTTGTGCTTCCGCAGGCACTTCCTCCAGCAACTGGAAAGGAAAGCAGATTCCTATCTTATAAGTAGACGGAAGGCGGGGAAGAAGGCGGTCGTAGTAACCTTTTCCGCGTCCTAAGCGGTTGCCGCGGGCATCGAACGCTACACCGGGGACGATGGCCAAGTCGATGGAAGTGTAATCCGTAAAAGGTTCGCCGACAGGTTCTTCTATGCCATAGGCTCCTTTCTTTAAGTCATGGAGGCCGGTGTAGCGGCGCAATTCCAAGTCATCTCCGGTAACCGCAGGCAATAGGATTTGTTTATGTTCACTCCATTTCCGGATGAAGTCGTGCGTGTTGACTTCGTCCGGTAGGGAGTGGTAGATTAAGACGGTATGCGCCTGCCGGAAAGCGGGATGCGCTTCGAGTCGGTTCAGCACGTCAGCAGACGCTTGCGTAATGGAAGCCGCGTGCCGGGTTTTTAATCCGGCCACATACTTGCGCAGTTTTTTCTTGTTCATCATTCCCGGTTTCGTTATTGGCTATCTCTTCAGGAGCTTGTGGAAACGCTTCGCCTTTCTCCAGTATCTCCAGCGCCTTCAGCACCGTCGCGTCGCTTTGGTTGATGTAGCGGATGTAAGGTTCGATGCCCTGAATGTTGTAGATGATGTTTCCGTACAAGTTCTTTTCAAGCAACTTGCGGGATTTGTTTATCAGCAGGTTGCGCCGCTTCACACCTTTCTGGGCGGCAAAGCGGACGAACTGTTCCATGATGTTTTGTTTCTTCAGGTAATCCAGCAACGCTTCTTCGTCCGCGAACTCGCTTAACTTGGCGCGGTTGTGGTCGGTGTATTGGAAGCAATATTGGCGGAGGATTCCTTTGTTGCCCACTTCTATCAGGTAGGATGTAACGCCGGTGGTGTCTTGCGGCACAAACACGTCCGGCATGATGCCGCCACCGCCATAGACGGGACGTCCCAAGGAAGTGTAATAAGTAAGACTCTTGTCCAATTTTACACTGTCCTTAGAGAAGAACTCGCCGTGTTCGTAGCGCGTGAGCCAATCCATTTCGTATTCACCGTTTTTCCCGTTTTCGTAAGGGCGCTGGATGCACCGGCCCGAAGGCGTATAATAGCGGGCTATGGTCAGGCGGATGGCCGACCCGTCGCTAAAGTCAATCGGTTGCTGCACCAAGCCTTTGCCGAAAGAGCGGAGCCCCACGATAGTACCCCGGTCATTGTCCTGGATGGCACCTGCGAAAATCTCGCTGGCCGAGGCCGAACCTTGGTCAATCAGCACGACAAGTGGCATCTCCTGGCAACTCCCCGTGCCGTTGGCATACTCTTCCATTCGCGGATATTTGCGGCCTTGCGTATAGACGATGAGTTTGCCTTGCGGCAGGAACTCGTTGACCATGCGTATGGCCGCCTCCATGTAGCCGCCCGTGTTTTCGCGCAGGTCAATCACGAGGCCTTTGCAGTTCTGGTGGCTCAGCAAGGCGATGGCGTTGAGCAGTTCCACGTGGGTAGTGCGGCCGAACTTGCTGATTTGGATATAACCATAATCCTCGTTCAGCATGTAAGCGGCGTCAATGGTATTCTGAGGAATGTCACCGCGGGTGATGACGAAATCCAGCAACTCTTTCTCCGTGGCACGCTTGACGCTGAGTTTCACTTGGCTTCCCTTCGGCCCTTTCAGCGTGCGCATGGCCTTCTCGTTGGTCAACCCTTTCCCTACAAACAGACTGTCATCCACCCGTACGATACGGTCGCCTGCCATGACGCCCACTTTTTCTGCCGGCCCTCCCGCTACGACGTCATTGACGTGGATGGTGTCCTCCTGTATGGTGAACTGAATGCCTACTCCGCTGAAACTGCCTTCCAGTTCAGAATTGACTTCTTCCAGTTTTTGGGCGGGGATGTAAGTTGAGTGAGGGTCTAACTCCGCCAATATCTGCGGCATGGCTTTCTCCACCAGGTCGTTCATGTTTACCGTGTCTACATATTGGTCGTCGATGACCCGCAACAAGGCATTCAGCTTGTTGGACGATCCGTTGACAATGCCCAGCCGGTTGCCTCCATAATGCTTGGCATAGAAAGTACCGATGACGATTCCCACTACTACGCTGATAGCAATGACGAGCGGTGTGAACCGGAATGAATGATTTGTTCCCATATTCAGTATGCTTGTTTTATTGTTCGTGTTCCAGATAGATTACTTCAATCCCCGCGCGTTTCATCAGTTCGATACCATCTTCTAAGCGGTACTTCTCGGAGTAAACCACTCGCTTGATACCGGCTTGGATAATGAGTTTGGCGCATTCGATGCAGGGGGATGCCGTCACATACATGGTCGCCCCGTCGCTGCTGTTGTTCGAGCGGGCTATTTTGGTGATAGCGTTGGCTTCGGCGTGCAGCACGTAAGGCTTGGTGACGTTGTTTTCGTCCTCGCACACGTTTTCAAAGCCGGAGGGTGTGCCGTTGTAGCCGTCGGAGATAATCATCTTGTCCTTGACAATCAACGCCCCTACTTGTCTGCGGCGGCAATAGGAGTTTTCCGCCCAAATGCCTGCCATGCGGATATATCGCCGGTCTAATGCTTCTTGTTTGGTTTCGTTGTCCATAGTTATTGTGCTCTGAGATTTAATCGTTTGATGGAATTATCGTTGTCCTTATAATAGATATACAGGTTATTGCTGTCTCCTCCGTAACGGACAGCGTTTTGCAGGCCTCTGACAAAAGCAATGGCCAATGGGTCTTTTTCCGCATAGCTGACCCGCACATTGCTTGTCGTCATTTCTTTGCTGGCACCATTGGCGTTCCATTGCCCATTGACGGTGGCCGAAATGACCGTCGCATTGAAAGAGCCTCCGGTATTGCCATTGATTTCACTTCCTTCGAAGCTGACGGTAAATGTATTTGTCTGCTTCAGTGCCTCCATGCTTTGCGAGGAATCACCGCTTCCCCAAAGGTCGAATTGCTTATGGCCGTTTTCGGTCGAGATATAGGTCAGCTTCCAGGTCTTTCCTGAGAAAATTTCCAATACGTCATCCTCCGTGTTGCACCCCGCCAACACGACGAGTGTCAGTAAAGACAAAACAAAGATATTCAATCGCTTCATTTCTTTATCCCGTTTCTGGTTAATAATGCGTCGATGGTCGGTTCCTGACCGCGGAAACGTCTGTAAAGCTCCATGGGAGGCTCGGTGCCGCCTTTCGACAAAATGTTCTCACGAAACGAAGTAGCCACGTCCGTGTTGAAGATGCCTTTCTCTTGGAACAGCGAGAAGGCGTCGGCATCCAGCACTTCCGCCCACTTGTAACTGTAGTATCCGGCGGAATAGCCTCCGGCAAAGATGTGGGAAAACTGAACACTCATGCACGCTTCGGGTACGCCCGGCAGGATTTGTGCAGGCGCCCATGCTTGCTTTTCATACTGTCTTACGTCTCCTTCGAAAGGAGTGGTGCGGGTATACCATGCCATATCCAGCAGTCCGAAACTTACTTGACGCAGACAGGCGTAAGCCGCATTGAAGTTGGCGGAGTCCTTGATGCGCTGTACCAGTTCATCGGGGATGAGTTCGCCCGTCTGGTAATGTCGGGCAAAGGTGTGCAGGAATTCTTTCTCCGTGGCGAAGTTTTCCATAATCTGCGAGGGGAGTTCCACGAAGTCCCAGTAGACGTTGGTGCCGCTCAGGCTGGCATAAGTCGTGTTGGCGAACATGCCGTGCAGGCTATGACCGAACTCGTGCAGGAACGTTTCTACTTCATTGAAGGTGAGCAGTGCCGGCTTGTCTTGGGTAGGCTTGGTGAAATTCATCACGAGCGACACGTGCGGACGGCTGTTTTCACCCGTCTCCTCGTCTATCCATTGCTCCTTGTAGCTGGTCATCCAGGCACCCGAACGTTTACCTTCACGCGGATAGAAGTCCGTATAGAGCACGGCCAGGAAACTGCCGTCTTTATCGAATACTTCGTAAGCCTCTACGTCTTTGTGGTAAACGGGGATATCGGTATTCTTCTTGAACGTGATGCCGTAGAGGCGGGTAGCCAGTCCGAATACACCCTTCTTCACGTTCTCCAATTCAAAGTAAGGACGAAGCATCTCATCGTTGAGATTGAACTTGCGCTCTTGCAACTTGCGCGAATAATAACTCCAGTCCCAAGGCATTAAGACGAAGTCATCGCCTTGCTCTTCCTTAGCCAAGTTTTGTACTTCAGCATACTCTTGCAATGCGGTAGGTTTGTAGGCTTCGAGCAGTTGGTTGAGCAATCGGTACACATTTTCGCTGTTTTGGGCCATGCGCCGCTCTAATTTGTAGGAAGCGTAATCCTTGTAGCCTAATAGTTGGGCAATGGCCAAGCGTGTATTTGCCAGTTGTTTTACGATATCCAGGTTGTTATTGGCATTGTCATGGGTACACTTGGTGTTGTAGGCCATGTATAGTTCTTTGCGTAATTCACGGTGGATGGAGTAGTTCATGAACGGGACAAAACTGGGGGCCTGTAAGGTAAATGCCCAGCCTTCTACCTGTTTCTCGCGTGCGGTCTCGGCCGCCGCGTCAATGGCGGTTTGAGGCAATCCCTCCAATTGGGTTTCGTCTTTCAGCACCAACAGGTAGTCATTCGTCTCTTTCAGGTTGTTCTCGCTGAATTGCAAAGTCAGCAGGCTCAGTTTCTGAGACAGTTCGCGGTATTTTGCCTTGTCGGCGCCTTGCAGGTTGACACCGTTGCGAATGAATCCGTCGTAGGTATCTTCCAACAGCTTCAGTTGTTCGGCGGTCAGTCCTTCGGCTTGGCGTCGCTCGTAGACGGCCTTTACGCGGGCAAAGAGCTTTTCGTTGAGCCCGATATTGTTGGCGTGTTCGTCCAATAGCGGCATCAACTTCTTGGCCTGTTCCTGCATGGCGTCATTCGTCTCGGCGCTCAACAGGTTGCCGAATACGTTTTCCGCTTGTTGCAACAGTTTTCCCGATTCTTCCAAAGCCAATATCGTGTTTTGGAAAGTGGCCGGTTCGGGATTGCTGATAATGGTCTCTATTTCTTTATTCTGCCTGGCAATGCCCTCGCGAATGGCCGGCTCGTAATGGTTTACGGCTATGCGGTCGAAGGGAATAGTGCCGTGCGGCGTTGCGAACGGTTCAAAAAAAGGATTCTGAGTTTGTATCATATTCAATAAACACATACTAAAACAACAGTAAGCCTGATCCTCATCTTCTTATTGTATCAGGGACTGACGAAGCATAATCAATTTATATTGCCTGCAAAAGTGCAAAAAAAATAGGCGACTTCCACAGAAGCCGCCTATACTTTAATATTTTCTAACTGTAAATTAGTCGTTAACAGATGCCATGTGAGCAATCAGGTCAAGAACCTTGTTAGAATAACCGATTTCGTTGTCGTACCAAGATACAACCTTAACGAATGTGTCGGTCAGGTAAACGCCTGCGTTAGCGTCGAAGATAGAAGTCAGCGTGCAGCCCAGGAAGTCAGAAGAAACAACTGCATCTTCCGTGTAACCCAGAACGCCCTTCAATTCGCCTTCAGCAGCTTCCTTCATGGCAGCGCAGATGTCAGCCTTCGTAGCGGGCTTAGCCAAGTTAACAGTCAGGTCAACTACGGAAACGTCCAAAGTCGGAACACGCATAGAGATACCGGTCAGTTTGCCGTTCAGTTCGGGGATAACCTTACCTACAGCCTTGGCAGCACCTGTAGAAGACGGGATGATGTTGCCGGAAGCGGCACGGCCACCACGCCAATCCTTCATCGAAGGACCGTCAACTGTCTTCTGAGTAGCGGTAGTAGAGTGAACGGTAGTCATCAAACCGTTTACGATGCCGAACTTGTCGTTCAGAACCTTGGCGATAGGAGCCAAGCAGTTTGTAGTACAAGAAGCGTTAGATACGAATTGAGTACCCTTCACGTAAGTCTTTTCGTTAACGCCACATACGAACATCGGGGTGTCGTCCTTTGAAGGAGCGGACATTACTACATATTTAGCGCCGGCTTGGATGTGAGCTTGAGCTTTTTCTTTTGTCAGGAACAAACCTGTAGATTCTACTACATATTCTGCACCTACTTCGTTCCACTTCAGGTC
>CASGED010000141.1 GCA_949300425.1 uncultured Bacteroides sp.
AATAACCCGATATGTAGTAATTAAATGGGGATTTATATCATTGATTATAGCCTTTTTAATATTGGGGAATTGCTGTAATATCCAAAATAACACAGCACCACCTCCCACAAAAGGTTCCACATAGATAATATCTTTCTTCTGAGAGAAATCTGTTGGCAAAGCACGCTTGATGTCTTCCAAAAGTTGTGTTTTCCCGCCTACCCATTTTACAAATGGTTTTGCAGATGTATATGTTTTGTTGCTCATATTCAGTATAAATGTTATTTCCAGCACAAAGTTATAAAAACTCTCCGAAGTAAATGGCAGATATTGTCTTTTTCTTAATTTTCCTGTTCGTCGAAAATGTTATATATTCGTCCGCTCGGCAAACCGTTAACCTAAAGATAACGTAGCGTTAACCTAATACGTGCGGCATGCGCCTTACCTTTGCCTGCGGAAACAAGATTATTAACTTAAAAACAGACATACGGAAATGAAAACATCTGACTCTATCTTGAACAGCACCTTGCAGGCGGGTGGCATCGAAGTGAAACTGAGCCTGCGTAAAATGACCCTGCGGATACTTTTCCTTTATATCTTGTTTATGCTGGCCGGTTCGGCGGCTTATGTGTACATTTGGGAGGATATGTCGGCCTACGGGTTGGGACATTACATCGGGGAGTTTTGGGGGCGGCATGCTTTATTCGCCATATTCTTGGTGGTTCTTATTTACATTCCGTTGCAGGCTGTGCTGCTTTTCGTGGCAAACGGATGCAGGCTGAAGGGGTTTCGCTGGCGGTGTAATTGGGCGGGAGCCGGCGTTTATTTGCGCAATCCCATCGCCTTGAAGAGCTTTCGCATCATATTGTTGTTGCCGGGCATCCTGCTGGGTGTGTTGCCCACCCTGCACGGCTTTTGTGGCGGGCATCCTTTCGTCTACATCTTCGGCTTGGTGGGCATTGTTTGTGCCTTGGGCGACTTTACCCTATGGTATAAGCTCCGTCCTTTCCACGATAACGACCTTTACCAGGCGGGGCGCGATGACCTTCATTGCACCATCATCAAGCGTGACTTTACATCGGATGGCTTTTAATGTGTAAAAGAATGTGACTGTATGACGCACAGTCCGTTTTCCGTCCTTTTTCAGGCGCTGCCTGAACCTTATTCAGGTGCCGCCTGAAGTCATGTAAGACCCCGCCTGAATTGATGTAAGACGCCGCCTGAAAGCCTTTCCGGTACTACCTGAAAATAACCGGAAACGCATATCGCTGATAATCAGTCGCTGATGAAGATTGGCGGAAACGGGGAAAGGTTAAACGTCTCATGGGTGAGAACCAAACGGGAAGTACTTCGATTGTAAATAAATATTGTCGGTCGAGGCATCCCTTTTCTTCTTCCCATTGTTAACAAGTCGTTAATTGTGACGGTATGTGGGGGAAAAATCCTATCTTTGCCCCACTGACTGAATAAATTAGAAATAGATTACGACAATGAAAATAGCATTAATCGGTTATGGAAAGATGGGCAAGGAGATTGAGCGTATTGCCCTGAGCCGCGGACACGAGGTGGTCTGCGTCATCGACATCAACAATCAGGAAGACTTTACCTCCGAGGCCTTCCGCTCGGCGGACGTAGCCATCGAGTTTACCAATCCTGCTGCCGCTTACGGTAATTGCCTGCGGGCGATGCAGGAGGGCGTGAAGCTCGTATCGGGCAGTACGGGCTGGATGGCGGAACACGGTGAGGAAATGCGCCGCCTTTGCACCGAAGAGGGCAAGACGCTTTTCTGGTCGAGCAACTTCAGCCTCGGCGTGGCCATCTTCTCTGCGGTAAACAAGTATTTGGCCCGCATCATGAATGAGTTTCCCACGTACGATGTCTCTATGACGGAGACGCACCACATCCACAAATTAGACGCGCCGAGCGGCACCGCCATCACCCTGGCGGAAGGCATCTTGGAGAACCTCGACCGCAAGACCCGCTGGGAATTGGCTTCTCCCGACAAGGAAGAAGATGAGAAGGACGTTTTGTGCATCACGGCCATCCGCGAAGGCGAGGTGCCGGGCATCCACAGCATCCGTTACGACTCGGAGGCGGACAGCATCACCATCACTCACGACGCGAAGAACCGCCGGGGCTTTGCCTTGGGCGCCGTGCTGGCGGCCGAATACACCGCCGGGCATACGGGCTTCCTGGGGATGAGCGACCTGTTTCCGTTCTTGAAGTAAGGAAAGTGTGCCATGGATATTCAACGAATCAATCAGCATAAACAGACTTTTGATGAAATTATGTATTTCATTAAGAGTGATGATGATAAAGAACAGGTAGAAGTCTGGTTCGCCCGTGAACTGCAAAGTGTGCTTGGCTATGCCCGTTGGGAGAATTTCCAGGTAGCGATAGGGAGAGCCGTTGATTCTTGTAAATCGCAGGGTATCAGTGTTGATTATCATTTTCGTGAGGTCACGAAAATGATAATTCTTGCAAAAGGTGCACAACGGGAAGTCACTGATTATATGCTAACAAGATATGCCTGTTACTTGATAGCTCAAAACGGTGACCCCAAGAAGGAAGAAATAGCTTTCGCCCAAGGGTATTTCGCTTTGCAAACCCGGAAGGCGGAACTTATCGCAGAGCACATTCAGCAATTGTCACGGCTTGAGACACGAGACCGTCTGCGGCTTTCAGAGAAACAGCTTTCACGGAATATTTATGAGCGGGGAGTTGATGATAAAGGGTTTGGACGCATTCGGTCGAAAGGTGATACTGCTTTGTTTGGCGGGCATACTACTGAAGATATGAAATTGCGTCTGGGTATAAAGTCAACCCGTCCTTTGGCTGATTTCCTACCGACGTTGACCATTGCGGCCAAGAACCTCGCTACGGAAATGACCAATTATAATGTAGAACAAAAAGACCTTTATGGTGAGACAGTTATTACACAGGAACATGTGCAGAATAACAAAAGTGTTCGTCAGATGTTAGGTCAGCGTGGTATTCAACCGGAGAATTTACCTGCGGCGGAAGATATTAAGAAGGTAGAAAGGCGAGTGGCAAGTAATGAAAAGAAAATAGAGAAAACGACACAGAAATTACCTAAAAATATAAATAATTAGAAGAGATGAAACCTGTACCAACGAAACAATGGATTAAGTTCGGCATCGTCACCGCCCTGTATTTGCTCTTCCTTCTGTGGGTAAAGAGTTGGTGGGGACTGGTGATTGTGCCTTTCATCTACGATATTTACATCAGCAAGAAGATACCTTGGAGCTGGTGGCGCAAGTCGAAGAACGCGACCGTGCGTAGCGTCATGAGTTGGGTGGACGCCATCGTCTTTGCCCTCGTGGCGGTCTACTTCGTCAACCTGTATCTCTTCCAGAACTACCAGATACCTTCTTCCTCGTTGGAGAAGTCTTTGCTGGTGGGCGATTTCCTCTACGTGAGCAAGGTGAGCTACGGACCCCGTGTGCCGAACACGCCGCTCTCCATGCCCTTGACGCAACATACGTTGCCCATCCTGAATTGCAAGTCCTACCTCGACTGGCCGCATTGGGATTATAAGCGGGTAGGGGGCACGGGACACGTGAAGCGGGGTGACATCGTGGTGTTCAACTTCCCTGCGGGCGACACCGTGGCCACCAACTTCCAACAGACCGACTTCTATAGCTTAGCTTATAACGAAGGGCGGCGCATGTATCCCAAGGAGGTGCAGATGGACAGCCTCTCCCGCAAGGAACAACGTGCCGTGTACGACCTTTATTATGCTGCCGGACGCAAGCTCATCCGGGAGAATCCGCAGATGTACGGTAAGGTCATCACCCGCCCCGTGGATAGGCGTGAGAATTACGTGAAGCGTTGCATCGGCTTGCCGGGCGATACGCTCCAGATTATCGACGCCCATGTCTACATTGACGGTAAGCGTACGGAAGACCCTGCGGACATGCAACTCAATTACTTTGTGCAGACCACCGGTCCCCTCATTCCCGAAGAGATGTTCCGTGAGTTAGGGATCAGCAAGGACGACCAATGGCTGATGAACAATGACCCAGGCTGGGAAGCCGAGTTAGTGGCCATGGGGCTGAACCTCCGCACGGCGCAAGGCCAGTTGGCTCCCGTCTATCACCTGCCCTTGACGCAAGCCATGTATAAGGCGTTGGACGGAAATAAGAAATTAGTGAGCCGCATCATCATGGAGCCGGAAGACTTTGCCGGACAGATGTATCCGCAAAACCTCTATACGAAGTGGACGCGCAACGACTACGGTCCCATCTGGATACCGAAGAAGGGGGCAACCATCACCCTTACCGATGACAATCTACCCATCTATGAGCGTTGCATCGAGGCATACGAGGGCAACAAGTTGGAGTGTCGGGCGGATGGACTCTACATCAACGGCCAACGCACGGACACTTATACGTTCCAAATGGATTACTATTGGATGATGGGCGACAACCGTCATAACTCCGCTGACTCGCGTTATTGGGGCTTTGTGCCCGAAGACCATGTGGTGGGCAAACCCATCCTCATTTGGCTTTCGCTTGATAAAGACCGTGGTTGGTTCGACGGGAAGATACGTTGGAACCGGTTATTCAAGTGGGTGGAGTAAGATTTGAGTTTATAAGTCATAAGGTTGTATGATAGCAAGGCGAAGGAAAAGGTGGATGGTAAAGGTGGGCGGCCTGATAGTCGGGGCGGTGCTGATTGTGGCATTGCTCCGAGGCTGTGTCGCTACGTCCTACCTCATTCCCTCGTCGGGCATGGAAAACTCCCTTTATCAAGGCGAGCGCATCTTTGTGGGTAAGTGGAGCTACGGCCTTCGCTTGCCTTTCATGGGGTGGTGGGGGTATCACCGTTGGGGTAACACGCCGGCGGGGAAAAATGAGATTGTGGTGTTCAACAATCCGGGTAATCGGAAGGAGCCGGTTATCAGCCGCCGGGAGGTATTCATCGGGCGGGTGACGGGCACGCCGGGAGATACTCTGTTGGTGGACTCTTTCTTTACCGTGGCACCTTCGGAGCAATTCGCTCCTGACCGTAAATTTCTTTATGCCTATCCGCGTGATAAAGAACGTTCACTCGACTCCTTGTTATCCGCCCTTTCCATTCCCCGTCAGGCATTGATGGGGCAGGACTCCGCGCGAAACATCCGTTCGTTTAGCCGTTATGAATATTATTTGTTGGAGCAGGCCCTGTACGGGCATTGCTGGATAGAGCCGTTGCATACGGATACCGCCCAAAGCTTGATGCCGCTTGTCGTTCCGGCAAAAGGCCGTGTAGTGCGGGTTTATCCTTGGAATAGGACGTTGCTTTGCAATACGTTGGTTCTGCACGAACGTAAGAAAGCCTATATCCAAAACGACACGCTCTATGTGGATGGCAAACCTACGTGGCATTGCCGCTTCACCAAAGATTATTATTGGGTTACTTCCGACAATACCGCCAACATCTCCGATTCCCGTCTCTTCGGTTTTGTGCCCGAAGACCATCTGATAGGACGTGCCGCCCTTATTTGGTATTCGCGGGACAAAGGGCGGATAGGAAAGAAAGTAAGATAATCATTGAAAGCCGATGGAAACTCATACCGTTTACCTTTCTTCCGCCTACTTGGCCCCGGTGGAATATTACGCTAAACTCTTGGCATACGACACGGTGGTCGTGGAGCAATACGATCACTACGTGAAGCAGACCTACCGTAACCGGTGCACCATCGCCGCGCCGGACGGACCGTTGGCACTGACCGTGCCCATCGTGAAGCCCGACACCCCGAAAGCCTTTATGAGGGACATCCGTATCTCCGACCATGGTAATTGGCGGCACCTGCATTGGAACGCCTTAGAGTCCGCCTACAACCATACGCCTTTCTTTGAATATTATAAAGATGATTTCCGTCCTTTCTACGAGCGGAAGTATGAGTTCCTGATGGACTTCAACGAAGCCCTGTGCGACCTTGTGTGCTCTCTTATTGATATGAAGCCGGACATGCGCCGCTCCGCCGTGTACAGGACGGAGTTCGCTCCCGGTGAAGAGGACTTCCGCGAACGCATCCATCCCAAAAAAGATTTCCGCACGGAAGACCCTGCCTTCCATGCGGAACCTTATTACCAGGTATTTCAGGATAAATTAGGTTTCCTGCCCAACCTGAGCATCGTAGACCTGCTTTTTAATATGGGGCCTGAGAGCCTGCTGGTGTTACGGAAGTCCGTGGTCAACGTTTGAGTCGGGCGAACAGCGCGATATTGTTACCTTTCGCATCTATGGAGGCTTTTATGTCCTCTATGCGTTTTTTCGCTTCCGGTGAAACATTTCTTAAAAAGAATTTCTATTTTTGTTTTTCGTAATAAATCAAAGAACAAATAGTATAAAACGATGAGACTAAACAGGAACAAACGAATGGTGGCAGGTATCGTATGGGCGATAACTTTGTCAACCGGTCTGTGGGCGCAGACTCCTACGCCTTTGCAAAAGCAAAACCAACTGAACGTATTAACTTACAACGTCCATAACGGCATCGGTTTGGATGGGCGGACGGATTACGTGCGTATCGGGGAATTGATTCGGAACAGCGGTGCCGATGTCGTGGCGGTTCAGGAAGTGGACAGTGCTACCGCACGTAGTAAAGGGCGGTATGTTTTGGGCGAGATTGCGGCGGAAGCTCTGATGCGTCCTACGTTCGGCTGTGCAATCCCTTACGATGGAGGCAAATACGGCGTCGGCATATTGAGTAAGGAAAAACCGCTTGCCGTCCGTCAGATAGCGCTTCCCGGACGTGAAGAGAAACGGACGATGCTCATTGCGGAATTTGAACGTTACCTGTTGGGCTGTGTACATTTTTCTTTGACGGAAGAAGACCGTCTGGCGTCCGTCGGACTGGTACGGGCTGAGGCCGCACGTGCCGGAAAACCTTTTATCATGGCGGGCGACTGGAACGATACGCCGGGCTCCAAATTCTTAGAAGAGATAAAGAAAGATTTCCGTGTCGTCAACAATCTGAAGAAAAAGACATTTCCAGCCGACAATCCTTCCGATTGCTTGGATTATATCGCTTTGTACAAAGCAACCGGTGAGAACTTGGTCCCGCGTCGTATTACCGTGTTGGAAGAGGGAAAGGCTTCTGACCATCGCCCCGTACTCGCCAAGTTTCAGTTCAAGACACCGGATAGGCAATTGGTCTATCATGCCCCCTACTTGCAAAACCCTACGGCGGACGGAGTCACTGTCATGTTCCAGACCAATGCCGTTTCACATTGCTGGGTGGAGTATGGCACTGATACGCTTCATTTGAAACAAGCGCGTGACTTTATCGGCGGGCAGGAAGTGTGCTATGACATCGAAAACAAGATACGTTTGGACGGACTTACGTCCGGTCAACGTTATTATTACCGCGTCTGTGCCCAAGAAATTATCGATTACCAGGCTTATAGCAAGACGTTTGGCGAGACTTACAAAAGTCCGTTTTATTCGTTTACGTTGCCAACCGATGATTCGACCGACTTCACGGCACTTATCCTGAACGACCTGCATGAAAATAAGGAGACTATTGAGGCTTTCAGTAAACTGGCCAAACAGATACCGCATGACTTTGTCATATTCAATGGCGATTGCCTGCCCGAACCTGTCGACCGGGAATATGCCATCAGGAACATACATATTTTGGCCGATGCTTTCCATTCGGCCGAGAAACCGGTTTTTTTCATTCGGGGGAACCACGAAATACGAAACGCCTATTCAGCTGGTATGCCGTCGCTTTTTGACCAACCGGGAGGCAAGACTTATGGAACTTTCAGTTGGGGAGATACCCGTTTTGTGCTGCTCGATTGCGGGGAAGACAAGCCGGATGAGCATTGGGTTTATTATGGCTTGAACGATTTTACCCAATTGCGTAAAGACCAGGCAGACTTTCTGAAACAAGAATTGAAGTCAAAAGAGTTTAAGAAGGCTGAGCGTCGTATATTAATCCACCATATTCCTTTATGGGGACTTGATAAAGATTCTTATTCTCCTTGTTACGACTTGTGGTCGCCTATTCTCAAGAAAGCGCCTTTCGATGTTGATTTGACGGCACATACCCATCGCTATATGTATCATCCGGTTGGCGAACTGGGTAACCCGTTTCCTGTGATTGTGGGTGGA
Source organism: uncultured Bacteroides sp. (assembly GCA_949300425.1). Taxonomy (GTDB): domain Bacteria; phylum Bacteroidota; class Bacteroidia; order Bacteroidales; family Bacteroidaceae; genus Bacteroides. The sequence continues at coordinate 8,107 of CASGED010000141.1, forward strand.
GGTCCCCGTTCCGATCGTGCCACAATGCTTGTACTTAAGAAGGAAGGGAAAGACTTGACATTACAAGTATTGGACTCAAAAGGACATGAGAAACTGAAGCTGGATTTATAATGGGGTCAGTCTGAAAACCCAGTTGCATCGGTTTTATCATTGGGGGGACATAGACAGACTGTTTCATTTGGAAAACCAGATATCTTGGTAGGTTGTACGATTAGTAATCGTTCACCTGTACGATTACTAATCGTCACGCTGCACGATTAGTAATCGTGCAAAGGAGTCAGTTATATGCATTGGGGCATAAAGGTTCGTGCATCGTTTCCCGCAACAGGGTTTTTGGACTGCCCCTATATAACGTGAACTCGTCTGTGATAAAAAGAAAAAATGCACTCAACAAAAGCATGATTTACCTTTTGCTTTTATTGAGTGCATTATTGCATCAGACTAACTTAAGGTTACTACATATTCTTCTATCTGTTTTTATTTCTTTGTCATTTCAAAAGTCAAGTCAGTCACAGGGAATATCGGGAATTCCTGTTCATTCACCCATACTTTCTCAGCTTTCAGCTTCAGGTTAAGGTTTTGGGTCTCAAATTCGTAATTGGCTTTGTCCGCCGCACTGACTTCCACAGACACAGCCATCGTATTCTCCTCATCCATCGGGATGGACAGTTCAAGAGGTTTGGGCGACATTTCCATATACACGCTGTCTTTGGCCGTGGTCATGCTTGCTTTGTAACCAACCTTGTAGTTCACCGTTCCTATGGCTTCGGCAAGAGCATCGGCCGATTCTTCTCCTACAATGGAAGCTACCAAGTCACGCACGGGGAAATCTTCAAAATAAACTGTATCGTTTTTCACGGTGGCGGAAACGGCTATACCTTCAGTTTCCCCACTCTCATTGGCCTCATTGGCAACCTCCTCTTCGGCCTTGAACGTCATTGTTCCGGTGTAATTGCCATACACGTCTTCCGTTTTCGGTTCGTCCGGTGTCGGCTCATCGTCATCACTACATGCGGTAAAAGTTAAGGCGGTTCCTGCTATCATACACGCCATCCACAGGCGGTTGAATTTAAAATCTCTTTTCATATTTGCTTTCTTTTGTTTAGGTTAAGTTAGTCCTTTGCTTTAATAAAGACCGCAAAGCGGGAAATACTGCACACGATGGCATTTAATAAACGTTAATGAAGATGTTCACATACGTTCAGCATGACAAAATGATAGGTGAACCTTAGTTCTCGGACAGACTCCCCCTGTCATTATCTGAATGCGAATACGTATATATAAATTTCAACAACAGGACTTATATTCTTGTACAGATTTAATAACTATCTCCCTAAACGAAGATTTACCCCTGTCAGAAGTACTCACATACGAGTTTGGGGAATGTTTCTAACATAGGCCCCGAATGTTTCTAACATTCCCCCTCTATGTTAGAAACATTCTCCCTTTAGGTTAGTAGCCTAAAATGAGACAGATTTTCAGATACGACATTTCTGTAAATTATATTAGCCATACGCTCATATCTATCTTTGTTTCTCATTTTTTACTAAATTAGCATCTTCTACAGAAAACGGATAATAGCCTCTTGCCAGATATTCACGGAATCATCCGCCAAGTCTACTTATACCGATAGAAAGCTGTAGGTATCCGGCTCATCATCTCCTCCATGTATGCGTATAATGATAGGTCTACCATAACGATATAGATTATTTCCGTGGCAATATACTAAAAATGCACTCAATGAGAGCACAAATCGTCTGTTTTCTGCTCTCATGCAGTGCATTTTCAAGTATTATTGGATGTTCTGTCATTTATCTAAGGATAATGGGCGTAATATTTAACTTATGCTACAACATACATAATAAAGGGTTTCTTATTTCGGACTATTTTTGTACTTTTGACGAGAAATTAAGTATATTCTTTGATTATGGGCAAAGGAGAAACAAGTCGCAAGAGAATACTCATGGAGGCATTCAAGCTATTTGCCACAATGCCTTATGAACGTGTGTCTTTCAGCGTCATGGAGAAGGAAATAGGGATCAGTCGCGGCTCTATGATCTATTATTTCAAGAATAAGGAAGGGCTATTCAAGGAGGTAGTTCAGACGTTCGTATATGGGGCGTCGTCTATAAAAGCCGTTCCTGACGCTTATAAATTATCTCTTTGTTCGTTTTATACCTATAAGGTCACCTGCTTTCGCAATGTAATAAGTCATTTCTGCTGCGCTCATTCCCATAAAAATAATCTCCTATTATCCTCTCAGTTCCTTGAAAGATCTTTATAAACACACGAAGCGTGGAACTGTATGACCACGTCCTTGTGTACAGGTGCTAGGAAAACCTTTATGAACAGATGTGGAAATAACAGCCCCACGCATATGCGTGGAGACCATCATACCTTCTCCTGTTCAACGTGATTCAAGTTTCCTAGGCTTTGTACACGCAGGAAGGAGACATAACGCCTCTTATTTTCAATATGTCGCGGAAAGAGTTGCCTCTATCCAATTACAAAAGTAGGGATTTTTTAGATAATCTCCTATTCTCTAATGTTTTTATTTGCTATTGGAACGGATTTTAGGATACGCTTTGTATTTAAGCCCTTTAATTGTGCTTTGTTGTTTCTCCAATATCACGTAAACGATATAAAATAAATGCATCCTAATTCTACTTTCCCGAAAAGATGTAACTTTGCACCCTATGAAAGTAAGAAACATCATTCGCCTATCGGTCTGCACCTTGCTGCTTGTCATCCTCTTTCAAGCGGCAGGGGCGGGATATGCCTATCATGCGCTGAAGGAGAAAACCGATGTAGCGTTGAAGGCCGCTTTCCGGAAAGCTTTCGACTTCTTGGTGGACGAACAGGTCAATGCCCTGCCTTATCCTGATGGTACTGTCACCCACCTGATTTATACGCCCACTGACTCCATCTATTTGCAAAACGAAGAACTTTATAGCTTCTATACCTCGCAACAGACTTCCGCCATCCTGCAAGACGCTTATAGCCAACCGGAACTATCGCTCGACGCTCTTCGATTGGAATTGGAGAAGGAATTGCATTATGACGGAGTGGAAGGCGAAATAACCATCCGCAAGTTTGACACACATACGGGAGAAACCTTGCAACGTTCGCCCAATGTGCCCGAACGACATGCGCCGGGACTATATGCCATTTCTGAGAAAGCCTACCTGCACGAAGCGAAAGGCATTGTCGTAGAGTCTTATCTCCACCAGCCTTTCTACCGAGGGTATATGGGACGGATGTTGTTGTTTTATGCCGCTACATTGGGGTTGGCCTTGGCGGTTATTATCCCCTTCATCCTCCGGACACGCAAGTTGCAAAAGGAGCAAACGACCATCAACGAACAAAGGCAGGAATTCTATCGGCAAGCTAAAGAGATGGGAGCGCCCGTCCGGCAGATGAAGTCCGACATAGAAGCCGGCTGTTGGGAGCAGGCGCACGAGACGGGTCAACAATTACTTGCCATTACGGAAACCACCTTAACGCACGCCAAGCAAAAAGACGCCTTGTCACATAAAGGCCGATCTGTTTCCTCGCTTTATCTATTAGGACTTGCCTTGGTGGGGTCCTTGCTATTGACTTTCCTTTGGGGCGGTTATGTCTACCGGGAGCAGCGTTCGGCTTTGGCGCATGAGGTGCAAGTTTGTTTTGAAGAGGCGTTCGTGGAGGAAACCGCACGACGCTATCATCGGTTGACAGACTCTCTCCCTTCCCATCCGCGGATAAAGGCCGTCACGGAGTTTTGCAACGCCCAGTATGACTCTTGGCTTTCCGAAGCAAAGGACTTGTCAAAGCTTCGCATAGGCTACGCCTTTGTTCGGCGAAGTGGGATGAATATGGAAGAGAATGCCCGCGTGCGTCGTGCCTACAACAATCAGGAGATTTTTGCGGAAGCCGGTTGCGCCTACGTTCCGCTTGATAGTGCTTATATGGATTCCGTATTCAACGCCTTCCTGCAAGAGAAAGGGTTACCCGCCGGACACATCCATTTCTTCAGCCGGGCTTCCGAAAGGCTGACGGACAAAACCTTTATGTTGACCACCCTCGGAAAAGACTTGCTCACGCATCCCGTCTCTGTAAACAAGGAACGGACGCGGTGGATGGAAGGTGTCGTGCCCGCTCCTCTCGCCTACATCTTCCGTTCGGCCTGGTATCTGTTCATCTCCTTGCGCCTCCTTTCCCTTTTCACTTTAGCGTGCATTATCGGCTTATGGTACGTGGGGCGTCGCCTGCACAAGTTGGGACAATTCCGTGAAGACTTCACCTACTCTATGATACACGACATGAAGTCGCCCCTGCAATCCGTCCTGATGGGCACGCAAATCATGGCAAGCGGACGCATGACCGACAAGCCCGACCGTGCCGAAGGCCTTCGCAAAGCTATGCTGGCCGAATGTGAGCACTTATTAACATTGTCCGGGCGTGTGATAACATTGACGCAAATGGAACGTGGCGAATTAGAGTTGCACCGGACATCCATCGCCTTACGCCCGCTCTTGGAAGACCTGGCCGGGAAGTTCCGCCTGAAAACCTCCAAGCCGATTACCTTTAACATAGTTTGCGATGAAAACCTATGTGTCATGGCCGATTCCTTTTGTCTGCGCGAAGTGCTTTCCAACCTGATAGACAATGCCGTCAAATACTCCCGTGAAGAAGTTACCATTCGTCTCTTGGCCGAGACAGAGTCAGATAATACCGTTTCTATCCATGTACGGGACAATGGCATCGGCATTCCCTTGCGCGACCAGCAACGCATTTTCGGGAAATTCGAACGTGTCGCTTCCGATAAACACACCGCTCAAACTTCCGGCTTCGGCTTGGGATTGAATTTTGTATGGCAAGTGGTGCGGGCGCACGGGGGCAGCATCCGTGTGGAAAGCGACGGAAGAAACTTTAGCGAGTTTGCCATCAGTTTACCAAGTACCTGACTTCATTTATTTCACACCATTATCATAAAAAAATTATCTCAAGCATCCTACTTCCCCGAAAAAACGTAACTTTGTACATTCAATTGGAAAATAAAAAACTGACGATATGGAACATCAACTACTTATCTACAACACACTGAGCCGGACAAAGGAAGTATTCAAACCGTTGCACGCCCCGCATGTGGGCATGTACGTCTGCGGACCTACCGTCTATGGCGACCCGCACTTGGGTCACGCCCGTCCGGCCATTACGTTCGACCTGCTCTTCCGTTACCTGAAACATTTGGGATATAAAGTACGCTACGTACGCAATATCACCGATGTAGGCCACTTGGAGCACGATGCAGATGAGGGCGAGGACAAGATTGCCAAGAAAGCGCGCTTGGAACAACTGGAACCGATGGAGGTGGCGCAATATTACACCAACCGCTACCACGAGGCCATGGATGCGCTGAACGTATTGCGCCCAAGCATCGAGCCGCAGGCCAGCGGACACATCATCGAACAAATAGAATTGGTAGAGGAGATACTGAAAAACGGATATGCCTACGAAAGTCAAGGGTCGGTGTATTTCGATGTGGCCAAGTATAACAAGGACCACCACTACGGCAAGCTCTCCGGTCGCAATTTGGACGACGTGCTCAACACCAGCCGCCAACTGGACGGACAGGAGGAGAAACATAATCCCGCCGATTTCGCCCTGTGGAAGAAAGCCCAGCCCGAACACATCATGCGTTGGCCTTCACCTTGGAGCGATGGTTTCCCCGGCTGGCATTGCGAGTGTACGGCCATGGGGCGAAAATACTTAGGCGCGCACTTCGACATTCACGGAGGCGGCATAGACCTCATCTTCCCTCATCATGAATGCGAGATAGCGCAAAGCGTGGCCAGCCAAGGCGATGACATGGTGCACTACTGGATGCACAACAACATGCTGACCGTCAACGGACAGAAGATGGGTAAGAGCTACAACAACTTCATCACGCTGGAAGAACTCTTCAACGGCACACACCCCTTGCTGGAGCAAGCCTATACACCCATGACCATCCGCTTCTTCACCCTACAGGCACACTATCGCAGCACGGTGGACTTCGGCAACGAGGCACTGAAAGCCGCCGAGAAAGGATTGGCACGCCTGATGGACGCCGTCAGCGGACTGGAGCGCATCACCCCCGCCAAGGCTTCCACCGTAGACGTAAAGTCCCTGCGCGAGAAATGCTACGAGGCCATGGACGATGACCTGAACACGCCTATTGTCATTGCTCACCTCTTCGAAGGTGCCAAGATGGTGAACAACCTGTTAGCAGGCAATGACACCATCACCGCTGAGGACTTGAAAGAACTGAAAGACACCTTCCATCTCTTCTGCTTCGACATCTTAGGTTTGAAAGCCGAAGCCGCTTCGAACGCCGCCCGCGAAGAAGCCTTCGGCCACGTGGTAGATATGTTGCTCGAAGAGCGTGCCAAAGCCAAGGCGAACAAAGACTGGACCACAAGCGACAAGATACGCAACGAACTGACTGCTCTCGGCTTCGAGATTAAAGACGGGAAAGAAGGTACGGAGTGGAAACTGAATAAATAAGCGCATCAATGGACATCAAAGATTTCTTCAAGGACGACCTTTTCGCCGCCGAGAATGGTATCGAGTTGCAGGAAGTGCGCAAAGGATATAGCAAAGCCACCGTCACCATTACGCCTCATCACCTCAATGCGGGAGGACGTACCCAAGGCGGGGTGTTGTTCACCTTGGCGGACTTGGCACTGGCCGCCGCCGCCAATTCGCATGGCACGTTGGCTTTCTCACTCTCCTCCAACATTCAGTTCCTGCGTGCCAGCGGCGAAGGAGATACGTTAACGGCCGAAGCATGCGAACGGTATATCGGCCGGAGTACAGGATGTTATCAGATAGACATCACCAACCAGGACGGAAAATTAATCGCTACCTTCGAGTCGAGTGTTTTCCGGATGGCAGAGCAGATTCCGGTGGAAGTGCCGTAGAACGATACAGCCCCGCCACCAATTCGCAAGCCGCCTCCAATCCGATGCTTCCGGTGTTCAGCATCAAGTCATAGCGATGCGGGTCGCCCCACTTTTCGCCCGTGTAATATTCATAGTGGGCGACGCGGTTGCGGTTGACGCGGGCTATTTCCGCTTTGGCCTTGTCGGCGGGCACGCCATATTCCGTGGTGCAGCGGCGGTAGGCGCTTTCGCGGTCGGTGTAGCAGAAGACCTTGATGAGGCGGGGAGAGTCTTGCAAGATGTAGTCGGCGCAACGCCCGATGATGATACACGGCTCCTTGGCGACCAGTTCGCGGATGATGTTGCTCTCGGCCACGAACAGCACGTCATCCGGCGAAAGGCTCTGCTGGCGCGAAGATTCGTTGCCGTCCGTCAGGATGCACTTCAGCCAGAAGGAGGGGATGGATTGCTCGTTGCGCCGGATATAGGCTTCGTCGATACCGCTCTTCTCCGCTGCCAGGTGGATGAATTCCTTGTCATATAGCTTGATGCCCAGCTCCTTGGCCAACATTTCGCCCAGCAGGTGCCCGCCGCTGCCAAACTCGCGGGCGATGGTGATGACTGTGTGCGGTGACTCTTGGGCAGGAACGGCCGATGCGGCGGATATTGCCTGCTTGTCCGTTATCCAATTATCAAGAAAGCGATAGTAAGGTGTGACGAAGTGAACGATGGGACCTACCAGCAAGGCGGCAATCACCGTGCCCTCGCGCACTCCGTATATCCCGCCCATAAAGCAAAGCGAGAGGATGACGGCCAGTGCCGCCAGCGACCAGTCGAAGGCCAGCTTGAGATAGCCGAAGTCCTTGTGAAACTTCTTCACCAACACCCGCACGAAGTATTCGCCCGCCATCATGGCTACGTCGGCTTTCACTTCCAGTGCGATGCCTACGGCCAGGATGACGCAGCCTATCAGCAGGTTGGCTATCTTGCTGATATAAACCACCGGATTCAAATCTTGGATGATGAACATGCAGAGGTCGATGCACAGGCCGAAGAAGAAGGTGATGACGATCTGCGAGACATACATGCGGAGGTCTTCCCTGACCTGCCGGCGCGTCATGAACGGCAGTTCCAGCAATACGAAGAGCAGGTTGAGGATGATGGTCCACTGCCCCATGGTGAGCGGGGTGAACATACTGGCCACGTAGGTGACGCTGGTGATGGGCGAGGTGCCCAAGGCGGCTTTCGTGATGTAAGCAATGCCCATGGCGTTGATGAACAGGGCGATAGCGAAAAGTAGATAACGTCTGAAGAGATATTTGTTCTGCATACTTAATGGATTTAGTCAGTCTGCGCCTTCGTCAAAGCGCGTGCAAAGTTACTGATTTTCCGCTTACGTTGTACCGCCTTGCCCTTCCCGTCCCGTTAACATCCGTTTGCTTTTGTTGAAGTGCGGTTGAACAAGAATCCGCTTTCCTCTTCCGACCTTTGCGTCATTATAACCAATAAAAACAATGGAACAATGAGAAAAGTATTTATTCTGATCCTGCTGCTGCTCCCGCTTTGGCTGGAGGCACAAGAGAAAGCCCTTTACCGCATTACTTACGATTGCGATGCCCTGCGTGACAACAAAGTACGGAAAACCTATCGCTGGTACCTGGACATAGGGGAGGCTACCGCTGCCTTCTATAATCCGGCCAACCGCCAATATCTCACCGAGTCCGAGGAACTCAAGCACTCCAGTAAAGACGTCATGGCAGGCATAGCCGGCTTGCAACAGCTTTGGGCAAAATATCCCAACCGGAACAGCCTGCAGGTCTTGACCGGCAAGCCCAAGCCGGAGAGATATACCTATATGAATAGCATAGGTGCGGACGAGTTGAAGTATGAAGAGCCCTTGCCGCAGCTGGACTGGACCTTGGCAGACAGCGTGAAGACGATATGCGGCTATACGTGCCACCAAGCGAAGGCAGGGCTGTATGGCCGCATGTGGACGGTGTGGTATTGTCCGGAGTTGCCCTTGCCTTACGGTCCGTATGTGTTGGGCAGTTTGCCGGGGCTTATCCTGGAAGCGGTGGATGCGGACGGCATCTTCCACTTCACGGCGGTAGGAATCGGGCAGGCTCCTGAGAATACCCAAGTGGAATTGGGGCCGAGCTTAAAAGCCCCCGTGAAATGTACACGCAAGAAATACTTGGCCTTGCGCAAGGCTCGTGCCGAACAGACTTATTCCGACTTGGCGAAGGATGCCTTGGCAGGCTCCAGTGGTAAGATAGTCAAGATAACAGATGCCAGCGGCAATGAGATTACCAATCAGAAGCAACCTCGGAAGAACTATTTGGATTTGGAATAATCTTATGCGTATATTCTTTCTAACATTGTTTGCTCTTTTAGGGTTGACAAAAGGAATGGCCCAGTCGTCTTTATTCTTCCGGGGTACGGTGCACGATGTTTCCGGTCAGCCGCTGTTCGGAGCCAATGTCGTGGCCTATTCAGCGGATGGGAAGCTCCTGGCCTATACTTCGGTGAACAAGGACGGCTGTTTCTCCTTGAAACGCTTGCCCGATGCGGAACGTCTGACGGTCAGTTTTATGGGTTACAAGTCCGTTATTCTGTCGGTGGCCGGATTTCGGGACGGGCAGGACATTGTGCTGACGGAAAATGTCTTTCAACTACGGGAGGTAGTGGCGAAGCCCGAACGCATTTCCCAACGAGGGGATACGTTGACTTATTCCGTGGCAAGTTTCAAGCAAGCGCAAGACCGCTCCATTGCCGATGTCATTAGCAAGATGCCGGGATTGGAGGTGAAGCCCAACGGCAGTATCGAGTATCAAGGGAAGGCTATCAATACTTTTTATATTGAAGGACTCGACCTGATGGGCGGACAGTATGCCGTGGCAAGCAGCAACATTCCGGCGGACAAGGTGCAGGACGTGCAGGTGTTGGAACATCATCAGAAGGTGAAATCCCTGCGCGGGGTCAGCTTCAGCGAGCAGGCGGCACTCAACATCGTGCTGAAGGAGGATGCCAAGTCGGTATGGACTGGGTTGGCCGACCTGGGTGCAGGTGTGGCGGGCAAAAGTGAAGGCGTGACGTATGACAACCGCCTGATGGGGATGCAGTTCAACAAGCGTTTCCAAACCTTGATGATGTACAAGAACAACAACACGGGCACCGACATCGGCCACGAGGTACAGGACATTGCCGACTTGGGCGGCTATCAGGCCGAGACGGGACTCATCAGCCTGATGGAGTTGGGCGGCCCGGACTTTGACGCACAACGCTATACGTTCAACAACAGCCACCTCTTGGCGGGCAACTGGCTGTGGAAGACAGGGAAGGATGCCGACCTGCGTATCCAGGCCAACGGCTTCTTCGACCGGGAGAAGCAGCGCAGCGGGAGTTCCCTTACTTACTTGACCATTGACGGAATGCCCGTCGTTACGGAAGACTATCGCCTGGCCAACCGACGGAAGGAGCTGAAAGGCGAGGTGTGCTATACCTTGAATGCTGACCGTACCTATTTGCGAAGCAGCACCCGGGTGTATGCCGACTGGGATGCCGGGTCAGGTACGATGGACTGCAACGACCGGAATGTTCCGCTGAGCGTCAAGCCCTACAAACGTATGGTTTCCGAAGACTTGAGCCTGTCGCACACTACGGCACGGGGCGATGTGTGGCAACTGTATTCGTCCACCGGTTGTACCTTTCTGCCCGGTCAGCTCCTGACCGTCAACGGGCATACCCAGTTGCTGGATTTGAACCTCTTCTCCACTCGGAATGAGGCTGCTTTCGGTAAAAAAACGGGCAGGCATTTCCTGAAGAATACAGTAGGATTCGACTACAAGCGGCAATCCGTCAACGGCAGTGTATGGCAGATGACTCAGCCGCATTGGGAGCCTTCCATCCAATTGAGGTTCGGCAAGCACCGGCTGGAGGGCGGTGTCAAGGTCAGTTATGTCCGGCAGCGTTATGAAGGCTCATCCGACGGACGCGTCTGGGCAGAGCCGTCCTTGCGTTGGGAGTGGGAGCTGTCTCCTCAATCCGAACTGTCTTTCAACTACCGATTGTCGGCAACGCCCCGCGAGGGTATGTCCTTGGTTGCCGGACCTCTCTTTACTTCCTACCGTAACCAGTATGCGGGCAATGGACAGCTGGGCAAGCGGTTCTCCCATATCCTGTTGGGAAGTTACAAGTATCGCCATCCGGTGACGGGCGTTTTCTTCAATCTCCGTCCGATGTATGTCTGCTCTTTCGGCAATGTCTTGTATGAAAGTACGCTGGAGCAGGATGTTTATGTGCAGCAGGCCACAGCTCGGACCTACCGTTCGGACTCATACGGTGTAAGCACCCGCCTTGCGAAGAGTTTCTTTTGGGGTAATACTACGGTGGGATTGAACGGCTTGTTCCACGCCACGGGTTATTCATATCTGTCTTCCGGGCAGGTGATGGATACCCGGGTAGATGGCTATGCCGTGTCGTTGGACTATTCGCTCCGGCCGGTCAAGTGGCTCTCCGTGGAAGGGAAGTCTGAAATGTCGGTCACTATACGCAAGGATTTGAGCGATGCTTCCGTGCCGGTCAGTCGGGTGACGGACTGGTCGCATTACGGGAATTTCCACCTCCTGCCTGCCGGCGGTTGGATGCTGTCATGGAACAATGAGTTGTATCACAGCAGCGAGAAGAGTTTCGGCCTGAACTACTTCTGCGATGTATCCCTGAGCTACCGGACGAAAAGATGGGAATTGTCGCTGCTGGTCAATAATGTAGCAGGCACTTCGGAATACCGGCGCAGGACGGTGTCATCCACGCTCCAATCCTATACGCTGACCTATCTTCGCCCACGGGAGTTCCTGTTGAAGTGTTGCATCGACTTGTAGAAAGTCCGTTCCCGATATTGTCTTTGTCCTGCCTTCCTTATAAAAAGGTGGCACCTTTTCCTAATAAAGGTGGCACCTTTTATAGGTAAAGGTGGCACCTTTTATAGATAAAGGTCGTACCTTTTGGGGGTCAAGCTCCGGAATAGGTCTGTCCTTAGTCGGATGTTAAAGTCAGTAAAGTAGCCGGTAGCCTTCTCCCCGCTGGTTTATCAATTTCACATTGGGGTCCTTGGCCAAGCGTCGGCGGAGCCGGGAAATGAGGGTCTGGAAGCTGCGTGTGCAGAAAAAGTCATCGTCGCCCCACAGGTCGAGCAGGATATTTTTGGCGGGGACAAGGGTATGCGGACTGGCGCAGAGGCGGGTCAATATTTCATTTTCGCGGTGAGGAAGTTCATGGCTTTCGCCGGTGGGCAGGTAGGTCAATGTTCGTTTGCCGGGGACGAACCGGTAGTTGCCGATGAGCCATTCGGCCTTCTGCGGGGAAGGTGTGGGGACAAGCCTGCCCGACAAGGCCTGAATGCGGACAATCAGCTCCTTCATACTAAAAGGCTTCTTCAAGTAATCATTGCCTCCGGCGTGAAAACCTTCCACCACGTCATCCACGGTGCTCTTGGCCGTGAGGAAGAGGATGGGGGTGCGCGTATCGGCCTGCCGGATTTTTCGCACCATGTCCAGCCCGGACAATCGGGGCATCATGATGTCTGCCACAACGATATCCGGGCAGGTATCGGCAAATGTTTGCAGTCCGTTCTCCCCATCGTAGGCAAGGGTGACTCGGATGCCGTTGGCTTCGAGGGCATCTTTGATGATGCGGGCCAGCGTAGGCTCGTCTTCCACTACCAATACGTGTATGCTATCCATGCTTTTCCTTCATTTATAAAGTGATGTAAAACGTGCTTCCTTTGCCCGGCGTGCTTTCCACTGTCAAGTGGCCGCCGTGTTTCTCCACGATGCCCTTGGCGAAGAACAGACCGATGCCGTAGCCCTTGACGTTGTGCACGTCGCCGGTGGGTACCCGGTAAAACTTCTCGAAGATATGGACTTGGTCGTGCGGGGCGATGCCGATGCCATTGTCCGTAACGGATATGCGGGTCTTGTCCCCCTCCTGTATAGCATTGAGGCGGATGTCCACTTGTGCGCCGGAATACTTCACGGCATTGTCAAGCAGCGTGGAGAGTACGCTGGACATCAGTTTCCGGTCTATGCGCAGGGTGAGGTCGTCGGGGCGGACGGTGATGGTCGTTGTGCAGGGCTTCCTGGCGCTCAGCCGTGTTTGGGCGGCAGCTTCTTCCAACAGAGGCTTTACGGCGGTGTCGGTCAAGTCCAGTTGCAGACTCTTCCGGTTTTCCAAGGTGGTGGAGAGAATCATTTCCACCAGCCCCGTCAGTTTGTCTAATTGCCCTTTAATGATGTTCAGGTATTCTCTACGCAGGGCGGGATTATTGCCTAAGTCACCGCACTCCAGCAGGGTGTCGCTGGCAGCGTAGGCCACAGCGATGGGCGTCTTCAGTTCATGGGTAATGTTGCCGGTAAAATCGTTTTTCATCCGCTCCAAGTCCCGTTGTTGCCGCAGGACTCTGTCTATGAATCCGAAGGCGGCAATGACCAGCAGCAAGATGCCTGCCGACACGGCCAACGTGCCCCACATGCCCCGGAGGATGTATGCGGTGAGCGACGGCGAGCGTAACTCGTAAATACCTTGGTTAAGATGAGAGGTAACGGGGATGACCGGGGCATTTCCCGCAGGATGGTATCCGGCCGTGCCCACACTGTCGATGGCCGTGCTGTCGCGCAGGAAGCGCAGGTAATGGGGCAGGGACAGGCCGATGGAGTCGAGCGACTGCGTGAAGAACTCGTCCACCCGCCGGATGTCGAAGTCTCCGGCTACGAACCGTTTCACTTCCTTGGGTGCGTCATTCAGGCGATGCACGCTGATTTCCTTCGGTTTTCCGCTCAAGGTGTCCTTGGAAATAGTGATGACCGCGGGCCGGGAGGTGAAAGAAGAAAGATAGACGGAGGTAGAGTCTGTGCTCAGGCTTTTATTGAATTGTTCCCTGAACTCGTTGGCTTCGGCCTCGGTCAGTAGGGAACTGATTTGGGTGACGAGTGCCTGTCGTTGGGTGTGGTACAGACCGTACAGCCAATAAGCCTCGTAGGCAGCCACTGCAAGCAGGGTTCCCATGGCCATCAGAAGAATGGAATGTTTCTTGAAAAAAATCCTTATCATACGCTTGTCGTCTTCCTGATTGTTTCGTGCAAAGTTGCTGATTTTCACTTTTCTATAATTCCGCCCATCGGCAATACCGCAAAGAGTCCGAGGATCTCCAGCACGCCTTACTATAAGCGTGTTATTTCTTATGGGCTTTTCTTCTATCTTTAATAATAGCATCCTTATTTTCCAATGCCCATTCTATCAGCGCATTGATATGTGGAAGCAAAGAGTGTGTCCGCTCGGTCAACGCATATTCCACCCTTGGAGGGACTTCGGGATATACGGTACGGGTGACATAGCCGTCATCTTCCAGTGTCCGCAAAGTAACTGTCAGCATCTTTTGTGATATGTCGGGTATTTCACGCTGTAACTCTTTGAAACGTATTGTTTCCTTGTCCGCCTTGTTCAGCGTGTAGATGACCAAAAGTGACCATTTGTCACAAAGCCTTGCCAAGATATTCCGTATCGGACAGTCCGGAAACAGGGCATCTTCTATCGTTGTTCTATCCATAATATAATGTGTTTCAATTCACTCTACAAAGGTAAGCAAATTCCTTTCAAGCAGCAAG
>CASGED010000142.1 GCA_949300425.1 uncultured Bacteroides sp.
GGAATGGCAGATGGAAAAGAATGGATTCTGTTGGCGAATTTTATGGACCATAGCCTGTTGCGGAACAGCTTGGCATTTGCCATATCCAAGCAAACTTCGTTGGAATGGACTCCGGACAGTAGGTTGGTAGATGTGGTCGTCAATGGAAAGTTACAAGGCTGCTACCTGCTTTGCGAATCCATACATGTCAAAAAGCGTTGGATAAGCAACAATGATAAAAACTCGTTCCTGATAGAAATAGACAGTTATCCCAATGATAAAAATCGCCTTGAAACCTCGCACCGACATCTCCCGGTAAACGTAATCTATCCAAAAGCACCGACAGATGAACGGATAAAAGATATTGGAAGTTATTTGAACCGGGTAGAAGATATCTTATATGGAAGAAAGTCGAGCGATAGGAACGCACTATACCGAGATCTTATAGACATGGATACGTTTATCGACTGGTGGATTGTTCACGAACTGACCCAAAATGCCGAACCAAACGGGCCGAGAAGTTGCTATATGCACAAAGGAGAGAATGGAACATTGAAAGCAGGCCCGGTTTGGGACTTCGATTTGGCTTTCATTACCGTCGGGCTTGATAATGGTGGAGACATCCGTCCTTCAAGGCTGAACCGTCCGGATGTGGTCACGTTGACCGGCGACAGCCTCTATAACAGAAACGCCTTGTGGTATGGAAGACTGTTGGAAGACCCTGTTTTTGAAAGTTGTTTGAAAGAACGCTGGACGGACTTGGAACCGAAATTCTTGTCGCTGCTCGATGAACTTGACAACTGGCAGAAACTCATCAAGCCGTCTGCACTTGCTGATGAACAATTATGGAAAGGGCAAGACCCGGCACGTTTCGACACATTTACGGATTGGAAGTCATCAGTCCGCAATCTTCGGGAGGTGTACCGCTACCGGATAAAAAGCCTTCATCGTTTGTTGCTGGGCGAAAAGACGTTTCAGTAAAACTGTTGTGCTCACCATGTGAAGTTACTGTGGCTCATATCTTCGCTCCAAGGTGGGTTGAGACCGAGATAAGGGGGCGCGCATCCCTCGTAACAGGAATGGGTGTGACAGGTCATTTCCTGTAAAATAGGTAATATTTTCAGGGGTCCGGTTATAGCGTACTTCTTCGTTCCATTGTAATTTTGCGTCCGTAAAAATATAGACAATAAGAAAATGAACAACAGATTATCCTCGTTCCTCCTCGCTTCAGCTTTCTGCCTGCCGGGAGCCATCGCGGCACAAGAAGCCGCACGCGATACCTCTTTTTCCGCAAGGAATTTCTCATTGGATGAAGTAGTAGTAACCGGCACACGCAACGAAACGGATGTGCGGCATCTGTCACAGACCGTATCGGTCATTCCTCGCCTGAGCATAGAGAAGAGCCTCCAGCCTTCACTCCTGCCTGTATTGACGGAACAGATACCCGGTTTGTTCACCACATCCCGTGGAATCATGGGATATGGTGTGTCCAACGGTGCTGCCGGAGGCATTTCCCTGCGTGGACTTTCAGGTGGGAATGCACGCTTGATGGTGCTGATTGACGGGCATCCGCAGTATGCGGGTATCTTCGGCCATCCGATTTCCGATGCCTACCAGACATTATTGGCGGACAAAGTGGAAGTATTGCGAGGTCCTGCCTCTGTGTTGTACGGCTCAAATGCGATGGGCGGCGTGATAAACATTGTTACCCGGAAGATGCACGAAGACGGCGTAAGGACGGATATCCGTGCAGGATATGGTTCTTACAATACGTTGGAAACGGAACTGACCAACCGCATCCGCAAAGGACGTTTCTCCAGCGTCATCAGCGGCTCTTACAACCGCACGGACGGGCATCGGGAGAATATGCCTTTCGAGCAATACGGCGGCTATGCCAAATTGGGCTATGAATTGACAGACCATTGGAATACCTACGCCGATGTGAACGTGACGCACTTCAACGCCACTTATCCCGGCCCGGTGTCCGCTCCCTTGCTGGAAGGCGACCAGCGCATCACGCGCGGTATGGCTTCTTTCGCCTTGGAAAACAATTACGACCGCACCTCCGGCGGCTTGAGCTTCTTCTATAACTGGGGAGACCACTGGATAAACGACGGCTATACGCCTAGTGCCGGCGAGGAGCCGCAAGACGGGCGTTTCAACTCGTTCGATGACATGATGGGGGTTTCGCTCTACCAAAGCGCACGATTCTTCACGGGAAACCGCATTACTTTTGGCTTCGACTGGTTCCGCTATGGCGGCGAGGCATGGACGGAGTATGTGAAAGGCGAGCAGTCCGGAACCCGGGAAGACATCGTGGACAAGCACGAGGATGAAGTGGCGGGCTACGTGGATGTCCGTCAGGACATCGGCGCGTGGCTGACCTTCAACGCCGGACTGCGCATCGACCATCATTCGCGCATCGGGACGGAGTGGGTGCCACAGGCAGGATTGGCTTTCCACTTGCCTCACAATATGGAGTTGAAAGCGTCCGCCTCCAAAGGCTTCCGCTATCCCATTTTGAGGGAAATGTATATGTTCCCTCCGCAAAACCCTGACCTGAAACCGGAGTCAATGTGGAACTATGAAATAGCCTTTTCGCAACGGTTATTGGATGGCAGGCTTTCGTATGGTGTAAATGTGTTCTATATTGATGGGGAGAATCTGATTATGACCTTGCCTAACCCCAATGGAAGCGGTATGCTTAACCAGAACTCCGGAAAGATAGACAATGCGGGCGTGGAGCTGCAGGCGGCTTATCGCATCAGTCAGGAGTGGTCGGTGGATGCCAATTACAGCTTCCTGCGCATGGAGAACCCTGTAATTGCCGCTCCCGAACATAAGCTGTATGCCGGAGTCAACTTCTCGAAAGGAAGATGGAACATATCTACCGGCGTGCAATACATAGCCGGACTGTATACCGCTATCGACCCGGTAGTCAAGGAATACTTCACGTTGTGGAACCTGCGGGCTTCCTTCCGTGCTACCAATTGGTTAGGCATTTGGGCAAGAGGGGAAAACCTGTTGGCTCAACGCTATGAAATCAATGCCGGATATCTGATGCCCCGTGCAACGGTGATGGCAGGAATAAACATAAACTTTTAACCATTTAATACGTTTGGATTATGAACAAGATTTTTACAGCTCTGTTGGCATCCGTCCTGATGATTGCGGGTGCAGGTTGCGCTCATGCGCAAAAGCACGCCTCGGAAGAGGGCAGTTCGTCGCTCCCCAAAGTGTATTTCATCAAAGACATCACCTCGGAGAACCTGATCAAGATTTATAACGCACTCGGGCGGAAAGCCGAAGGCAAGAAAGTGGCGGTCAAGTTATCGACCGGAGAAGCGGGCAATCCCAATTACCTGCAACCTGCTCTCATCAAGGATTTGGTGCAGATGGTCAAAGGCACGATTATTGAAGGCAATACGGCTTACGGCGGTAAACGTACCAATGTAGCCGACCACATGAAAGTGGCCGAGGAACACGGATTCACTGCCATTGCCAATGTGGACATTATGGATGCCGACGGGCAGGTGGAGCTTCCGGTGAACGGTGGCAAGCACTTGAAGGTGGACATCGTGGGAAAAGACTTCATGGATTATGATTTCATGGTGGTGTTGTCACACTTCAAGGGACATCCGATGGCAGGATTCGGCGGTGCATTGAAGAACATCTCCATCGGCATTGCTTCACCGGAGGGTAAAGCATACATCCATTCCGGAGGAAAGACCCGCAATGTAACAGAAGTTTGGAATATGATTCCGGCTGACACCATATTCCAGGAATCCATGGCGGAAGCTTCAAAAGCCATCATTGACCACATCGGCGACCGGGTGTTGTACATCAGTGTGGCAAACAACCTTTCGGTGGATTGCGACTGTGTGGCCACTCCTGCCGACCCTCAGATGGGCGATCTCGGCATCTTCGCTTCCCTTGACCCAGTGGCTCTCGACCGTGCCTGCATCGATGCCGTACGCAACTCTACTGACCACGGAAAAATACACCTTATCGAACGTATCGACTCCAAACATGGGATGCACAATCTGGAATACGCCGAACAGCTTGGTCTTGGAAGCCAGAAATATGAACTTGTGAAATTGGATTAGTATATCGAGCACATGCATATCCCTTTAAGAGATAAGAATCGTTGGTGCCAATAGTGTGGTTACACACGATGTGCCGCCTATGGCCATTGTCGGCGGTAATCCGGCGAAGTTCATTAAAACGATTGAAATAAAAAACAAACAATAAACAGTGCTATCGTTAAGGCAGTATTGTTGAGATATCCTCTTTGATGATTTCCAAATGTACGGAATATATTAGGAACATGCAGAGACACGGAGACACAGAGATTTTATTATTAAAATTCTGCGTCTCCGTACATCTTTTTCTTAATGAAGATGTTTTAAACTTTAAGAATCGGATGTCGTTAGAGTTATTATTTGCTTTCCGGCATCATAATCAGTACCCGGTAGTTGCCTTGCTTCATTACTTCCTGCATGAAAGCGGAGACTTCTTGGGGCGTGATGGATTGAATCAGGGCTTGCGTGTCAGTGCATACTTCGGAGGGAAGCAGGGCGTGACCGGCCATTTCCGAACACCAATAACTGTTCTTGTGCTCTTGTTCGGCAAGGGTCTTTACCATGAATTCCTTCACCTTGTTCAATTCCGTTTCATCGGTCTGTTGAGCTAATTTTCCGAATTCATCGCGGATAATCTCCAAAGCACGGTCTTTCTTTTCGGGCTTTACCTGGAAGTTTGTTTCGTAGACCAACGGCACATCGGAGAAACGGTTCAGTTGGGCGTGCGTCCAGATGCTGTACACGGCGCCTTCCTTCTCGCGCACTTCGCTCAGGAGCTTGGTGCTGATGAGTTGGGCGGTCATGGAGGCCAGCATGCGGTTCTTGAATGAGTAAGGCATTTGGGCACTTACGATGACGGCCGCACTTCCTTGGGGCACTTCCATTGGCTGAAGGAACTCTTGTTGCTCGTTGCCGGCATTGATGCCCAAACCGGGAATGCGTTTGATTTCCGTTTTGTGTGCCGGGTCGGACGGTAAACTTGCCAAATATTGCTCGGCCAACGTTTTCAGCACCTTTTCATCGATGTTTCCGCTGAACGTGAAGGTGAAGTCAGCCGCATTGGCCAGTTGCTCACGGGCGATACGCAGGATGTTTTCACGGTTGGTTTGCTCAATGTCTGTCACACCGGGTACATAATTGCGGGGCGATGCGTACAGGTATTCTTGCAACTTCTTTTGGAAGATGAATTGCGGGTTGAGTTCCTGGTTTTGCAAGATGCCCTTATACAGGTTCTGCTGGGCGGCAAATTCATCGGCGGTGATGTTCAGGGCGGTGAAGTTCATGTAGATAAGCTCCATCAAGGTCTTCAGGTCCTTGGGCGTGGCGTTGCCCGAAAGGTTGCGGGTATAGTCGCTCAGCTCGATGTTGACCGACACTTGTTTGCCGGCAAGCGCCTTGTTCAGATCCGCGTAAGTGAAATTTCCCACACCGTGTTGCATCAGGACAAGCGGCATGAACGTAAGGTCTTTCGTATATTCATTCCCATAGACGGACGTTCCTCCTTTGGCTGAAGCCTGGAAGGTGATTTCATCGGCTTTGAAGTCCGTCTTCTTCCAAATCACTTTTACACCGTTCGATAAGGTCCATTCTTTGGCTCCGAACTCCGGACGATCGGACTCTTTCACTACCTTTCCGGCTTGCGGCAATTGGCTGATGAGGGGCTCGTCCTTTACATTATCCACATAGGGGGCGATGTTTTCGGCTGATACTTCTTTCAGCACCCGGCTTAATTCATCGGGGGTGGGGACGTGGAGTCCTTCGCGTTCGGGCATCATGGCCACTACGGCGATGTTGTTGTCCGATACGATTTGCGCATAAAGTTGGTTGACGGCTTCTACGGGTATTTGGTTGGCCAATACGTTCATCAGTTGATATTCCGTTTCGATGCCCGGTATGGGTGTTTTGTCCAAGAAGCCTCGCACGTAGGATTGGGCCAGTTTCTCGTTTTCCTGTTGGTTGCGGTTGTTGTAGGCTTTCTCTAATTGCGAGAGGTATTCGCTCCGGCAACGGGCGTACTCCGTAGCGGTGAAACCGCCCCGTTTGGCACGTAAGGCTTCACGATAGATAGCTTCCAAGGCTTCGGATACGTTGTCATTTTTGGGCAAGGCAAAGTAGATGACCGACTTCTTCGTGCTGGCCACGATGAAGTTGTCATGCCGGGTGCCGGCAACGCCAAACTTTGCTTCCGGCTTTTGGCTTTGTTCATGCAGTCTTTGCGAAACCATCATGTCCGCCATGTCCAGCATGTACTCGGTGGTAAGGTAAGCCATGCTTCCGCGCAACGAGTCGGGCAGGGCGTCATACTTGAACATCAGTTGCACCACGGAGTTCGGCTGCTCCTTGTCCGTTCCTATGGCAATAATAGGTTCTTGATTGTCGGCCACCGGATAGTAGACCCGCTCAGCCGGGTGGGCCGGTTTCTCGATGGATGCGAATATTTCTTTGATTTTCGCCTCGATGCGGTCTACGTCTATGTCGCCCACGACGATGATACCTTGCAGGTCCGGACGATACCATTTTTCATAATAATCGCGTAAGGCTTGGTGTGGGAAGTTGTCCACCACTTCCATGGTCCCGATGGGCAGACGGTGTCCATAGCGGCTATCGGGATAGAGTGTGGGGAGTATCTTCTCCATGATGCGTTGGTTGGGTGGTGTCTGGCTTCTCCATTCTTCGTGGATGACGGAGCGTTCTTCATCGATGGCTTTCGGTTCCAGCAACAATCCATCCGCCCAGTCGCGTAAAATCAGCAAACAGGTGTCTTGTACGCCGATGCGTTCAGTGGGCACGCTGGAAATGCGATACACCGTTTCGTCGATACTGGTATAGGCGTTCAGGTTTTGACCGAACTTCACGCCTACCGACTCCAACCAGGGAATCAAGTTGTTGCCGGGGAAATGCTCCGTGCCGTTGAAGCACATGTGCTCCAGGAAGTGCGCCAGTCCGCGCTGGTTGTCTTCCTCCAAGATGCAGCCCACCTTTTGGGCGATGTAGAAGTCCACTTGGTTTTTGGGAAACTCATTGTGACGGATGTAATACGTCAGTCCGTTGTCCAGCTTCCCGATTCTTACTTCCTTGTCCGTGGGTACGGGCGGAATTTGTTGTTGTGCCTTTAGTCCTGCGGGCAGGCAGAAGCATCCCGCCATCAGGAAGAATGCCCATTTTAGGATTCGTTTCATTGTTCCTTTTGCTTTATTATTAATGTTTATTTAGAATATCTGCTTGCAAAGGTCGCCTTTTTTTTTACATGCGCAACCCTATACTTACTTTTCTGTATTGAAACGTTCCGTTTCCTTCAAGATATACCGTTGGTCGCTCTCGTTCCACACATACGTTTTCTTGTCCGTCACCTGTCCTTGGGCGTTGTAGGTGAAGTCCATCTTCAGGAGACGTTTCAGATACTTTCCTTCATTAAGGGTATAGACTTCTTTGTTACTCAGACGGTTGCCGTCCATCGTTACGTTATACACGAGGTCGTCTGAAGATACGCCTGCGGCTGAAATAAGAGCAGCCATTACTACATTTGCAATCATAATCGTTACGTTTTTATTATTGGTTATACATTTCTTTTGTTTCGATGTCGCAAAGGTAGGGCAAGCCAATGAGGCTTTAGGTTAACGCTATGTTATCATTAGGTTAACATGTGTGTTGGGAGGAATTTTGTGAATAAAAATGCAAGCCTTCATGCCGTTCGGAAGAGAGGCAAAAACGCATCAGCCTAATTGGGTGGAGAATTCAGCCTACTACCATGAAGGCCCTATGTTAGTAACCTAAGGGGGGAATGTTAGAAACATTCGGGGTCTATGTTTCTAACATTCCCATATGCTTGCTTGAAGAGGCTTCGTCCAACTTTTATCCATACGAGTTGGCAGAATAAAGCACAAGATATATTCCAATGTTTTATTTGTGTTTCTTTTTTACTATTCTGTGTTTCCCAATAGCTCCAACGCCTTGTTCTCCGCTTCCTCCATAATTTCCCGTTCTCCGGATCCTTTGTCGTTGATGCCGCACAGGTGCAGGATGCCGTGGATGATGACCCGGTGCAGTTCCCGGTCGTAATCGCCTCCGGAGAATTGGTCGGCATTGGTGCGCACGGTGTCCAGGCTGATGAAGAGGTCTCCGCTCAGGCGGTTGCCCTCACAATAGTCGAAGGTGATGATGTCCGTGTAGTAATCGTGGCCTAAGTATTGGCGGTTTACCTCTAATATTTTCTCGTCCGAGCAGAAAATATAGGCGATTTCACCGATTTTTTTTCCATACGTGGCGGCTACGGCTTTAATCCATTCCGTGGTTTCCCGCTTCTTGATAGCGGGCATTTCAATGTCTTCAGTCTGATAAGTAATCATAATAAGTAAGTGTACAAATTTAAATGCTAATTTATTTGTCCGGGGAACGCAGACAACGCAGAACACGCAGATGAACGCAGACTTTTTTCATTTGTCATGTCGAGCTTGTCGAGACATCTCACGTAGTGCTGAGAGAGTATTATGTGAGCTCCCTCGACTACACTCGGGGTGACAGGTGAAGCCCTTTATTTTCTGCGAACTTCTGCGTTCGTCTGCGTAGTCTGCGTTCTCCTGATGCAGTGCGCTAAATTCCCATTTTATCGTATAATAGCTTTTCATTCTTCATTCTTTATTCGTTATTTTTAATAAAAGAACAGATAGCTGATCAAGATGCCCGCCACGATACCGGAGAAGTCGGCTATCAGGCCGCAAGTCACGGCGTTGCGTGTGCGGGTGATGCCCACGCTTCCGAAGTACACGGCCAGGATATAAAACGTGGTGTCCGAAGCGCCGCGCACGACACAACTCATGCGCCCGACGAACGAATCGGCTCCGTATTCCTTCATGGCGTCTATCATCAGTCCGTTGGCCCCGCTTCCGCTCAACGATTTCATCAGTGCCGTGGGCAACGCGCCTACAAAGCTGGTGTCTACCCCGAATAGTCCTACTGCCCAGCCGATGCCCTGCACCAGCAAATCCATGGCTCCCGAAGCACGGAAAACCGCGATTCCAACGAGAAATGCCACCAGATAAGGAATGATGCGTACGGCCGTGGTGAACCCTTCTTTGGCTCCTTCAATGAAGGCGTCGTACACGTTTGTCCGCTTCCACACGCCCCAAAGGATGAAGAGCAGGATGATACTGAACAGGATGATGTTGGCCGTCAGGGTAGAGTAGGTGCCCATCTCGTCACGGCCGAGGCGTACGGACATGTAAATCAGGCAAGTGAAAAACAAGGCGATGCAGCCTACCAGTATTAATATAGGTTTGCAGATAAGGTTGATGCGCTGGCTGAGGCTGACCGCCACAATGCCCACAAAGGTAGATACGGTGGTGGTGAGCAGGGTGGGGATGAAGATGTCCGTAGGTTGGGCGGCTCCCATCTGCGCCCGATAGACCATGATGCTGACAGGGATGAGAATCAGCCCCGAAGTATTGATGACGAGGAACATAATCATCGGGTCGGTGGCCGTGTCCTTATGCGGGTTCAATTCCTGAAGCTCCTTCATGGCCTTGAGCCCCATGGGCGTAGCGGCATTGTCCAGCCCCAGCATGTTGGCGGAGAAGTTCATGAAGATGCTTCCCATGGCGGGATGCCCCTTGGGAATGTCGGGAAAGAGCCGGCAAAACACCGGGCTGAGCCAGCGGGACAAGGCGTTTATCATGCCGCTCCGTTCGCCTATCTTCATCACACCCAACCACAGGGCAAGAATGCCCGTCAGCCCCAGAGAGATTTCGAACGCGTTCTTCGACGAGTCGAACGTGGCGTTCACCAACGCGGTGAATATCTCCGTGTCGCCCAAGAAGAGCAACCGTCCCAAGGCCATGAGGAAGGCGATGACGAAAAAGGCTATCCAGATGTAGTTCAGTACCATGGTTGAATGTGCTAATATTTCTCTTCATTCGCCAGCTTCCATGCGTTCAGGAAGGCGGCTTTGGTTATTTCCACCACTTTCTCCCAGTTCAGGCGGTCGGCATGGTCCGTGGGCTGGTGATAGTCAGGATGCCCGTCCGTGTGATACCAGATGATGGGGATGCCGTACACGGCAAACGAGGCGTTGTCGCTTCCTCCCGTAGGCTTGTCCCAAGGGCGATAATCCGGTTCTAACTTCAACTGATAGCGGATGATGCCATCTTTCAGCCATTGGCCGAAAGACGGGTGCGAAGCCGTGTAGAAGTAGACCACGTGGCGTGTCCGTTCCGGCTTGTTGTTGCGTCCTATCATGTCGAAGTTCAAGTAGCCTTTCACTGCTTCGAGGAAGGCGCAACTCTGCGAGAAATAGCGCGAGCCAAGAAGGCCTTTTTCCTCGCCGTCCCAGAAAGCGATGATGACGTTGCGCAGGGGCTTCGTTCCGCTTGCCTGGAAAGCGCGCGCTATCTGCATCACCGCCGATACGCCCGAAGCATTGTCGTCCGCGCCATTATAGATAGGGTCGCCTTCCAGCGTGGGGTCAACGCCCAAATGGTCGAAATGCGCGCCGATTATCACGTATTCACCGGTACGTTGACCGGGGATGAGTCCCAATACGTTGGCCATGCGGAGCGAACGGTGCGTGCCTTGTCTCAACCGGGCGATGGAGTCAGGATGTACTTGCCATCGGCTCCGTAACTGGCGTTCTTTGGCGCAGGCTTCAAAAGGCTGGAAGTAGCTGTCGCCATACAAAGGGGCGATGCCCGCTTCCTTCAGGCAGGCCGCCAGATAACGTGCCGCGATGCGGGAGTCGCGTGTGCCTGCCTCCCGGCCTTGCAACGCGTCATCGGCCAGAAACTCCACGATGGCTTCGGCGGAAGCACGGTTGATACTCCCCAATCCGGCCTCCAAAGCCGTTTGGGCTTCAAGCGGGGCGATGTTCCAAAGAGTCAGTGTCAGCCCCAGCAGCAGATAAATGATTCTTCCTTTCATACGTAGGGACAAAAATAGGTAATCCTTTTCATAGTTTGGCCCATATGCGTATATTTTTTGCGTGAAAGTCCTGTGAAAACAGATTTAGACAGAAGTGTTAGATTCTTGGACAATATCTGTAATAGGTGGAACAAGAGTAAAACGTCGGTTCGGAGGATTTCGCTATCTTTGCCCTTGTTCAACTGACTAACAACTATCAATGACAAACGCTTATGACGAATGAAATTTTTCTGAGAGGACTGGCGTGCGCTTCCTTCTTGGGCGTCGCTTCGGCTTACGCAGACAATCGGCCCAACATCATCTACATCTTTACCGACCAGCAAACGGCAAGGGCCATGAGCTGTGCGGGCAACACGGATGTGAACACTCCAAACCTGGATCGCCTGGCCGCTGCGGGCATCATGTTTGAAAACGCTTATTGCACAGCGCCTTTGAGCGGACCTTCGCGGGCGGCTATGTTTACCGGACATTATCCAGGAGAGGTGGATATGCTGGTGAACGGCGCGCCCATGCCCGACAGCTTGCGGACACGGACTTTGGGAAGTTTGGTGCAGGCAGCCGGATATGATTGTGCCTACGGAGGCAAGTGGCATCTTCCCTCGCTGGACGTTCCCGACGGGAAATTCGGGTTCACTCAAATCTATCCGCACAGTGATGACGGTTTGGCGGAAGCCTGCGTGGACTATCTGAAGCGGAAACACGAACGCCCGTTCTTCCTTGTGGCTTCGTTTGACAACCCGCACAACATCTGCGAGTTCGCCCGCAGCCAGAACCTGCCTTACGGCAATGTGGACGTTCCCGACCTGCGCGATTGTCCGGGCTTGCCCGCCAACTTCGCCAAGAATCCCTACGATGCGGACGTGATAGAGATGGAGCGCGCGGCCAACTTCAATGTTTATCCCAGCATCCGGTGGACGCCCGAGGACTGGCGGCACTATCGGTATGCCTACTACCGTCTGGTGGAAAAGGTAGACCGGGAGATTGGCCGGATAGTAGATGCCATCGATGCCGAAGGCTTGTGGGAGAATACGGTAGTTATTTTCTCCAGCGACCATGGAGACGGGGTAGGGGCACATCAGTGGAACCAGAAATCGGCGCTTTATGAAGAAGTAGTCAACGTGCCGCTGATTGTCACCCTGCCGGGACGAAAACACGCGGGCACGGTCATGCCCCAACTCATCAGTAACGGAGTGGATCTCTTTGCCACCGTTTGCGACTGGACCGGTGCCGAGCGTCCTGGGGATACCACCGGAATTTCGTTTCGCCAATTGGTGGAGGAAGCCAATCCGCAGGCTTCCCATCAGGAGTGTGTGATTACCGAAACCCGGTTTGACGGAGGAAAGACCCGCGGATGGATGGTGCGCACGGAGCGTTACAAGTATGTGCTTTACGACAGGGGCCGTTACCGCGAACAGCTTTTCGACATGCAGGCGGACCGTGGCGAAACACGCAACCTGATGATGGAGCGTGCTTACGAGGAGATAGCCCGGAGGCATCGTGACCTTTTGGCGAAGTTCATGGAGGACCACCGGGTACGTCCTACGCGGGCTACGGTACACGACGTGCCGGACAAGGCGCTGAAACGATAGTTCACTGAAAAAAGTATGCCGGAATAGGTCGTTTACATCCTGTTCCGGCATACCCTCTTTTCGAAGTGAAGTCTATCAGTACTTGATTCTTATTTGGCTAAGTAGTCCGCGCGCATCGGCGAGAAGCAATCTATCAGCATGCCTTCTTCCAGGCAGACGCAACCATGCAATACATCCGGTTCCATATAGATACCGTCGCCTGCTTCTACGATTTTCTTTTCACCGCCTACAGTAAACTCAAACTTGCCGCTGGCCACGTAAGTGGTTTGGGTGTGGTAGTGGGTATGTGGAGTTCCTACCGCGCCTTTTTCAAACTTCACTTTTACGACCATTACTTGTCCGTCATAGCCCAACACTTGACGTGTCACGCCTTCGCCGGCCGGTTCCCAAGGCTTATCCTTGGCGAAAATAAATGTTTCACTCCGTGTTTTCTTTACCGGAGTACCGGACGTTTCATTGTCCGCATACAGATTTGTACTCATAAGCAACCATGCTCCCATTAAAAACAAACAATACTTTAAACTTTTCATCATTGTCGTACTTTTAGTTTATTAAATAAAATCGATTCATTCTTATAACCGACCCGCAAATATAGTGATTAAGTTTGTAACTGTGTTCGTTTTTAGCGGGGCAGTAGTGATTTACTCTATTTTATGGAATAGTTACATATCCATAACCGGCATTCTGAATGTCGGTAGATGTCCAATTGTTTGGACGGGCGGTTTGATTTCTAATGTCTTACTGACTTTGTAGATGCACTTGTGTTAAAAAGACAATAGTACTGGTCTTGCCAACGCAACTTGCTGACTTTACCAAGACAGCTTACTTACTTTGCAAAGACAGCTTGCTGACTTTTATAACCGAGTTTTCGGACTGCTGCTATAAAGGATAAGTAAAACTTTTGTTTTCATAAATGTCATGTTATTAGAAATATTTGTTAAAACATTAATTGGTTATTCCTCAATATTGCTATACCCATATCCTTCCTGTTGATTAGTCACACAAACGTCATAATATTCTTTCCATCTATCTAACATTAGTACGGAATCTGGGACTTCTCCTGACAATCTGTTTCCGGAAAGGAAGGGGGGAGGACCTACAAAATCATCTTCCCATACCTCGAACGGGAGTTCCGTTATATTATTATCTCTGCAGTTAACATTCATTTGTGGCTTGTTCAGAATTTCTATGGGGAAACGTCCGGACAGCTGGTTGCCGTTCAGGTACAACAGGTCTAATTTGGGCAGATTCTTTAAACTTTTCGGAATTTCTCCGCTCAGTTTATTGCCATATAAGTGCAAGTAGACGAGGTTTGACAAATTTCCAAGTGTTTCCGGAATACTTCCCTCAATGTCACAATTGGTAATTTTGAGTACTTGCAGTTGGCGTAAATTCCCTATTTCCGGAGGAATTTCCCCATTAAGATAGTTGTCTCCAAGTACTAACAATTCTAATTTCGTCAGTTCTCCTATCCACGAAGGAATATTGCCGCTCAACGTGCCTCCGGGAATTGCCAATTTACGTAGTTCCGTCAGTTTCCTGAACTCTTCGGAAATCGTATTTTTGTATCTACCGCCATAGGATTCGAATCCGGTTATCCTTAATTCATTATTATCCAAATCCAACATTGTCTCTACTCCGTTCCAAGTGTGTCTGTCAGTTAAATCCCATTCTACACTCCATGGTCCCATGGCTTTGTAAATGTTGACCATGGCTAAACTGTCCGAAACATTCAGTCTGAGTTTCGTCTCATCAAAATGAGGGTTCTCGGGAGGATTTTCAGGCGTTTCTGTCTCTTTATCGCATGATACGATAAATAGGGACAATAAAAACTGTGCGCAAATAATTTTTGCAATGAATAAAAGAGCTTTCATACTATGTTAATTAAAAAGATTCATAATAAAATTCTCCCTCAAGTTCTGTTTTCCCATCCGAAATCCAAAGAGTGTACGTCCCGTCCAAGAGTTCTGCAAGTACTATTTGGATAGTATTTCCTGCAATTACATTGCAAGATCTTGTGTAGACAGAATTTCCCATTTCATCGATAATTTCTATGACAATGGAGTTGCCGTCTCCCCAAAATTCCAAGCTAAGTTCCTTGCTTTCATCATTCCAGTAAGCTTCTACGGGAATCACTTGGCTTAAATCACGGTCTTCGTAACTCTGTTGTTTGCTCAATTTAATGCTTTTAGAATTAGCATTAGCCATCAATGGGATTAGCAAACAAACCCCTAATAATACACAAAACGGAGAAGTGAAACATGCATCTTTCACAGCATTCGATTTAAAATCAAGCAGTTGAAAGGCTGTGAAGGCGTGAAACATACATCCGCAAAACTTCTTGTAGCGTGTGAAACATCGGCCGTGTAACGCAAACCGTAGCCTTATCCGATATAAAACACGGCTTCTTCCGTGTCCTTTCACCGCTTCTTGTGAAGGGAAACACCGGATGATTTTCGTTTAAAGAGAGCACCCTTTTGATTTAAAGGGGCGGGGCGGGAGATTAAATCAGACGGGACGGGAGATTAAATGATAATTTATCTTTCAGGAGTTATCACTTCGAACTTCTTAACTCCTTAACTACTGATATAGTATAAGCTAAATGTGATTAGTTACTTATTGCATTTACATTACTTATCCATTCATCCGGCTTTTTCTTCCCGCATCGATACGTAAAAAAATAAATAGCAGAAGGGTGAATCCCCATAAGGAGGAACCTCCATAACTGAAGAAGGGCAGGGGAATCCCGATAACAGGCATCAGCCCTAAAACCATACCGATATTAATGGTGAGATGAAAGAAGAAGATGCTGAGTACACTATAGCCATAAATACGTCCGAAAACGGTAGGCTGACGCTCGGCAACATGCAGCAGGCGGACTAACAAGAACGCATAGACTAATAGTACAAGGGTAGAACCCAAGAAGCCTTGCTCCTCGCCCACGGTGCAGAAGATGAAGTCGGTGTCCTGCTCGGGCACGTACTTTAGCTTGGTCTGCGTGCCGTTGAGGAAACCCTTGCCCGCCAGTCCGCCCGAACCGATGGCTATTTTGGACTGCGCCACGTTGTAACCGGCTCCGGCAGGGTCGGACTCCATGCCAAGCAGCACGCGGATGCGCACCTGCTGATGGGGCTGGAGCACTTTGTGGAACACGTAGTCGCTGCTATAGAAGAAGCCTATGCTACACACGGTGAACAGGGCGGACAAAGCGTACACTCGTTGCCGCGTCGCCACGAGCCGAAAGAGTAGCCAACCAATGCAGCCGGCCAGCAAAATCCATACAACCCATATCGGATTGAATATCGGCCACAAATGCCATACTGCCAACGAAACGAACCATACACCGCCTGTCGCATAGACCGGAATGCGGACCGCAGACCAACGTCTGCCTTGCACCCACACAAAAGCTAAGGCGAGTGCCAGCATCAGCGACAGTGCCACGAACTGCCCCATGGAGGTGGAGTCGTTCCCCATCGGTACATCGCCCAGGCTAATGCCCACAATGAAATAGACCACCGCGCAAAGTCCGGCCAGCAGCACCGTGCCTGACATGCCTTCGCGGTAGAGCATTAGGAGGAAAGAGAGGTAGACTAAAGCCGAGCCGGTCTCCTGCTGTAGGATGATTAGCAGTAAGGGGATGATGATGATGCAACCTACCCGGAACGCTCCACGCCAGCTATGCAGCGCAAAGCCGTAGGTATCCATCAGTTTGGCAAGTGCCAGCGCTGTAGCAAACTTGGCAAACTCAGCCGGCTGCAGGCTGACAGGTCCTAAAATGAGCCACGAATGGGAACCTTTAGTATCGGGGGCAACAAAGATGGTGACAACCAGCAACGCCATCAGTCCGGCATAAATCAGGTAGGCGAAGGTGTCGTAGAAACGGTCATCCAACATCAACAGAACGAAACCTAAACCGAACGAACAGACAATCCATACGAACTGCTTGCCGGCACGCGTGGCGAAATCGAAGAACGTGTGGTCGGCAAAGTCGTAGCTTGCGCCGCACACGCTGAACCATCCGCAGGTCACGAGTATCAAATAGAGTAATACCGTCACCCAATCCAGTGATTTCCATAGACTATCTCGTTTCGTTGCCATACAGGATTACTTGTTTACTGATTGTTTCGGCCAATTGTTCGTTTTCCGCGGAGAGGGTGCCGTGCAGGTATTGGTCCATCATCAGCGCGCCGATGGGCACGCCGTAGGTAGCTCCCCATCCTCCGTTTTCCACATACACGGCAATGGCTATCTGCGGACGGTCCATCGGTGCAAAGCCCATGAATACGGAATGGTCTTTACCATGAGGATTCTGAGCCGTCCCGGTCTTTCCACAGGCTTCCACGCCGGGCAATAAGGTGGCGACACGCCGGCAAGTTCCGCTACCCGTGCTTCCCGTAACGGCCGCCCGCATACCTTGAACGATGTCCTCGTAATACATGCGGTCGATGCCTGTGTGGCGCGGTGTGACATAAAGGCTGTCGGATGGTTCGCCGCTGACCTCCTTCACCACATGGGGGGTGATGAAGTAGCCGCGGTTGGCTATCGTGGCGCCCAGGTTGGCTATCTGCAAGGGCGTGGCCAATACTTCGCCCTGACCGATGGAGATACTGATGACCGTCAGCCCGTTCCACGAGCCGCGGTATACCCGATCGTAATGTTGTGAATTGGGGATAAATCCGCGCTTCTCGCCCGGAAGGTCCACGCCCAAACGGTAGCCGAAGCCTTGCGTTACGATATGGTCTTTCCACACGGTCAACGCCTGTTGCGGCGAGCCGTATCTTTTATCACCTAACATGCGGAAGAGTCCCCAACAGAAATAAGAGTTACATGAAGTGGCAATGGCGGGAATCAACGGAATCGGGGATGCGTGTCCGTGGCAGCCTACATGCAGGCCGCGGTACGTGAAACCGTGCGAGCAGGGGAAGCGGGTCTCTTCATCCACAATGCCTTCTTGCAGGAATATCAGACCTTGTGTGGTCTTGAAGGTAGAACCGGGTGGATAAGTGCCCATGATGGCGCGGTTCAGCAGGGGTTTGCGGGGGTCTTTGCCCAAGGCCTGGTGGTTCTTCCCGCGCTGGCGACCTACCATGGATTGCGGATCGAACGACGGTGATGATACCATACACAACACTTCGCCGGTAGCGGGTTCTATGGCTACAATGGAACCTATCTTGCCTTGCATCAGCCGCTCACCTAACAACTGCAAGTCGATGTCGATACTCAACTTCAGGTCTTTGCCCGGCACGGGAGCCTTATCCAATTTTCCGTCCATGTAGCGGCCTTGTATTCTGCCATGGGCGTCACGCAACAGCACCTCGACGCCTTTCACGCCACGCAGCTGTTTCTCATAAGCTCGTTCCACCCCCTGTTTGCCGATAAAGTCGCCCCGTCGGTAGTAATCGTCTTCAGCCATATCACGAACTGATACTTCGCCAATGTCGCCTAACAAATGGCCCGCCGCGTTATAGGCATAGCGTCTCACCGTGCGTCTCTGCACCGAGAAGCCAGGAAACTTGAACAAGCTCTCCCGGAAGACGCCGCATTCTTCGGCCGAGAGCTGCGTCATGAATACTTGCGGCGTATAGCGGGAATAGCCGGGATTCTTACGGCGGTCTCTCACGTCCTCCATGCGGTGGTCGAAGTCCGGCCGGGTGATGTTCAGCAGGCGGCAGAAGTCCAGTGTATCCAGCCTCTCCACCTCACGGGGGACGAATACGACATCATAGGCCGGCTGGTCGAACACCAACAGTTCCCCGTTGCGGTCGTAAATGGCTCCGCGTGACGGATATTGTACTTCGTTGAGAAAAGCGTTGCTGTCCGCATAGCGTTTATATTCATCGGAAAGAATCTGCAGGTCGAACAGGCGCAGTACATATACAAATGTCACCAGCAGCACCATGCCGCCGATGACATACTTACGCTTTTCATATCTGTAATCCTTCGCCATTTTTTTCTTGTCCCTGTTTCTTCCTTTTCCTACTGTCGGCTAACTTTTTGTCGGGCAACATTCTCCAAAGCGGCCATACAAGCCAGTGTCAGTGCCGAGCAAGTCGCTAAACGTAGGAGTCCATTTGATAAATCGGCTGATGTGGGAAACAATTCCAGCGTTAGCAAAACAATGTGATGCAACAAGACTCCTACTACCAGATAACGCGTAAAACCTCCCAATCCCATCGTACGTACACCCGGTATGTAAACTTCCTGTTCTTCACGCACGGAAGACATGCGCATCAATAACGGTCGGACAAAAGCCAATGCCACAGCCGCCGCCGCGTTCATCCCCCAAGTATCGGAGAATATATCTATACACAGCCCCAATATAAAAGCCTCCAGCATTAACACCTGCCTGGAAGTGCCGGAGTTTTCTTTCAGCAAAAGCCAAATATAGAGCAACGGAGTACCTACTCCAGCTATATGTATTCGGTTTAACACCAAAGCCTGTAGCAGTATCATGCCTATCCAGCAGCCTATCTTACGTATCATTATACCTTATTATTATTCCACTTCTTCCAGCTTCTTCTGTTCTTCCCGTCCCGTACGTACTAGAATCCTGACTGCATCCAGCCGTCCGAAATCCGTAGTCAACCTTATTTTCAGCCGATAAGACAGACCATCATCAGCGTCTACCGCATCATCCACCGTTCCTACCGTTACGCCTTGTGGAAATACAGCTGAATAGCCGCTGGTCACTACCGTGTCACCCAACTCGAACTCTGCATGACGCGGCAAGTCTTCCAGCCAGGCGTAGCGTGAATCACCGCCTTCCCATCGCAGATAACCGAAATACCCGCTTCCTTGTATCATGCAGCTAATGTTCGAACGGCTGTTCAGCACTGACAAAACCAAAGCATAGTGTGACGACACCTTGTAGACGATACCCACTACACCCTGTGTGCCCGCCACACCCATGTCCGGGCGGATGCCTGCCGCTGCTCCTTGGTCCAGCGTGATGTAGTTGTCCACCCGGTTCAAACTGTTTTTTATTACTTGTGCCTGAATGGTCTGGTAGGGAGGCGGAAGTTGCTGCACCGCGGCGGATGTGTCGCCTATTTCGCGCAAGTGCCTCTCCAGTGCCGACACCCGCTCCTCCAGCCAAGCGTTACGGTGTGATAGTTCCTTGTTTACTCCTTTCAGGCGGAAGTAAGAGGTTACTCCGTCCGTCCATTCGTATATGGTGCCTGTCACCCGGCCTGCCGAACTCAACCATACGCTCTGTTGGTAAGGATTGAAGCGTAGCAACAATGCCATGGCCAGTACCTCCAGTACGATGAATAGCAGCCAATGATTGTATTTCCACAGGAACTCCAGCAGATGCTTCATCTCATCAGGAACGAGAAGCGGTTCACATTCTTCAGCGCAATACCCGTACCTTTGGCCACGGCGTGCAACGGGTCTTCGGCAATATGAAACGGAATATTAATCTTGTCTGTCAGTCGCTTGTCCAGTCCGCGCAACAGAGCGCCTCCGCCGGCCAGATAGATGCCGTTGTGTACGATGTCGGCATACAGTTCGGGCGGCGTGTTCTCTAAGGCGGAGAGAATGGCTGTCTCAATTTTTGAGATAGACTTCTCCAGACAGTGCGCCACTTCCTGATAACATACCGGCACTTCCATGGGCAACGCCGTAATACGATTAGGTCCATGCACGATGTAGTCTTCCGGCGCATCCTCACCCAAGTCTGTCAGCGCAGCTCCCACGTTTATCTTAATACGTTCCGCCATACGCTCGCTCACCTTCACATTATGCTGACGGCTCATGTACTCTTGAATGTCCGCCGTCAGATCATCGCCGGCAATACGAATAGAGTTATTGCTCACAATGCCGCCCAATGAGATGACGGCAATCTCCGTCGAACCACCTCCTATGTCAACAATCATGTTTCCTTCCGGTGCTTCCACATCAATACCTATGCCGATAGCCGCCGCCATAGGCTCGAAAATCAAGTACACATCCCGTCCTCCGGCATGTTCCGCTGAGTCGCGAACGGCACGCAACTCAACTTCTGTACTACCGGACGGTACACCAATGACCATGCGTAAGGAAGGCGTAAAAAGCCGGTGCTTGCTGTTCACCATTTTGATGAGTCCGCGTATCATCTGCTCGCAGGCATAGAAGTCCGCTATCACTCCATCACGTAAGGGGCGAATCGTGCGTATGTTCTCATGCGTCTTCTCGTGCATCATCTTAGCCTTCTCGCCTACGGCTATCATTTTGTCCGTACGCCGGTCCAGTGCCACGACTGAAGGCTCGTCCACCACAATCTTTCCCCCGGAGGTGATGATGGTGTTGGCCGTGCCCAGGTCCATCGCTATTTCTTGAGTAAAAGAGAAAAATCCCATCTTGTCACTTACAATTTAACCATTTACAAAGTACCATTTACAATTTTGTCACTTACAATTTAACCATTTACAAAGTACGAATGCAACCAAATCGTAAATTGTAAATGGCTAAATTGTAAATGGATTAGTGTTTGAAGTGGCGGAAGCCTGTTATCACCATCGCCATGTCATGCTGGTCACAGTAGTCGAAGGAAAGCTGGTCCTTGATGCTTCCGCCCGGCTGGATAACGGCCGTAACGCCTGCCTCGTGGGCAATCTCCACACAATCCGGGAAGGGGAAGAACGCGTCGCTTGCCATTACCGCCCCGTGCAAGTCGAAACCGAAACTGTGAGCTTTCTCAATCGCCTGCTTCAAAGCATCTACACGGCTGGTCTGTCCTACGCCACTGGCATACAGCTGCTTGCCTTTGGCCAGCACAATGGAGTTGCTCTTGCTGTTTTTCACAATCTTGTTGGCAAACAACATATCCTCCACTTCCTGCGGGGTAGGTTCACGGTGTGTCACCGGTTTCAAATCCTCAGGTGTCTCTATCTTGAGGTCACGATCTTGTACCAAGACTCCATTCAGCAATGAACGGAATTGGCGCACCGGCAATTTCCCGCCCGGCTTACGCACCAGAATAATGCGGTTTTTCTTTTGGCCCAATATCTCCAACGCATCTACGTCGTAATCCGGAGCGATGATTACTTCGAAGAAAATCTTCGTGATTTCTTCGGCAGCTGCCTTATCCACAACTCCGTTCGTTATCAGCACACCGCCGAAGGCTGAAACCGGGTCGCCGGCCAAAGCGTCCTTCCATGCCTCCAAAACAGTGGGGCGTGTAGCCAGTCCGCAAGCGTTGTTGTGTTTCAGGATGGCGAACGTGGTGTCCGTACCAAATTCGTTTATCAAGTCTACCGCCGCATTGATGTCCAGCAGGTTGTTGTAAGAGATTTCCTTACCATGTACTTGGTCGAACATTTCATCCAATGCGCCATAGAAACTTCCCTTCTGATGCGGATTCTCGCCATAACGCAACACCTTGCGCTGGTCTGCCGCATAGCGGAATGCCGAGCCTTCTTCTCCGTCAAAGTGCGTGAAGATGGCCGAATCATACCGTGAAGACACCCCAAAAGCCTCGCGGGCCAATAGGCGGCGTTCTTCCAAGGTAGTAGCTGCCCCGCGCTCCATCAGGATGTCGTGCAGGATGCCGTATTGTTCGCGGGATGCCACGATAGCCACGTCCTTGTAGTTTTTGGCGGCGGCACGTATCAGCGAAATACCGCCTATGTCTATCTTCTCTATGATTTCAGCTTCACTGGCGCCGCTGGCCACGGTCGCTTCAAACGGATACAGGTCTACAATGACCAAGTCTATTTCCGGAATTTCATATTTCTCTATCTGCTGGCGATCCTGCTCTACATCACGACGGCACAGGATGCCACCGAACACTTTGGGATGTAAGGTCTTCACCCGTCCGCCTAAGATAGAAGGATAGGTGGTCAACTCTTCCACAGCCTGGCAGGGTATGCCCAAGCTCTCGATAAACTGGCGCGTGCCTCCGGTAGAAAGGAACTTCACACCTTCTGCGTGCAACTTGTTGATGATCTCGTCTAATCCGTCCTTGTGGTACACGGACACCAAGGCGGTCTTTATTCGTTTGGTTTCAGCCATGACTCTATAGTTTTTAGTGAATAATACATGCAAATTAATTAAAGATGCGCAAAGTTACGAATTTCCTTTGTTTACTTGTGCATCCGTATGCAAGAAATTAGGGATAAAATTCTGAATGTGTGCTAAAATACAGAAGCCTCCCGCAAATCCTCTGTCTGCGGAAGGCTTCTCGCTTATGCTAAGCTATGTGCGGTGATTTACCAGATGGAGACGCGCTCCTCCTTCGGCAGGAACATCGGGTCTTTCTCCGTGATGTGGAATGCCTCGTACCAAGCGTCTATCTGCGGCAGGGCACCGTTTACGCGCCATTCGCCCAGCGAGTGTACGTCCATCTTCGTGAGGTAGAGCACGAATTCGGGACGGACGTTGTTGGCCCATACGCCGGCGTAGGCCAGGAAGAAACGTTGTTCGGGCGTCAGGCCGTCCACTACGGGGAGCGGGTTCTGTGCCGTGGCTTTCTTGAAGGCTTGGTAGGACACTTGCAGGCCGCCGTAGTCGGCAATGTTCTCGCCCAGGGTCTGCTTGCCGTTGGCGTGTACGCCCGGAGCTACCTGGATGCTGTCGAAGAAGTTCACCATCACCTGGGCACGCTCGTTGAAGCGTTCGGCGTCCTCGGCCGTCCACCAGTCGGTCAGGTTGCCTTCCTTGTCGTACTGGCGGCCCTGGTCGTCGAAGCCGTGGGTCATCTCGTGGCCGATTACCACACCGATGGCGCCGTAGTTGAAGGCGTCGTCGGCGTTCATGTCGAAGAAGGGCGGCTGCAGGATGCCGGCGGGGAAACAGATTTCGTTGGTCGTCGGGTTGTAGTAGGCGTTGACGGTCTGCGGCGTCATGTGCCACTCGTCGCGGTCGACGGGCTTGCCGGCCTTGGCCATGTTCTCGTCGCTGTTCCAGACGGTGGTGCGCTTGATGTTGGCGTAGTAGGAGTCATTCTTGATGTCCAGCGTGCTGTAGTCTTTCCACTTGTCGGGATAGCCTATCTTGACGCGGAAGGCGGCGAGCTTCTCCAGCGCCTTGGCCTTGGTGCTGTCGCCCATCCACTCCAATGCCTGGATGCGTTCGCCCAGGGCGGTCTGCAGGTTCTTCACCAGGGCGGTCATGCGCTCCTTGGCGGCGGCGGGGAAGTACTTCTCCACGTACATCTGGCCGACGGCCTCGCCCAATACGCCGCTGACGGTGCCCACGGCACGTTTCCAGCGGGGCTGCATCTCCTGGGCACCGCTCATGGTGCGGCCGTAGAAGTCGAAGTTCTGCTCCACGATGTCATCGCTCAGGAAGGAGGCGGCACGGTCGATGAGCTTCCATTGCAGGTAGAGAGCCTGCTGCTCGGCGGGCAAGGTGTCCAGCAGCCTGGCGGCTTCGGCCAGGGCTTCGGGCTGGCCTACGATGATTTCCTGCACGTCCTTCAGTCCGAGGTTGGAGAGGTAGGCGTCCCAGTCGAAGGTGGGCGTCTGCTTCCTGACGTCGGCCATCGTCATCTTGTTATAGTTGGCTTGCGGGTCGCGCAGTTCCACCATGCTACGGAACGACTTGGCCAGACGGGTCTCCACATCCATTACGATGTCGCGCGTCCGCTGTGCCGTGGCCTCATCGAAGCCAGCCAGTTGCAGCATCTTCACTATGTGTACTTTGAAAGCTTCGCGTATCTTCGTCGTAGCCTCGTCCTCGGCCAGGTAATAGTCGCGCTCGCCCATGGAGAGTCCGGCCTGACCGGTGTAGACGGCGTTCATCGTGCTGTTCTTCTGGTCAGCTCCCACGCCGGTGCCCAGGTAGCTGGTGACACCGCGGCGTTCCAATGAGCCCAACAGGGCGTAGACGTCCTTCTTGTCCTTGAGGGCGGCAATCTCTTCCAGCTCGGCGCGGATGGGGGCGATGCCGTCGGCGTTGAGCTTGGCGCTGTCCATGGCGATTTTGTAGAGGTCGCCCACTTTCTGCGCGATGCTGCCGGCCTCATGCTGCGTGGCGGCCAGCTCCTCAATGAGTCCCTGCATCTGCTTGCGGTTCTCCTCGGCCAGGATGGTGAAGGAGCCGTATTGCGAATATTCCGGCGTGAGGGGATGGGCTTTCATCCAGCCTCCGCAGGCGTATTGGTAGAAGTCGGTACCGGGCAGGGCCGTGGTATCGAGGTTGGCAAGGTCGAGGCCGATGGTCTGCGGCGCCTTGCTTGTGTTGCAGGCCGTCATGAGCAGGCAGACGGCCGCAACGGAGAGGTAATGTTTCATGTTCATAACAAAGTGTTTAAAATTTGGGCGCAAAGGTACGGATATTAAATGAAGAATGAAGAAGGAAGGGGGAAGAATTTGCCCGAAATGCGACGGAAGGGAAGCGCCCGTCCGCGCTTCCCTTCCGCAATGTCTGTGCCCGGTTGCCGGGGATTATGTCAGCGGGTCTTCCGTCTGGTTCTCGCCGGTGGTGTCGTCTTCGGTGTCGTCGGGCATGAGGTCGGCATCGTCGCCCTTCCACTTCGAGAAGGAGAGCTTGTCCACCAGGGCGCGGGTGTAGCCGCCGCTCATGTTGCGCTCGCGCTCGGGGACGAACTGCACACGCACGCCGGTGATCTGCTGGGCGTTGACCTCCTCCTCGGTGTCCACGCCCTTGCCCGTGGCCTGGCAGGTGTAGCGGAACCAGCCGAAGCCTTCGAGGTGGACGGGGCGGCCGTCGCCCATGAGGTCGCTCATGATGGGCACCATGGTGCGGATGACGTTGTGCACGTCGCCGGGCGACATGCTGCTCTCGCGCGCCACGCGCTCGGCCAGCTCCTGCGTCTCCACGGGGTCGTTCACCGTGACGAGCACGGGATACCACTTGTTTGTCAACTTTTGATACATTGATTTGAAAAATAACATAGCCTATCCATTTATCAGGCTCCTGACGCCCCTGCGCCCCGCCTCGGTCGAGGGTGACCCTCGAGGGTGCCGAGGGTGACCCTAAAGGGTGTCGAGGGTGACCCTCGACCCTCCCGAGGGTGAGCCTCGACGGCGGGTGCTGCCGCGGACGGGTGTCGGCAGGCAGGTTTTGTAAGGAGTTTTCCCGGTCACCGTCTCCCGCCGGGATTGGGAGTTTATTTGGTTTTCTCTTTCGATGATAACAATCTGCTTCCAGCCTTGCCGGGCCTTCGCTCTCGTCGGGTTTGCCGCCCGATGGCGTTGATTATCCGCCGTGACGGGCGGGTACATTACATCACCCTCCGGCCTCCGTGGCGGGATTGCCGCCTTCATAGTGGTTTTTGGAGAGGAAGGTGCCCCCTGAACCGTAGCCGACAATGCCGCCGACACGAACCGTTTCCCCGCTGCCTCCCGTTATGGTACCTCTATTGGTGCAACCGCTGATTTCTCTTCCTTGCGCACGAGCCGCGATACCGCCGGCACAGATCATGTCAGCTGATGTGTCGGACGCGTCGATGTCGCCATAATTCTCGCAGTTCTCGATGGTGCCGCTACTGAGGTATGCGGCTATGCCGCCGCAGTAGATATTCGTGTCGCTACTGCCACTGGCGGTGATGTCTACCTTCATAATCAGATTGCGGACAGTGCCACCAACACTCCCGAACAAAGCGGCATAACTATTAGTGGCTGATATATTGACGGCCATCGTGCCGCTGATGGTGTGATTGTCGCCGTCGAAGGTGCCGTAAAGGCTCGCCGGTATCCAGTCGGAACAGTCCATCTTGATGTCGGTGCAGAGGCGGGCGTATGTGTCGTGGCCATAGTAAGTGTAGCTATCCATGTAGCACAGCAGGTCGGCGGCGCTTTGGATGAGGTAGGGATCAGCATCGGTGCCGCTGCCTTGCAGGGAGGCGGAGGCTACGGTGGTGTCAGTCAGCTTGGAAAGGCCGAGGACGGCTTCTTCCACCGCCCACATGTCGCTGATGGTGGCGGTGATGCCCACATTCTGCGTTGTGCCGCCGCCCACATCGCCCGTCAGGATGAGGTGCTTGCCGGGGGCGAGGGTGATGCCCTCCGTCCGGGTCGTGAGGTTGACGCACTCCATGGTGACGGTCTGGCTGTCGTCGCCGTCGGTGAGGGCGTAGAAGGAGAAGACTTCCTGCGGGGCGTATCTGCCGCTTCATCATAATGATAGACCAGCTTGTAATGCTCATGAATAACAAGGCTGCGGAACTGAAGGCAGCGTCCTTGCAACAAGGGTTCCACCTTGCCTATGAAAGGAGCTCTTGCCAGTCTTTCTATCTCGGCTTTGATATGCAAACGCATCTTCTTGGCGGCATTCTTGCCCCATACTTGGGTACCATACGTCAATATGTCCCGCTGGTTCTGCCGTGCAAGTTCGTCCCACGTCACTTTAGCCATGGCATTTCCTCCAGCAGTTCTGTTTCTATTTCTTCGTTGCTGAAGCCCGGGGCACCTTGCTGTATGCGTGTTTCCACTTGCAGCAGGAGTTGCCGCATTTCCTTGGCGGTGTATTGGCAGGGGGCTTCCCGGCTTTCTTTGCTTTCATACATATTCAGTTTGTCCTGCAACCAATGGCGGTCGCCGGCGGGGAGCGCAAGTATCTGGCTCCACAGGTCTTGTACGGATAGGGTCGCGTTCATTGTCGGTTCCTCCTATTTGTTATTTTATGTTGTCTGCCTGGGCGGCGGGCTCGCGGCGGGTGTCCCAGAGGGCGGCGATGTACAGGGTGTCAGCCTTTACGTAGTAGACCAGCTTGTTCTGCCTGCTGATGACGATGCTGCGGAATCCTTCAGGACGCTCTGCCAACAGTGGTTCCTTGATGCCAATGCCGGGATTGCAAGCGATGCTCCTCACCCATTGGGCCACATTCCGGTAGAATTTCTCGGCTGCTTTTCTGCCAAATTCCATAGCGATATATCTTGCTATCTCCCGGCGTTGCCGCTGGGCAAATTTAGTCCATTTTACGTTCATAAGGTAGCCAAGAATTCTTCCATTTCTTTGTTTGCCTCTTCTTCCGTAAGAACCCGGCCGGCCTTTACATCAGCCAGCGATTGGTCTATCCAGGCGTTTATTTCTTCCATGGTGTAGGGCGTGAGGTGTTTTTCCTCTTCCTCATACACGTTCAGTTTGTCCTGCAACCAGTGTCGGTCGCCGGCGGGGAGCGCGAGTATCTGGCTCCACAAGTCTTGTACGGATGGGGTCGCGTTCATGGTCTGTTCCTCCTTTCGTTGTGATAACTGCTGCAAAGATAAGTATTTACGTTGGAAATGCAAGGGGCGGAGGCGGATTATTCATTCTCTTTCTCGCTCTCCAGCTCCAGGCCGGCGGCTTCCCACTCCTCCATCGCCCGGTCCAGCTGCTCCTTCAGCTTGCGGTGCCGGTCGTAGAGGCTCATGTCCGAGGCTCCGTCGGGCGTGGCCAGCTGCTGCTCCAAGATGGAAATGGCGGCTTCCGTCTGGTTGATTTCCGCTTCGCAATCCGCCACGCGGCGTTCCAGCTTTTTAAGCCGCTTGTTGCGCTCCTTCTGCTCCTCGTAGGAGAGGCGGGCGGAAGAGTCTTTGTTTGTCGGGGCGGAGGTTGCTTCAGGCTGCGGGGCGGACTTCTGCAACTCGTTCAGGCTGTCTATCCGCTTCTTTTGCAGGAAGTCGTAGATGCCGCCAAGGTGCTCCTTCACCAGCCCGCCGCCGAATTCGTAGACCTTGGTGACCAGCCCGTCGAGGAAGTCGCGGTCGTGGCTGACGACGATGACCGTACCCTCAAAGCCGGCGATGGCTTCCTTCAGTATGTCCTTGGATCGCATGTCGAGGTGGTTCGTCGGCTCGTCCAGGATGAGGAAGTTCACCGGCTCCAATAGGAGTTTTATCATGGCGAGGCGGGTGCGCTCGCCGCCGCTTAGTACACGGACTTTCTTCTCGGAGGCCTCTCCGCCAAACATGAAGGCGCCCAAGATGTCGCGTATCTTCAGACGGATGTCGCCCACGGCTACCCGGTCGATGGTGTCGAACACGGTCAGGTTCTCGTCCAGCAGTTGCGCCTGGTTCTGTGCGAAGTAGCCTATCTGCACATTGTGCCCCAAGGTGAGCCGCCCGGTGTAGTCGCTTATCTCGCCCATGATGCACTTCACGAGTGTGGACTTTCCCTCACCGTTCTTGCCTACGAAGGCCACCTTCTCGCCGCGGTTGATGGTGAGGTTGACGTCGTGGAATACTACGTGGTCGCCGTATGCCTTGCGGACATCCTCGCAGATGACGGGATAGTTGCCGCTGCGGCTGCTGCACGTGAACTTCAGGCGCAGGGCGGACGTATCTTCCTCGTCCACTTCTACACGCTCCAGCTTCTCCAGCTGCTTGATGCGGCTCTGCACCTGCACAGCCTTGGTCGCCTTGTAGCGGAAGCGCTCAATGAAGGCTTCGGTGTCCTCTATCTGCTTCTGCTGGTTCTCGTAGGCACGGAGTTGCTGCTCGCGGCGTTCTTGGCGGAGCTTGACGAACTCGTCGTACTTCACCTTGTAATCGTAGATGTGCCCGCAGGAGATTTCGATGGTGCGGGTGGTGACGTTGTTCAGGAAGGCGCGGTCGTGACTTACCAGTACCACGGCATTGGCACGTGTGGCGAGGAACTGCTCCAACCATTGGATAGACTCGATGTCGAGGTGGTTCGTCGGCTCGTCCAGCAGGAGGACGTCGGGACGTTGCAGCAGGAGTTTGGCCAACTCGATGCGCATGCGCCATCCGCCGGAGAATTCGTTCGTGGGGCGGTCGAAGTCCTGCCGTGTGAAGCCCAAGCCCATCAGCGTGCGCTCTAATTCGGCATGGTAGTTGGCGCCGCCCATCATCAGGAAGCGGTCGTTCTCGTGCGTGAAGCGTTCGATGAGCTTTTGGTAGTCCTCACTCTCGTAGTCGGTGCGGTCAGCCAACTCTTGGTTCATGCGTTCGATGTCAGCCTGCATCTCGCGGATGTGTCCGAAGGCCTGCTCCGCCTCCTCCATCACCGTGCGGCTGTCCGCCAGCTTCATCACCTGGGGCAGGTAGCCGATGGTGCAGTCACGGGGCACGGAGACTGTGCCCTCCGTGGGCTGTTGCAACCCAGCCAATATCTTGAGCATGGTGCTCTTTCCCGCTCCGTTCTTCCCCACAAGGGCGATACGGTCTTTCTTGTTTATCACATAAGAAACATCCTCAAACAGAGGCGTGGCGTTGAATTCCACCTTGAGTCCTTCTACTGATATCATATGTATAATAGGTATATTAGTCCGTTTCAGGCTGCAAAGGTAGGTGTTTCCACGCAATCTGCCACCCTATCGACCTAAAATATGCCCTCATTCTTTGGTATATTCCGCCACATGTTCCGTCCACACCTTCTTTACCGGCAGCAGGAAGCGTTCCAACAGCGAGCGGTTTTCCGTCACGATGTCCGCCTGCCCTTCCATGCCGGGCACGAAGGGAAGTTCCTTGCCATAGGTGGTGCGCAGCCCGTCCGGCAAGGAGATTTCCACCACGTAGTTGCTCACGTCCTCTACCTTGACGGAGACCAGCGAGATGTTGTTTCCGTTGGAAACCATAAATAAGTGCAACCATGCAGGCCAACAAAGTAATCAGTAAAGACAATGCATGGATTTCCATTGTATTCTTTTCATTGAACACTTTTTGTTGGTCGTATTTGGCTTGCACATCAGCCAAAACCTTGCTCTGATTTGCTTGAGAAATGGA
Organism: uncultured Bacteroides sp.; assembly: GCA_949300425.1. Classification (GTDB taxonomy): domain Bacteria; phylum Bacteroidota; class Bacteroidia; order Bacteroidales; family Bacteroidaceae; genus Bacteroides. The sequence continues at coordinate 30,171 of CASGED010000142.1, forward strand.
GTATAGGCATTTGGAAAATTGGAAGCAATGTTCCGCTGCTTTCTGATAGTCGCCTTGTTTCTTGTACATGAAATAAAGATTCTGGTGGGCATTGGCAATCTGTGACAAGATAGCGCTCGTATCCGTTAATATCTTTTCTGTGTAATACGTAGCTGAGTCTAACCTGTTGGCTGAAAGATATATAGTGCTAATAACCATATTGTGGGCAACTGTCTCTTTCCGACCCAATTTATGGTTTATGGCTATAGCTTGACGCATATAATAAAAAGCGGAATCCAACATATCAAGTCGCCTATAAATGCCAGCAAGTTCATTGCTCACATCACTCATATCTATAGGATTGTTGGCAAAAAGCAAGGCTGTCCTGTAATGACGAGCAGAGATATCCAAACTATCCAAGAGAATATAAGATCTTGCTTTTAATGTAATTGCAGCACTGATATAAGCGGAATCCTTGCACAGCCCGGCATACTCCATGGCCTTGTCCGCCATCCGCAAGCTATGCTCGCCCAAGTCTTGGTACGCATACAGTTCCGACAAGCCTATATAGATAAGGTATCCCAACCGGGCGTCATCCGTCTGCTCCACCTCCTCCGCCGCCAATTGGTAGAACCGTTGCGCCTCGTCCTCCCTCTGAAGTTCTCGGCTGATGCCTGCCTTGTACAGATAGGCATAGGCTTTCTGCCGGGCGTCCCCGTGCCGGCGGAAATAATCGCAGGCGATGTGGATGAGGCTGTCCGTCCTTTTACTCATTTTCATATCAGGCCGGTTTCGCCATTAAATGTTATGCCCCGTCCCATTAAATGTGAACGCCCGTCCCATTAAATGTAACGGTGCTTCCCATTAAATGGGACGGTGTTTCCCCTTAAATGTCCCTGTGTTTTGTCAAACATGAAGCACTGTTTTGGCAAAGGTCGTCTTTAGGTTTCTAAAGAGGGACTTTAGCGAGCCAAAGTCCCTCTTTACACCTGCGGAAAGCGTCTGTCCCGGCGAAGCCTTCACGCTTTCACAGCTCGCCTAACTTGTTGATAAATATGCGCTTCTGGTGAAAGATGCTATCGGTGATTGCTTTCACGGCGTGAATCTTTGTGTTATCCAAATATTTGTATTACCTTTGCGATACAATGTAATACAAAAAACGATTGATTATGAATACTGTTGTAACAAGGAAACAAACTTCTTTTCGGATCAGGGAAGATTTGCTCAAGAGAATGCAGGAAGAAGCACGCAGAGAAAACAGGAGCCTGAACAACTTTGTGGAAAGCGTGTTGATGGATGTAATGTATAAGCCGAACAAGAAAACGCTTGAAGCGATGAAGGAAGCGGAGAGTGGGGTTGAGCTTGACACCCTTGATATGAAACACTTCGATGAATACGTAGAGTCGTTATGAAAATCCTAAAACCGACAAGCCAATTTAAGAAAGACTTGAAACGGATAAAGAACAATCCGCATAAACTTTTTCACTTAAAGACGGTATTGAATCATTTGGAGAATACAGGGACGGTTCCGATCAAATACAATCCCCATCTGTTGGTTGGGAAATACAAAGGATATATGGAGTGCCATGTCGAGAACGACTTCCTGTTGATATGGTTTGATATGAATGAAGATGTTGTGAAACTTGTCAGACTTGGAAGCCACTCCGAATTGTTCGAATGATTTCGCTCACGCATTTTCCCGGTCCAGTATTATCCTTCATCGTAACGCGCTGACATTAAACAAAATGCTGTGAAACTTCACAAAGTACAAAGTGTAAACCTACGCTTGAATCCGAAAGTATGTGAAACCGTCCGTTATTCCTCCCCCAAAACTTGCTTTCGGGTGAAAAATTTCGTATCTTCGCAGAGCGAACGAACGCAAGGGGATGCGGCATTCCTGCCGGGCACATCTTCAGTCAGTCAACCAAACTTGAAACGCAATGAACCTACTTGAAAACCTGAGAAATTACTTTTGGGGAGCGGGCGCCCCAACCCAAAACGAAAAGCCCGCACAAGCCCAACCATCTTACCGCCAACTCCTGCTGAGCC